>CAZNQC010000006.1:25776-45408 GCA_964574825.1 uncultured Sphaerobacteraceae bacterium | reverse complement strand
TCGAAACCGAGTTTGCGCGCTATCCGGGCGGTTCCCACCTGATGTTCCACTCAGGTCCGAACGAGCACAAGGCGGACTACTACCAGCGCGTCATCGACTGGCTGACCGCTCGGGTCTGACGTTCAGCCTTCCCGTCAACCGGCGACAACACCGGCCTTGCCAGATTCAGGTGGCGGCCGGTGTTGTCGTGAGTGGCCCAACCGGGTACAACATGGGGAACGGTGGCGACCGCCTTCCGCGCCCGGACACCCGGAATGGCGGCACGCCCACCCCAGGCATCAATCCCAAAATGCGCAGGAGCAGGAATGTTCGATCCCAACCTACCCAATCAGCGGCGCCAGCCGACCGACTGGAGCGACAAGCACTTCGAAACCCGGGCAATTCGAAGTGGCCAGGACCCTGATCCAACCACCGGCTCGGTCGTGATTCCGCTCAATATGGCCAGCACCTACCGCCACGACGCGCTCGGCGAGTTCAAGGGCTACGAGTACGGCCGGACCGGCAATCCCACCCGCACCGCCCTCGAAGACCAGATTGCCGCCCTGGAGGCGTCCAACTGGGCACTCTGCTATGGCTCCGGCACGGCTGCGGCCCAGAACATCACCTGGCTGCTCAACCCTGGCGACGAGGTATTGCTCTCCGACGACATCTATTCCGGTACCTACCGGTTCCTGGTCGAGACGCTGACTCGCTACGGCATCAAGACCAACCTCGCCAACTTCGGCGATCTCGAGGCCAGTCGTGCGGCGATGACCCCGCAAACGAAGCTCGTCTGGGTCGAAACGCCGACCAACCCGAACCTCCGCGTCACCGACATCGCCGCGATGGCGGAGATCGCGCACGAGGGCAACGCCCTGCTGGTCGTCGACAATACGTTCGCCACGCCCTACCTGCAGCAGCCACTCGCGCTCGGTGCCGATATCGTGCTCTACAGCACCACCAAGTACATGGGCGGCCACTCCGATGTCGTCGGTGGGGCCTTGACCGGCAATGACCCCGAAATCGGCGCGTCTCTGCAGAATATGCAGAATGCGGCCGGGGCGGTCCCGAGTCCGTTCGATTGCTGGCTGACCGTCCGCGGACTCAAGACCCTCGCCGTGCGGATGGACCGCCACAGTGCCAACGCATTGGCGGTCGCCGAGTTCCTGGAAGCGCACCCGGCCGTCGAGACGGTCTACTATCCGCTCCTGCCAAGTCACCCTGGTTACGAGATTGCCCGTCGCCAGATGAAGGCTGGGTCCGGCATGGTTTCGTTCACCATGAAGGGCGGGTTCGAGGCGGCCAAGCGGGTTGTCGAGCGGACGAAGATTTTCCTGCTGGCCGAAAGCCTTGGCGGGGTCGAGTCCCTGATCGAGCACCCCGGCAAGATGACGCATATCAGCGTTGAGGGGACCGGCGTCGGGGTCAGCCAGAGCCTGATTCGCTCGTCGGTCGGCATCGAGCATATCGACGACCTCATTGCCGACCTCGACCAGGCCCTCGCCTGACCAGGACGTTCCGGGCGCAAGGCTTCAATGAGGAGGCGCCATGCCCATTCGTCACGAAGGTGACTATCAACGTAAAGCCATCGCAAGCTGGGACACCTGGATCGAGGACGAGATCCGGGCGTCCCAGGAGCGGGGCGAGTTCGACAACCTGCCCGATGCCGGGAAACCAATCAAGCTGGAAGACACGCCGTTTGCCCCGGAGATGGCCTCGGCCCTGCGAACGTTGAAGAACGCCGGCTACGAACCGACCTGGATGGAGCTCGACCGCCGGATCACCCAGGGCAAAACGGACCTCCAGGCGTTTCTTGCCAACTCCAGCACCTACCTGCAGGAGAAGATTGCCGACCTGCAGGATCCCCGGCCTCAGGCGGAGTCTCCCGAAACCACGCGATCCCCATTCTGGCGACGTTGGTGGCGGGTGTTGCGCCATGGCGCGGATCTCGAGATTCCGACTCACCGCACGCTGACCGTCGACGACCTGGTCCTGATCCGGGCCGCGATGCGTGCGCAGTACCTTGAACGTGCTGCTGCGATCGACAAGCTGACGGTAGATTTCCACGCCGCCCTGCCGCGCAACCTCTGGCATCTCGAGCGCCTTCGCATCACTCCCGAACAGGCTGGCCGTACCTTCGACGAAACGGTTCTCCCGGTCGCCTGACAATTCGCATCATCTGCTTTCGAGCCTCCCGCCCCGCAGAAGATCTTCGTTGTCGCGACCTGCCCGGCAGCAGACCGTCCCGCTTGCGGCTCCGCAGACACCTGAGATCGGCTACGGTTGCGCTCACCTGTTTTGGTTACTCGTATATTGACACCCCTTGCCTGCCCGGTAGGATGTTCGGGTTGCGATAGCCTGTCGAATCTGAGAGGGACATGCGCTCGAAGCTCTGGCCGAGGGAGGAAATCAACATGCGACAAATGAACGGGTCCGGAAGCGCGGTGTCGTTGGTGGCGAATCGTCGCCGTCTGCTGGGGAGTGCCGCTGCGGGCGCTGCTGGTGTTTCGCTTGGATCGGCAGCCATTCTTGCCCGCCAGGCCACTGCGCAATCCGCCACACCGGGGGCCTCGCCGGTGGCCGGTGGACTTGGCATGACGTCCATCACGCGGGACGAGTACCTGAAGCACCTTTGGGCGAGCCTTCCGATCGAGCCCCCGGAGTCGACCGGTGGTCACGTCATCATGGGCACCACCACTGACCTTGCCACGCTGAATCCGGTGATCCGCAGCGACGTCATCGCCCTCTACGTCATCAACTTCGTGTTCAGTTACCTCGCCATCCAGAGCCCCGTCGATGGGACGATGGTGCCCGATCTGGCCGACTACTGGGAACGATCGGACGATGGGATCACCTATACCTTCCACATCAACCAAAACGCGAACTGGCACGATGGCCAGCCCGTCACGGCGGCAGATTGCGTCTTTACCTTCGAAGCCGTGCTCGACGAGGATTCGTTGAGTCCCATCCGCTCCGATTTCATGCAGGTCGTCAATTCCTACCGCGCGGTGGACGACAAGACGTTCGAGATGACGGTGTCGGCCCCGATGGCCCAGGCACTGGAGAAGACAATCGCAGCCATTCCCATCATCCCGCAGCATATCTGGGCGGATATTCCGATTTCGGAATGGGGTGCCGCGCCCGGCTCGACCGGGACTGACCCGAGCCAGGTCGTTGGCTCCGGACCATTCCGCTTCGTCGAATGGGTGGGTGGCGATCATGCCACCATTGAGCGCAACGACGACTACTTCGTGCCGGAACTGCTGCCTGCCATCGACCTGTTCTCCCTGCGCGTGCACAAGGACCCACAGACCGCCATTCAGGCCCTGATCACCGGCGAAGTCGATATCGCCTACAAGATCTCTCCCGAGCAATACGAGGGTCTCCAGGCCAGCAATCCCGAGTTCCAGTTTCAGGTCTTCGACGACTGGTCTTGGACCGCCTTCATCGGCAATGCCGATCCGGAAATCGGTGAGTTCTTCGTCGAACCCGAGGCACGGCAAGCACTGATGTATGCGGTAGACCGGGAACTGGTTGTCGACAGCATCCTCAATGGACTCGGTGTCCCGGCCATCGGTATTCAGCCGCCGTCCTCCCCAGCCTTTTCACCAGACCAGGTGTCCACCGTCTACACCTATGACCCCGAAAAGTCGAATGAACTCCTGGAATCGATCGGCTGGGTCGATTCGGACGGCGATGGCATTCGCGAGCGTGATGGCGTGAAGTTCAGCGTGGACTTCGTCTACAGCGCAGACGAGCCCGTCAACATGCAGCTCGTTCCCTACCTGCAGCAGGAATGGCAGGCGATCGGTGTAGAGGTGATCCCTTCGGCCATCCCGGCCCCGACCCTTGCGCCGCAGATCATCGATGGCAGCAGCCAGCTCGCCCTGATCAAGATCACCTGGACGATCGACGATCTGGGACTGCTCTATCGCTGCGACGCGATTCCGCCCGCCGGATTCAACCTGCCGCGGGTTTGCAACGAGGAATACGACGTCCTGAACGATGAGGCCCTGTACGAACTCGACCCCGAACGGCGACGCGACCTCAATATCCAGCAGGCCAACATCGCCAACGACGATGCCCACTGGGGCGTGCTCTACTTCGGGCAGAGTATTTTCCCGGCTTCGCCTCGCATCCATAATTTCTTCGCCAATGGCATCTCCGGCATGTGGTCGACTCCACTGCTGTGGGTCAGCGAAGAGTAGCCGGTTCGAAGCCAGTTGCGGACTCTTGCACCAGGCGTCAAGGAAGAACGGCCCGCACAATTGGCGGGCCGTTCGTCCACTCCATCAAGACGAGCGCGACTGACTCCGCTCGACTTGGCAGTCAATTAGTCGGCGGCGATTTGTGGCAGGTGGGAGAGCGCCTCGTCGATTTCCGCCTGCGGATGCGCGTAGTCGACCAGTTCGCCACCAAGGTAGCGCTGGTAGGCCACCATGTCGAAGTTGCCATGACCCGAGAGGCCGAAGAGGATCGTCCGGTCCTCACCCTTCTCCCGCGCATCCAGCGCCTCGTCCACCGCCGCCCGGATCGCGTGGGCCGACTCTGGCGCCGGAACGATACCTTCCGATCGGGCAAACGTGATCGCTGCCTCGAAGGCCGCCAACTGATTCACGGCCACGGCGTCGACGAGCCCTTCGTTCACCAGCAGGGAAACGAGCGGTCCGGCTCCGTGATAGCGCAGGCCTCCGGCGTGAATCCCGGCCGGCAGGAAGGTGTGTCCGAGGGTGTGCATCTTGAGGAGCGGGGTCATGCCGGCCGTGTCGCCAAAGTCATAGGCGTAGACGCCCCGTGTCAGCGTGGGGCAGGCAGAAGGCTCCGCCGCAACGATCCGGGTTTCCTTGCCCGCCAGCTTCTCGCGGATGAATGGGAACGTCAGACCCGCAAAATTCGACCCACCGCCGACGCAACCGATCACGACATCTGGCCAGGCATCGGCCATCGCGATCTGCTCGAGGGCCTCCGTGCCGATCACCGACTGGTGCAGCATGACGTGGTTCAGCACCGAACCGAGCGAGTACTTCGTATCCTCGCGGGTTGCAGCATCCTCCACGGCCTCGGAAATCGCCATGCCCAATGAACCGGTCGTATCGGGATGATCGGCCAGCAATGTTCGTCCGGCATTGGTGTCCATGCTCGGCGAGGCAACGCACTCCGCGCCCCAGGTCTCCATCATTGCCCGCCGGTAGGGCTTCTGCTCGTAGGAGATCTTCACCATGTAGACCTTGAGGTCGATGCCGAAGAACGCGCACGCCATCGCCAGTGACGATCCCCATTGACCGGCTCCGGTCTCGGTGGTGATTCGCTTGACCCCAGCTTGCTGGTTGTACCAGGCTTGCGGCACCGCCGTGTTTGGTTTGTGGCTGCCGGCGGGACTGGTTCCCTCGTACTTGTAGAAGATGCGTACGCCTTCTGGCAGGTCCAGTGCTTCCTCCAGCCGGGCCGCCCGATAGAGCGGTGTTGGTCGCCAGAGCCGGTAGATGTCCCGCACCGGATCTGGAATCTCGATATAGCGTTCCTGCGAGACTTCCTGCTCGATCAGTGACATCGGGAAGAGCGGTTCGAGATCGGCGGGACCAATTGGCTGTTGGGTGCCGGGATGCAATGGCGGCGGCAGGGGAACTGGCAGATCGGCAGCAATGTTGTACCAGGCAGTCGGAATGTGCGATTCATCGAGCAGGAACTTGGTGTCGTGTGCAGCCATCAAGGAACCTTTCAGCAAGAACCGAATTGGCGGTGGACCCCATGGTCCGGATTGCCATGCATCTTCCTATACTGGAGCACGCCTCGTCGACTGGCGCAGCCGAAAGGGAAATGACTCGTGCGCTACACGTTGCTTCGCAATGCCACTGCCCTGCTGGACTTTGGTGGTCAGCACTTCCTGATCGATCCGATGCTGGACGAACCGGGGGCCCGGCCTCCGGTCTCCAACACGCCCAATCAGGTCGCCAACCCACTCGTTCCCTTGCCGGACGACTGGCGGCTGATCGTGGCGGAAGCCAGTGCCCACCTCGTCACGCATCTGCATCAGGACCACTTCGACAAAACGGCGGTGGAGACGCTCTCGCATGCGTTGCCGATGATCTGCCAACCCGAGGACGTCGACCGCCTGAAGCACGATGGTTTCCATCATCTCGAACCCGTGGACACGTCGATCGATCATCACGGCATCCGGATTACGCGCACACTGGCCCGCCACGGCACGGGCGAAATCGGCGAATTGATGAAGCCGGTCTCCGGCTTCGTCTTCGAACATGCCGCCGAGCCGACGACGTATCTCGCGGGCGATACGATCTGGTGCGAGGAGGTTGCGGCGGTGATCGAGCAGTTCGAGCCCGGAGTGATCGTGGTGGATGCTGGAGGAGCACGATTCCTGCAGGGAGACCCGATCGTGATGACTGCCGAGGACATCGCCCAGGTCGCGGAGGCTGCACCGGCCGCCCAGATCATCGTCGTGCATCTCGAAGCGATCAACCACTGCCTGGAGACGCGGGAGTACTATCGCGAGCGGTTGCCGGAACTCGGGGTCGACATGACCCGCGTCCACATTCCGGCCGACGGAGAAGCCTTCACCCACCAGTAGGGAGAGCAGGTTCTCTGTACTTCTTGAGCCAGTCCAGAGAGTTTGTTCAGTCGCGGTAGATTGTTGAGCGATGACCAACACCAACGGCTAGAATGACCAACTCCCGGTCAACAATCTCAACCAGGATTCGGTAGTCTCCTTCGCGATAGCGCCAAAGGCCGGCCCGGTCTCCCGTGAGACCCTTACCGCGAATACGAGGGTTCTCGAGGAGTGTGACATCCGTCAGATATCGTTTGATCCGGGCGGCGATCGCAGGGTCGAGCTTGCGCATTTCCCGGTCGAACCTGGGCGTTGTTCGAAGTTCAAATGTGTTCACAGGCCCAATTCGGCCCAGAGTTCAGATGCGGGGCGGGTCTGTTTGTCAGAGGCGTCCCATTCTGCGAGGACTTCCCTGGCCCACTCCTCATCATCCAGGTCTTCGAGCATCGTATCGATGGCTTCGATGATGATGACATTGGGTGTTGTCTTTGCCTGCTCGGCGAGATCTTCCAGGCGTGCTCGTTGCTCGGGTGTCAGCGTGATTGAAATGGTGTCGGGAATGCTCATGAAGATCTCCATCCTCACTCGGGCTGGTCATTCTGAATCGACGCCAACTTTCACACCGTACTATACCCATTCGGCAGAATTCCTGAAGCATGGGAGAGTCTCAGAAACATCACGACAGCTGGGCGATGCTCGTTCACAACCTCGGCCCAATTGCGCGCAAGCCCAGACTTCGGTAACGTCCCGTTGGCACCTTCTTCCGAGAGGCCACGCGTACGCAGGAGTTCACGGACGGCATGACCAAACGCTACAGGATTGGCATCGGCGGCATCGCCATCGAAAGCAGTACTTTTTCGCCACTGCCCGCCACCATCGACGACTTTCTCATCCACCGTGGCGAAGAGATCGTGGCCAACTATCCCTATTTCGAGAACGGTACATTTGAAGGCCGCGAGGATGTCGAATGGATCGGCACGCTCAAGGCGCGAGCCATTCCGGGCGGTCCCATCGAACGCGCATCCTACGACGCCATGAAGGGCGAGTTGATCGAGCGCCTGCAGGCAGCCCTGCCGCTGGACGGATTCTTCTTCGACATTCATGGCGCCATGACCGTCCTTGGTCTGGACGATGCCGAGGGTGACCTCATCACCACCATTCGTGAGACCGTTGGCCCCGACTGCATCATTTCGACCGGCATGGACCTGCACGGCAACGTGTCTGACGTGCTGGTCGGTGCCATCGACTGTTTCACGGCCTACCGCCAGGCTCCGCACGTCGATGCCATGGAAACCAAGGCCCGGGCGGTCCGCAACCTGCTCGCGTTGCTGGATTCCGGCACGCGGCCATTGCGAGCCTTCGTGCGCATTCCGGTCAACCTGCCGGGCGAGAAGACCTCGACCATGTGGGAGCCTGGCGCCACCGTCTACAAGCGGCTGGAGGAATCGGACCCGGTGCCGGGCGTGATCGACGCCTCGCTCTGGGTTGGCTACGTCTGGGCCGACCAGCCACGCGCCAATGCCACCACGGTGGTCACCGGCACCGACGAGCATGCCATCCGTGCCGAGGCGCTGAAGATCGCCAAGCGCTACTGGGATGCCCGTGAGGAGTTCCGCTTCGGTGTGCCGACCGGCACCGCCGACTGGACGATCGACGAGGCGCTCAAACTCAACCAGAAGGCGGTTCTGATCAGTGATTCCGGCGACAACCCAACGGCCGGGGGCGCGGGCGATATTCCCTATATGGTCGAGCGGCTGATTGCCCGGCCGGACCTCGCCAGCGGAGAGCGGACCGCCATCGTCGGTGCCATCGCCAGCGCTGAGGCCGTGGAGCGGGCCAAAGCGGCCGGAATTGGTGGCGAAGTGACGGTCACGATTGGCGGCGTCAACGACCCGGTCAATGGCTCACCCTACGAACTCAGCGGGGTTGTCTATTCGATCTACGAGAACGACCCGGTTGGTGGCGACATCGCGGTGATTCGCCACGGAGGCGTCCACGTCATCGTTCCCAGCCGCCGCAAGCCCTATCACCATATGCGCGAGTTCGCGAACCTGAATCTGGACGTTCAGGACTTCGACCTGACGGTTGGCAAGTGGGGGTATCTGGAGCCGGAGCTGAAGCAGGCTGCGTCAGCGGCGTACCAGGCCCTGACGCCCGGTGCCGTCAACCAGGACATCGAGTCCCTGTCGTTCGAGCGAGTCGAGCGCCCGGTCTTCCCGCTGGACCGCGATATGGCCGAACCCGATTGGCAGGTCACGATCTTCCCGCCCATCGCATAGAGCGATGCTCCCAATGGTTGGCCCGGCTCAACCTTGCCTGGGGCAATACGGAGGCCCCAGGTAATCGCTGGTGCCAGTTTCGCCTACCCATGGATACCGCGAGTGACGCCAGCCAGTAGCTGGCCGGACTCGGCCATGACGAATCGCAGGCTGTCGAGGTAGTCGAGCACTTCAAGGAGCTCCCGTCCTTCGAAGTGCTCGACCGCGTCCGCGAGTTGGCCGCACTCGCGTAAGGCATTGACGAGATTCACGCGGGCCTGGGATGCACGCTCGGTGGTGGAGAGAAACGTGGAGTCTGACACGGAAATTGCCCTTTCGAGGCTGGAGAACGACCTTTCCGCCCCAACCATACCAAGTCGCAGGGCGTAATTACGTACGTGGTTGCGCAGGATGTCCGTGAATCTCGGTAAAAATGCGGATGCTGCATATGGATTGTGATGGCATGATCAAAGTGACCTCGAATGGAGCGAGGCAGGAACTCTCGGGAGTGAATTCAGCCCATTCACTCAACCCCACGAAGAGCCTGCCACCAAAGCTTCGAGCCGAGTTTCTGATCTTGTGTGGTGCCTGATCTGATTCATCGTGGAGGTCTGTACCGGATTCATGGAGTGATCGCCCCCTTGCGATCGGGTCCGGGAATAATCCCTTCTCCTCCCAGAAAGAGCCGGGACCCCTTACCCGGCTCTTTCGCTGCCCGCCGAATGCCGGTACGCATCCAGCCACAGCACGAGATGAATGTCATCCGGCTCCATCGTCAGCAATCGTGAGTCGGGCGAGTCTGCCAGCACGGCTCCGAAATGCCGGTAGAGGTCGACCGTGTTGCGTGACGGCATTGCCGAGATATAGACTCCCCGCTTACCAGTCGCTTTCGCCAGCTTCACGACTCCATCGAACAGTTGGCGCGCGATCCCGCGACCACGATGACTGGCCGTGACGTAGAACAGGTCGAGCTGAACCAGTGAAGAATCGCTGGTCACACCATGGGGATCGATCAGCGCGTATCCCACCAGCCGGTCTTCATCCCACACTCCGAGCGCCGCACCGCCTCCTGCCAGCACCCTTCGTGACCGCTCGATGTATTTCTGGCGGTATCCCAGCGGCCAGTCTGGGGACTCGTGCACCATGTCGTCACCGACGAGTGCCCCGTCGACGACGCGGTAGAACCCTTCGATCCGTTCCGACCGGTCGATGTCGTGAAATGCGTCAAGCTGGTCTGGCCGCAGGCTGGTCAGGAGATAGGAACCGCGGGTTGTATTCGTCTGAGTCACTGCGATCGGCTCCAGGGATGGTGAGGTGTGGGGCGTGAATGCGGCATTCGTGCACAAGTTTGGTGGGCGCGGATGTGGCGAGATTTGGGCTCCTCGATGCGTTCGATAGGTATGACGATTCGGGAAGTTGGTCGTCGTACGGAAACTATCGGAGGCCAACCATGCCATTCAACCGCACGTCAGCAGCAATCAATCACCTTCAGCGTTCGCTGTCCAGACATTACTCCGTCGGGGTAATCGGGGCTAATTCGGGGATATTCACCTCGAAACAGCCCATGGAATCAACGATTTCGGCAATACCCCAATTATCCGGGCCATTTCGCGAGTTTTTTCGCCTCCCGGATCGTGAGTGGCACGTCGCGTGTTTGTATGGACAAATGCGGTCCCGATCGGGTATAGTTCATTTCGTCACAAAGGGTACGCCCTTTGATGAGTTCCTCAAGGAAAGTTCCCCCCGGCAGCTCAAGTTCTCAAACCACCGCATAACGCAGTGTGCTTGCAGCCGCCCGGACATTCCACACCAGGACGCGAACTCAAGGATTGACGCTGGCACCGGATTCATGCCGGTTGTCACGTCCGGACCGGGTACTGCCCGGAGGGATGAGTTTTCGCGCCGCCACGGCGGCCGGTGGAACAGGGTAGCGGCGAGCGGGCCGCTGAGAGCAGTGCGGCGGAATGTGTGCCCATCGCTCTCGAATCACACGGGAACTGTGTGACGAAGCGTGTGGCTGTTTTGCGCGACTGTTCCGGCCTTGCCGGTTGCGTCCTGACAATCTCCAGAGACACCACACACAACCAAACGACATTCCCCGAGCTCCGGGACCGTTCGCCGGCCTCTGAGGGTGTCACCGTGTTGCGTTCCGCGTGGAACGTTCTATGTGATGGAGTCTTTCAACATGCGTACTCATTCGTTCAATCCAGGGACCCAGGGTCCGCTGCTTTCCACCGAAGCCGGTGGAGCCGCGGTGCTCGACCGTCCCGACAACCTGGCTGCGATCGAAGATATCGTGGCCACTGCCCAATCTTCCGAATACGTTGGTGATGCTGGTGAAACCGCCGAGGTTGCGGAGGCCAGTGACCGAACCACGTTCGCCGACCTTGGCCTGAGCCCGGAGTTGCTCCAGAGCATCGCCTCCGTCGGATATGAAGTGCCGTCGCCAATCCAGGAGCAGACCATTCCGGTGCTGCTGGCTGGACGTGACGTCATCGCCCAGGCCGAGACCGGCTCGGGCAAGACGGCCGCTTTCGGTCTGCCGATCATCGAGACGGTCCAGAGCCGCAAGGGTGGCATTCAGGCCCTGATTCTCTGCCCGACCCGTGAGCTGGCGATCCAGGTCTCCGAGGCCCTGCACAAGTACGGTCGTCACAAGAAGATCGAAACCCTGCCCATCTACGGCGGTCAGCCGTACGAGCGGCAGTTGCGCGGTCTCCAGCGTGGAGTCGAAATCGTGGTCGGTACTCCCGGCCGCGTCATGGACCACATGCGCCGGGGCACGCTGAACCTCGACAACCTGAAATTCTTCGTGCTCGACGAAGCTGACGAAATGCTCGACATGGGCTTCGTCGATGACATCGAGTGGATCCTGCAGCAGGTGCCGGATGACCGGCAGACGGCCCTCTTCTCGGCCACCATGCCGCCGCGGATCGCCGATCTGGCCCGCAAGTACATGAATGCTCCGCAGCGCATTTCGGTGCGTGGCAAGGAAATGACGGTCGCGGCCATCAATCAGGTCTACTACGAGATTCCGCGTCAGCGGAAGATCGATGCCCTGACCCGCATCCTCGATGCCGAGGTGCCAAGTTCGGCCATCATCTTCTGCCGCACCAAGCATGGTGTGGACGAACTGGGTGAGGCCCTGATGGCACGCGGTTTCGCGGTCGACACGCTGCACGGTGACCTTTCCCAGGTTCAGCGCGACCGCGTGATGAAGCGGTTCCGTTCCGGTCAGGCCGATATCCTGATCGCGACCGACGTTGCTGCCCGTGGCCTCGACATCGACGATGTCAGCCACGTCATCAACTTCGACATTCCGGAGAGCACGGAAACCTACGTGCACCGGATCGGCCGCACGGGCCGCGCCGGCAAGACCGGCACCGCCATCACGCTGGTCACCCCGCGTGAGTCGCGGTGGGTTCGCTCCATCGAACGCTTCACCAAGGCCCGCATCGAGCCGAGGCGACTGCCGAGCGCGAGTGACGTCAATGAACGTCGCCGTGAGGTGCTGAAGTCGATGGTGCAGGATGTCCTCAAGGAAGAGGATTCCTACAACGCCTACCTGGAGCCGATTCGCGACCTGGCTGAAGACCATGAAGCGATCGATATTGCCGCCGCCATCCTGAAGCTCTATGCCACGGAAACCGGTCGCGGCACCACCGACACCCAGAAGGAAGATGATGTCGCCACCTTCGGCGGATCATTCGGTGGTCGCAATGAGACCGGCATGGTCCGGCTCTTCATCAACATCGGTCGCAACTTCCACGTGCGGCCGCAGGACTTCGTTGGCGCCATCGCCAACGAGGCGAACGTCCCTGGCCGCTCGATTGGCGCCATCGACATCCTCGATACGTACTCGTTCGTGGATGTGCCGAAGGACACGGCCGAGCAGGTGATCGCGGCGCTCAATAACGCCTCGGTCAAGGGACGACCGGTCAACGTCGAGATTTCGAACGAGCCGGCCGGCTCGGGTCGCCGCGAGCGGTCGGACCGCGGTCCGCGCCGTGACGGTGGCAATCGAAGTGGCAGCGATCGACGCGGTCCCCGCACGGGACCCTACGGTCAGCGCCCCCAGGGCAGCGGCAACTATGGTGCCCGGCGTGACGAGGAAGGTCGCGGTGGCAACCGCCACAGTGGTCCTCGCCCCGACAGCGCCCGCGGTGGCAGTGATCGCCGCGGCCCACGCCGCGAAGGCTAAACGAACCTGAATCAGTCGAACGCCCTCACGAGTCATCGTGGGGGCGATTCGCATATGTCAGAGGAGCCGGCAGCGTGCGCGGAATTACCCATGCAGCACTGGGCGCAGCGGTCGTCATGCCGCTGGCGATGAGCCAACCAGCCGAAACTGCGCTTGCCTGCCTGATCGCCGGGACGATGGGCGGAGGTGCCCCGGACTGGATCGATTTCCAGAGTGGCATGCGGAAACCCTTCCGACCCCGGCATCGAGGCGCCTCGCACGGTCTGCCGGTGATGGTGATCTCGATTGGCATGCTGGTTGTCGCCGTGCTGCTGATTCGGCACCGGGCGCCGGAGTGGGTGGGAGAATACGAGCTGTTCGATGGACCATGGGTGTGGACGGTGCTGGCCGCCTTCGCCCTTGGCTGGCTGTCCCACCTGATCAGCGACGCCTGCACCATCAGCGGCATCCAGCCATTGTTGCCGTTCGCAAACTGGCGATGCTGGCTCCTGCCCCGGGCGCTACGAAGTCGCTCGGATGGCTACCTTGACGTGATCGTCCGCCTGGTGGCGTTCACGGTCCTGGGGTTCGGGATCGTGCTGATGGCCCTGGGCTGGTGGCAGGGATGATCGTTGCTGGTGCGTGAGCCGCGTGGAACCTGAAGCGATCGGGTCGAATTCGCTGCGCGACGTCGGACCGGGCCAGCGATTGACGAGAACGAGGCTGAGGTTGGCAGCCAGCAGGACGACGAAGACGCCGAAGAGCGCCCCGCCGACGGTATCGGTGAACCAGTGGGCACCCACCCAGATCCGGGCGAAGGCGGTGCAGGCAATCGCCAGCGGCCAGTACAGCCCGAGCGCGACGTAGACACCTCGCCGGGGGAACTGCCGTGCCAATAGAAAGACCAGGGTTCCGGCCACCAACGTCGAGGTCAGTGTGTGGCCACTGGGAAACCCGTAGCCGTCGAACACTTCATGGAGGCGAATCTGCTCGCGGGTCGGACGTGGGCTGTCGAAGAAGCCCTTGAGCCCGGTTGCGAGCAAGCGACCGATCGCCACAAGCAGCAGGAACCAGAGCTCTCGCCGTCGCTTCAGAATCACCCCGAGGACGACGGAAGCGACCAGCAATGAGATGGCCACCGGTGCCTCGCCGATGGTGTTTCCCACCACTGCCAGGGGCTCGGCCCACCACGACGCGCGATCCTGCACCCAATGCGAGACATTGAGGTCGATTCCCAGCGTATTCGGTCCGCGGCAGATCAGGCCCAGCATGATGAACGCCAGGGCTGGCAAGGCCACCGCCCACCACGGAACGATCAGGCGTGGCGCGGATACCTCGGAGCCAGTGGTCAGCGACGGGGCAGTTGATGCTGTCACGGGCGTGTGTGGGATGTGATGGTGCCCTCCGCATCGATCGTCAGCGCTTCGTCGACCATGTTGATGAAGAGCCCGTGATCGACCACGCCGGTGATGGCTTTCAGCTGCAGGGCGAGTTCGGCCGGGTTATCGATGCCAGAGGTGCTGCAGTCGAAGATGTAATGACCACCGTCGGTGACGAATGGCGTCGAATCGTCGTTCAGGCGGAGTTCCGGGTCCAGACCCAGATCCTCGATCAGGACCTTCGTATGCAGGTAGCCGAACGGAATCACCTCAACCGGGAGTGGGAGTCGCGTGCCGAGCTGGTCGACCAGTTTCTCGGCATTGGCAATGATGATCAGGCGCCGGGCACGCATCGCCACGAGTTTCTCGTAGAGCAGGGCACCACCCCGACCTTTGACGACGTTCAGGTCGGAGTCGATTTCGTCGGCGCCATCAAGGCAGAGATCAAGCCGGTCAACTTCGTCCAGTTCGACCAGACGAATCCCAAGCCGGGCGCAAGCCGCCCTGGTCGCCTCGGAGGTTGCCACGCCGGTGACCTGGAGGCCGTTGGTGACGCGCACTGCCAGTGCTTCGAGCATGGCCGCCGCCGTCGAGCCAGTCCCGAGCCCAACATAGGCTCCATCAGGAATCTCGTTGGCGGCTCGCTCACCGATCAGTCGCAACCGCGTAGCGTCATCCATTGGAGGATCGCTCCAGCTGCGCGGCGGCGGCTTCGTCCACGATCCAGGTCAATGTGCCATGGGTGGGCCGCACCACCTGGGATGGGAAGGTGTCGACATCGATCGGGCCGTCGAGCACCTGGTGGAGCATCTCGGCCTTGCCAGCTCCACCTGCCAGGAAGGCGACCTGGAACGCGGCGTTGATCAACTTCGGCGTGAAGGTCAGGCGTGTCGCGTCGAGTTTCTCGACCCGATTGCTGACAACGAGCTTCTCGTTCTCATGAATCGCCTCGGTGCCGGGGAAGAGCGAGGCGGTGTGGCCGTCATCGCCCATGCCGAGCAGGATCAGGTGAAAGCGTGGTGTTTCGTCGGCGCCATAGGTCGCGATGCTGGCCGCCATTTGGGCAGCGGACGCCTCGGGCGTGGTGTCGGTGGCAAAGGGATGGACCTGGGACTGGGGAACACGCACCTGGTCCAGGAAGCCGCGCTTGGCTTCACCAGCGTTGCTTTCCGGGCTGTCGAGCGGCACCCAGCGCTCGTCGCCCCAGAAGAACTCGGCGTCGCGCCAGGCCACCGTCTCGGTGTACGGCTCCGAGGCAAGAATCTGGCCCATGCGTTTGGGCGTCGATCCACCGGAGAGGGCGATCAGCGCCTTCGGATAGATCGTTCGCGCGTCGTCGATGACCTTCTTGACCAGCTCGGCAGCGGCCAGGGCCAGTTCGTCGGCATCGGCAACCACCACAACGGTGCCGCGCTCGCCATAGTCAATGGTTCGGGTCATGGTGCGTTCTCCTGAGGCATCCCAGTGGTCGTTCCGCGCTGCCGGGATGCAGCTCGATTGCATGATTCGACGATGCCCGCCCCGATGACTCGGAAGCGGGCATCGGGATCTGGCGTCCGGCTAGGGTAGCAGCCCCAGAGTCATTGCGACCGCCTCCTCATAGATGCGTTCGTGGCCGAAGCGCTGGAGTTCTTCCCCGAGCATGGTCACACTGGTCGGCCGTTTTGCATAGACCATGCGGCTGACGTAGGGCACGGTTTCCGTTTGGCTACTGGTGACCATGTCGTCAGCGTCGGTCCGCTCGATGCGGAACTTGCCGGGATGCTGGCCACCGGCCAGGATCTCGACATGTCGCAACGAGAACATGGCGTGCGGGCTGCGGTCGGGAAGCAATCGCAATGAGATGTCACGCGGTCGTTCGCCGTCGGTGGCCCGAATTGGCGCGGTCCAGCCGCCGGCCTTGCGGCGTTCGAGTGGTTCCACCACCTCCCAACCGAGGCGACTTGCGAGCCAGCCGACGGTAAGCACGGCGGCGGCCAGCCCGGACGAACCATCGTCGCGCAGGTCGGCATAGGAGATGGTGACCTCTTCGATGGTCGAGAGGCAGTCCTGGACATCAGGTGGATCGAAGAATTGGGCGATCAGTTGCCGCCAGGGGGCCAACCGCAGCCAGGTGAAGTCCCCGAAGATGGGCGCGTCATCATCCGACTCGCCGAACAGGGAGCGCAGGACGGTCAGACCAGTGATGTCGTTGCCGAGCTGGGCGCTGTCGATCACGGCGCGATCGATCAGTTCCTGGAGTTCGCCGAAGAGCGTGTTGGTGGCGAAGTCGCCGGCGGGCCACCACAGGAAGTCAGGGAGTTCGGCGGAAAGCAGCGGCGAAACGAGGCTCGGCAGGTTGGCCAACTGGTCGCGTCCGGCGGCGATGGTGATCGTTTCGAAGTGAAGCGAGGGCACATCCTTGCCGGTGACCTGCTCCTTCAACTCCAGCTGGACGTTGAACATTCCGTCATTGGAGGCTTCGTCCCGGTCCTGGGCGATGAGGATGATGGTGCGGGACGGCAGAAAGTCGTGCATCCGGGAGATGGTGTCGGTGATCAACTCGGCATCGCGGAGGTTGTGGGCCACGGCGACCAGGTTGAGGGTGTTGGCGCGCATGAGTCCGCCGCCCCCAAAGTGGGAGTCGGCGACCATTTCACCGGGCCATTCTCCGCCGTGGGTTGGACCGCCCAACTGGCCCCAGAGCCGGTTCAGTTCATCGTGAATGGCACCGGTATCGAGGGTAGCGGACTCGAAGGTGGTGGCGAGTACCGGTCGCGGTTCGGATTTGGCAACCATGGGAATCTCCTACGGGCGTCGCCACTCGCGGCCTTCGCGGCGAATCATGGTGTCGGCCTTGGCTGGTCCCCACGTGCCCGACTCGTATGGGTAGACCGGCGTGGGGAGTTCCTCCCAGCCATCGAGGATGGGCTGCATGAGGGTCCAGGCGGTTTCGACTTCGTCGCGGCGAGCGAAGAGCGTCGGGTCGCCGAGCATCGCATCAAGCAGCAGGCGCTCGTAGGCGTCTGGGCCGGCTTCGCCGAATGACGTGCCGTAGAGGAAGTCCATGCGGACCGGGCGCAACTGGGTGGTTGGGCCTGGAACCTTGGCGGCGAACTTGAGGGCGATTCCCTCGTCCGGCTGGATCCGCATCGAGATCACGTTCGGGGTCAGGTCGAGGTCGCCAATCGACTGGAACATCAGGTGCGGGACCTGCTTGAACTGAATGGCGATTTCGGTGACGCGGCGTGGGAGGCGCTTGCCGGTGCGGAGGTAGAAGGGAACACCAGCCCAGCGCCAGTTCTCGATTTCGAGCTCGACGGCCGCATAGGTCTCGGTGCGGGACAGCGGGCGGACCCCCTTTTCATCCCGGTAGGCACCGAGTTCGCGTCCGCCGACAAACCCGGCTTCGTACTGGCCGCGGACGGATTTGGCGTTGACCTCTTCGCCGACCGGCGGCACAACCGCGCGGAGCACCTTGACCTTTTCGTCGCGCAAGGCATTGCCGTTGAACAGCGCGGGCGGTTCCATGGCGATGACCGCCAGGAGTTGCAGCATGTGACTCTGCATCATGTCACGGAGCGCACCAGAGTCTTCGTAGTAGGCGCCACGGCCTTCGACGCCGATGGATTCGGCGACGGTGATCTGGACCGAATCGACATACTGCCGGTTCCAGACCGGTTCGAAGAGGGCGTTGGCGAAGCGGAAGGCAAGGACGTTCTGGACCGTTTCCTTGCCGAGATAGTGATCGATCCGGTAGATCTGGCGTTCGGAGAAGACAGCACCGATCTGGGCGTTCAGTTCGCGGGCGCTTTCGACGTCGCGGCCAAACGGCTTTTCGATGACGATGCGGTTCCAGCCTTCTGGCCGGTTGTAGTAGATGTCCTGCCGCTTGGCCAGGCCGGACGCGCCGAGATGCTTGATGATCGGAGCGTAGAAGACCGGTGAGGTGGCCAGGTAGAAGAGGCGGTTGCCCTGGGCGCGGCGTTCTTCGTCGATGGACTCCAGGCGTTCGTTCAACCGGGTGTAGACATCTTCGCTGTCGAAGTCGCCGCGCACATAGAAGAGTCCCTGGGCGAACAGGTTCCAGGACTCCTCGGTGACCGGAGCCCGGGCACCTTCCTCGACGGCCTTCTTCATCTCCTGGCGGAAGGTTTCATCGTCCCAGTCGCGGTGGGAAACTCCGACGATGGAGAAGCCTTCCGGGAGGGGATGACCGACAGCCAGATCGTAGAGCGACGGCATGAGCTTGCGGGCAGTGAGGTCGCCGGTCACGCCGAAGATGACCATGACACAAGGCGCGGGAATGCGTTCGAGCCGCAGGCCAGCGCGAAGTGGATTGGTGTTCTGCTGGGTGAGGCGGTCGGTCAGGTCGAACTGGTGGCCGACGTGGTCGACATCGACCTGGGACGAAAATGGGGGGGCCTGCTGATAGTCGGCCACCGGTGATTGGCGGTGCTTCTCTGACATGATGCGCCTCTCGTGGGCAATCTGTGACTTGTGCGACCTGGCGTGGGGGCCTGTAGCGTGGAGAACTGGAAGGAGCCATGGCTCGCTCCCGAAGCGCTAACTGTACCGCCCCAACCGCGATCCTGTCTGGGATCGCGGTCGGGGCGGTTCCACCTCACGAGTTGGCGGAAATCTCCATCCACTCGGTGTGGAAGACACCGTCGATGTCGGTTCGTCGATAGGTATGGGCCCCGAAGTAGTCGCGCAGACCCTGGATGAAGTCAGCCGGAAGCACGGCGCTGCGGTAGGCATCGACGTATCCGAGCGCGGCAGAGAAAGCTGGGACCGGGATGCCAAAGGCAACAGCCGTTGTCACCGTGGAGCGGACCGCAGGCATGCCGGTGTTGATCGCCTCGGTGAAGTACGGGGCGAACATCAGGTTCTGCAGGTCCGGATCGGCCTTGTAGGCGTCCATGATCGGGGCCAGCAGGCGAGCGCGGATGATGCAGCCAGCAGTCCAGATCCGGGCGATTTCCGCGATGTCGAGATTCCAGTCGTAGGTTTTCGAGGCGGTGTTGAGCAGCGCGATGCCCTGGGCGTAGGATGAGATCTTGGCGAAGTAGAGGGCATCCTCCAGGGCGTCGATCGCGGCTGCGCGGTCGGGGGTTTCAGGGAGAGGCTGGCCATCGCTGCCGGGGCCGGTGAGAATCGTGCTGGCGTATTCCCGCTGTGGCTTCATGGCCGAGATTGCCCGGGCAATGACGGCGGCGTCGATCACCGGAATCGGGGTGCCCAGTTCGTAGGAGTTGATGCTGGTCCAGCGGCCGGTGCCCTTCTGCTCGG
>CAZNQC010000006.1:23868-25676 GCA_964574825.1 uncultured Sphaerobacteraceae bacterium | reverse complement strand
GTGCCCAGTTCGTAGGAGTTGATGCTGGTCCAGCGGCCGGTGCCCTTCTGCTCGGCCTGGTCGAGGATAACGTCAACCAGCGGTTTGCCCGTCATCGGGTCGATGTAGCTGGCCACCTTGGCCGAGATTTCGATCAGGAACGACTCGAGCTTGCCGGTATTCCAGCGGGCAAAGACCTCGCCAATTTCCGGCATGGTCATGCCGAGTGCCTTGCGCATGATGTGCGTGGCTTCGGCGATGAGCTGCATGTCGCCATATTCGATGCCGTTGTGGATCATCTTGACGTAGTGACCGGCACCACCGGGACCAATGTGCGTGACGCACGGTCCGTAGTCGGACTTGGCGGCAATGGCTTCGAGCATCGGCTGGAGTTGCTGGTAGGCATCGACCGGGCCGCCGGGCATGAGGGACGGTCCCCAGAGGGCGCCTTCTTCACCACCGGAAACACCCATGCCAACGAACTGCAGGCCACGGGCGGCGTATTCGGCAGAGCGGCGCTCGGTGTCGGTGTAGAGGGAGTTGCCGCCATCAATCAGGATGTCGCCTTCATCGAGATACGGGGCGATTTCCTCAGCGACGGCATCGACCGGAGCACCGGCCTTGACCATCAGCAGGATGCGGCGCGGTCGCTCCAGGGAGTTCACCAGCTCCTCGATGCTGAAGGTGCCGAGAATGTCGGTGTCCTTCGCGCGGGTGGCGAGGAACTCCTCGGTGCGGGTGGGGGTGCGATTGTAGACGGCGGGGGCGAATCCGTTGCGGGCGATGTTGAGGGCAAGGTTCTCGCCCATCACCGCCAACCCGACCACACCAACGTGCCGCTTGCCTGATTCCGTCATGATGCTGCTCCGCTCTTCACAATGACAGACCGGCCGCGTGGCCGGTCTGTCGAGATGCTACTTGCCGCTTCAGTTGTCGCCAGCCACCTGGGCGAGCGCCTGGCGTTTGCCTTCGACCCCGGCGAGGAGATCGGCAAAGGACTTGGAGAACGAGTCGATGCCCTCGGTTTCGAGAGTCGCGGTGATCTCGTCCAGCGAGATGCCGAGATCGGCCAGACCATCCACCACCGCGTGGGCGGCGGCATAGTCCTGGTCGACCGAGCGGGCGACGGTGCCGTGATCGAGGAACGCTTCGATCGTTGGGACCGGCATGGTGTTGACCGTATCCGGACCGATCAGTGTTTCCACGTAGAGGACATCGCTGTAGGCCGGGTTCTTGGTGCCGGTCGACGCCCAGAGCGGGCGCTGAACCCGGGCTCCAGCTGCTTCGAGCACGCGCCACTGGTCGGAGCCGAAGAGCCCCTGGAAGAGCTCGTAGGCCAGCTGGGCGTTGGCAACGGCGACCTTGCCCCTCAGCGCCAGGGCTTCCGGGGAACCGTTCGCATCGAGTTGCTTGTCGGCGGCGGTGTCGACGCGGGAAACGAAGAACGACGCGACCGAGGCGAGGCGGTCGATCGGCAGGCCTTCGTCGTTGCGGCGGATGAGGGCACCGATATAGGCCCGGGCCACTCGCTCGTAATTGGTGAGCGAGAAGAGGAGGGTGACGTTGATGTTGATGCCCTCGTAAAGCAGTTCCTCGATGGCGGGGACGCCTTCTTCGGTGCCGGGAACCTTGACCATCAGGTTTGGCCGGTCGACGGCGCTCCAGAGGATCCGGGCGTTGTCGAGCGTGCCCTGGGTGTCACGGGCGAGGGACGGCAGAACTTCGAGCGAGACGAAGCCATCGGTGCCGTTCGACTCATCGTAGAGCGGGCGGAAGAGATCGCAGGCGTCCTGGATGTCCTTGACGGCGAGGGACTGGAAGACTTCCTC
>CAZNQC010000006.1:16882-23768 GCA_964574825.1 uncultured Sphaerobacteraceae bacterium | reverse complement strand
GTGCCGGCGGTTTCCTGGGTGGCGAGGAATTCGGCATCGAGGGCATCGGCCTCGGCGGTGCGGCCAAGCAACCGGAGGGCAGTGGCGGCAACGTGCTCCTTCGTCATGCCGTAGTGCTTGAGCACTTCCTTGCCCGGCCCGGAGGCGCCATAGGTGTCGATGCCGACCTGGGCACCGTTGCCGCCGGTGTACTTCTGCCAGCCAAGGGTGACGCCGGCCTCAATCGAGACGCGCGGTGTGCCGGGGGCGCCAAGGATGGTGGTCTTCCACTCGTCGCCCTGGGCGTCGAAGATTTCCCAGCTCGGGAGCGAGACGACCCGGGCGGCGACACCGTGGGAGGCAAGCTCGTCGCGAGCCATGACGGCCAGCTCGACCTCGGAGCCGGTGCCGATCAGGACGACATCGGGCACGCCGTCGGTGTCGGCGAGGATGTAGCCACCCTGGGCCGCGTCACCAGTGGCACCGGACTGGTTGAGGATCGACAGGTCCTGCCGGGAGAGGATCAGTGCGGTCGAGGTGTCGCTCTGAATGGCGTGTCGCCAGGCCGCGGCGGTTTCGTTGCCATCGGCCGGGCGGATGGTGGTGAGCTTCGGGATCAGCCGCAACGACATCACGTGCTCGACCGGTTCGTGGGTTGGTCCGTCTTCACCAACCGCAACCGAATCGTGGGTGAAGACCCAGATCGACTTGAGGTGGCTGAGGGCGGAGAGCCGGACGGCAGGGCGCATGTAGTCGGAGAAGACGAGGAAGGTGGAGCCGAACGGAATGATGCCACCGTGGGCGGCGAGGCCGTTGACGATGGACCCCATGCCGTTCTCGCGGATGCCGAAGTGGATGTTGCGGCCGGCATAGTTCCAGTCGCCGCCGGAGAGGCCCTGTTCGTCCGGGGCGAGCGTGGACGGGTTCCCGAAATCGCCGCCACCCTTGAGCACGGTGTTGGTGGATGGGTTGAGGTCGGCCGAACCGCCGATGAAGCCTGGCAGATTCTTGTAGAAGGCGTTCATGACCTCGCCGGAGGCCTTGCGGGTCGCCATCGGCTTGGCATCAGGCGTCCAGGACGGGATGCCGGCATCCCAACCCGCAGGCAACTGGCCGGCGATGGCGCCTTCGAAGGTGGCGGCTTCGGCGGGGAAGGCGGCCTTGTAGGCCGCAAATCGCTCGTCCCACTCAGCTTCGGCCGCCGCCCCCTTGTCGATTGACTCCAGGAAGTGCGCGGTGACTTCTTCCGGGACGTAGAAGGCGGGCTCGGTCGGCCAGCCGAGATTTTCCTTGGTCAGCTTGACTTCGTCGGGACCGAGTGGCGATCCGTGGACGCCAAACGTGCCGGCCTTGTTCGGGGACCCGTAACCGATGGTGGTGCGGGCGCAAATCAGGGACGGGCGCTCGCTATCGTCCTTCGCTGCCTGGATGGCAGCGCGGACAGCCTCCGGATCCTGGCCATCGATGGTCTGGACGTGCCAGCCGAGGGCCTCGAAGCGGGCGGCGACGTCTTCGCGGAACGAGACGTTGGCGCTGGCGGCGAGGGTGATGTGGTTCTGGTCGTAGAGGTAGACAATCTTGCCGAGCTTGAGGTTGCCGGCAATGGAGGCGGCTTCGAAGGCGACGCCTTCCATGATGTCGCCGTCGGAGACGATGCCGTAGGTGTAATGGTCGACGATCTCGTGGCCGGGCCGGTTGAAGGTTTCAGCCAGGAACCGTTCCGCCATGGCGAGACCGACACCGTTGGCCAGCCCCTGTCCGAGCGGGCCGGTGGTGACTTCGACACCAGGAGTATCGCCGCGCTCCGGGTGACCGGGGGTCTTCGAGCCAAGCTGGCGGAAGGCCTTCAGGTCATCGACGGAGAGGTCGTAGCCGGTGAGGTGGAGCAGTGAATAGATGAGGGCAGAGCCATGTCCCGCCGAGAGGACAAAGCGGTCGCGGTCGAACCATTCCGGGTCCTGCGGGTTGTGCTTGAGGAACTCCTGCCAGAGCACGTAGGCCATTGGCGCGGCACCCATCGGCAGCCCGGGGTGGCCGGAATTGGCGGCCTGGACGGCGTCGATGGAGAGCGTGCGAATCGCGTTGATGGCGAGGGTTTCGAGCGAGGTGTCGGGAGTAGTGGCTGCGGCCACGAGCGCCTCCTTGGCGAATGAACATCGGGTGGCGGAAGATCCGCCGCTTGAGATTTGGCCTGACGACCTGAATCGCATACTGGCGGCCGGTGCGGGCGCTGGGGGCGCCGACCGGCTCGAATACCCCTATTATCCCACGGCGCTTCAACCTGGAGTTAGACAAAGATCAGGTTGCTGGCTGGCTCGTCTCCGAAAAAAGTGACATTTGGTCGGGGAAAAGGGGACAAGTCCAGTTTCGTTGATTTCATGGGCTGAATGAGAAGTCCTTATCCCGGAATTACCCCGTTTCCCCCGATCGGAGTAATTGGGCTGGATGGCCGAAAGGTCCAACATTCGAGTCGGTGATGTGAAGCGCTGTCAATGCCTCTCACCTTAACGTACGCATCGAAGAGGCAAAATCTCGCCACGTTTCGCGAAATTGCTCGTTCGTACAGGGCGAGCATGGCGCTATGGAGGGCGTTGGGGGCAGAGATTTGGGTGTCAGCCGCCCGATGAGGCGTAGCCAGCGACCGCCGCGCCGATGGCAAAGAGCACCATGATGCCCGCGAACATCGCAAACGAGGGGCCGGCCTGGACTGCGCGAGGCGTTTTCTGGATGTAGCGCTGGACCAGGAGGGAGACGGCAAAGGCGAGGGCGCCACCGGCAATGCCGTACCAGACGAGTGTGATGCCATCCATCGTGAGGGAGTCGTTTCCTTGGTGAGCAGGGCAATCAGCGGATGACCGCCTATTCCCCGAGAAGAGGGACGGGGCGGTTCGATACATTCTGGCCCGTGACCTGGGACCGCTTCAATGCCTCACTGGACAAGGGTGCAGTTCGAACCCGGTGAAGGTGACGACCTGCCGAGCGGAAGTCCACACGCCGACCACACCCGATGGGCCACACGGGCTGAGATTGGTCGGCTGGGACATCCGTCCTGACCCGGACACGCTGAACGCCGGTTCAGCAACGTCCAGATCGCAACCATGCGTCCCAACGAGCGAACTGCACCCTCGGGCAAGAAGCTGGGAAATGCCGCTGCGCCACGTATGCTTGTGATGGATGACGGTCGGGTGGCGAAACCCGCCCCGGTGACGGTTGGGCAGTGAGGAGAGTCTGGACGATGGTTTACGACCGGCGGTTGCCGCCAGGGAGCCTGCGTCGCTATGAGGCGCCGCAACCCGTGCGCTACACCATGGACGACCTTGAGCGGGAGTCCGGCGTTACCTCGCGGACGATCCGGTACTACATTTCCGAGGGGTTGCTACCTCCCGCGTATGGACGGGGACCGACGGCGGTCTACGACGCCGACCATCTCTTGCGCCTGCGGTATATCCAGCAACTGAAGGCGACGCGCCTGCCGCTGAGCGAGATCAAGGACCGGCTGAATACGCTTTCGGCTGAAGACCTGGCGATTGCCCTGCGGATCGAAACCGAGCCGCGGGCCGAAACGTGGCGACACTATCGGCTGCATGAAGATCTGGAGATCCTGGTACGGGACCGGCCAACCGGCACCCGGCCGATGCGGGAAGAAGAGGCCTTCGACCTGATCGTGGAGTACGCGCGTTCGGTGCTGGAAGACCTGGGCCGCGAGGAGCGGATCTGAGATGGGCGACGGCATCAACCGGAGTGGCGGCGGAATTGTGTTTGGCGGGGATCCGGGGCCACGCGGGGCTGGCGGAGAGCACCTGGGCCGCGACCTCCGACGACGATGGGCGAGTGGGATCGCGATCGTGCTGGTGGCGAACGGGCTGGGCGGGTTCCGGGGGATCACGGCAACGTCGTTCATGGTTGCCAGTGAAGAGCCGCCGGCAGTTGCCCTGGCTGTGTTCAACGAGGGTGAGTTCGGGGACCTGCTGACCGAGGGCGTGACGCTGTCGGTATCGGTGCTCGAAGCGGGGCACGAGTTCCTGGCGGAGCGATTTGCCGGGCGGGCGCCGCTGCCGGATGCGGCCCTGACCGGAATCGGCTACTGGCTGGCGGGTGACCTGCCGGTGATCGAGGGGGCGATGGCGTGGTGCGTGGGGCAGGTAACGACGATTCAGCCTGTTGGGGACCATCGGCTGGTGCTCGCCAACCTGACCGATGGTGGGCTGGGGGAAGATACCGACGATCCGCTCCTGCGCTATGAAGGGCGATACCGGCGGTTGGAGGCGGGTTGATGCCAGAGAACCATGACAATCCGGCCTTCTGGATTCCCGACAACGAGGACGGCAGTGGCTGGGCCGATGTCGATTGGGCGAGTGTGACGCGGGGAAGCCGGTACCACTACCGGCACGGCGAGCCGATGGCTGCGGCGGTGGCGGCGCGTCCACCTGGGTACCGGGTGGTGACGCGGCTGGAGACCGAGCGGATCGCCCCGCACGAAAACAGCTACTACGTGCTGGCGGCGGATCTGGCGGAGTTCCTGACCGAACTTGCCTGGCACGGGGGTGACGAGGTGATCTGGCACATCGAGCCGGTCAGTGAGGCACCGGTCGAGGCCCGAGTGCCGGGGTTGTCGCTGGAGCGGTGACCCGGGGTTAGGACCTGTGCCAGTTGCCGGGCGGACAACAGCCGCCTGCACTGCCCGTGGAACATCTTGTACCTGTTCGGCGGCGGGTCCGCCCCTACCCATCGTAAGGCGAACCACCATTGCGGTTGATGCCTATTCGACAGACTGGGGGCGGGGTTTTGGGGGGCGGATCAGGAGTTCGATATCCTCGTCGTGAATCTCGAAGACCCAGCCCTGCACCGTGGCGACGGCCGGAGTGGAGATTTCCCCGTAGCGGATCTCGACTGTTGTGCCGTCGACGTCGACCAGGCGGCGGGACTGGGCGCTGAAGGCCTGGCGAGGGTTGCGGTAGATCGAGCGGGTGCCCCCACATATCCGAATTGCCTCCCAGGCGAGCTCCGTTGCCTGCTCTTCTGTCAGCATGATGTACTCCCGAGTGATTCCCGAGCCGGTCCGGGTGGGACCAGCTTCGTGCCGTGGGTCCAGTCTGGACGATTGATCCCCATGCTGCCAGCCAGATCGAAATGGAGACGGGCAGGGTTGGTGCCATACCATACAGGGCCGTCAACAGCCGAGCCGGATTTCATCGTTAGTGCTTCGTGCCTGGCTCGGCAGGTCGGCCCGTACAGGTGGCGGGCGAGTGGTTGGTACCGTGATCACCAGTGCGAGCGATTGCAGGCGAGGATGGACAGATGCCGCTGGTGGGGTTGTCTGGTATCGTGCCCGGCAGGCAGGCGACGCGGTGGGCCAGATATTGCGTTGGCCAGCAACGCCTTCGAGGGAGCACGGGTAAATGGTTACGACGTCACGCTTGCATGAGGACATTGACGAATTGCTGCCAGGCCTGGTGGCCGACCGGCGGTATCTGCACGAAAACCCCGAACTGGGCTGCGAGGAGTTCATCACCTCGGCCTTCGTGATCGACCGGCTGCAGGCGCTGGGCGTTGAGGATATCCAGACCGAAATCAATGTCACCGGCGTGACCGGCCTGATCCGGGGGACGAAGGATGGGCCAGGCCGGGTGGTGCTGGTGCGGGCCGACATGGACGCTTTGCCAATCCTGGAAGAAAACGACGTCGAGTACCGCTCGAAGGTCGACGGCAAGATGCATGCCTGCGGGCACGATGCCCACACCGCGATCCTGCTCGGGCTGGCCCGGATTCTGATGGACCGCCGCGACCAGTTCAGCGGGACGGTCAAGGTTCTTTTCCAGCCATCCGAAGAGCGAGGGCCAGGCGGGGCGAAGGAGATGATCGCGGCTGGCGTGCTGGAAGATCCGCATGTCGACGCAGTCTTCGCCCTGCACATGGCGCAGGACCAGCCGCTGGGGACGATCTCGATCCGCGATGGCGCGGCACTGGCCTCGGCGGATGGATTCAAGGTCACGATTCAGGGCAAGGGCGGCCATGGCGCGCATCCGGACCGGACGGTCGACCCGGTGGTGGTTGGGGCGCACCTGATCACCGCACTGCAGACGATCGTCTCGCGGAATGTCGATCCGATCGAATCGGCGGTCGTCACCGTGGGAGCGCTGCATTCCGGCTTGGCCGGAAATGTGATTCCGGACACCGCGGAACTTGTCGGCACGGTGCGGACCCTGAACACCGAGGTGCAGACGATGATCGTCCGGCGGCTGGAAGAGCTGGTGACAGGTCTCTGTGCCGCAATGGGTGCGACCGGCACGCTGGAATACCAGTACGGAGTGCCGCCGACGATCAATGCGGTCGAAGCAGCGACGTTGATCCGGAACGTGGCGAGCGACATCGTCGGGGCGGACCATGTCGTCAGCCCGCCACCATCGATGGGCGGCGAGGACTTTTCGTATTTCCTGATGGAGCGGCCGGGCGCGATGTTCATGGTGGGGTCGAACAATCCGGACAAGGGCCTGATCTGGGGCCACCATCACCCGAAGTTCGACATCGACGAAGACTCGCTGGCCGTGGGACTGGAAGTGATGGCGACGACCGTGGAAACGTACCTGAACGACGGCTTCGCATAGGAAGAGGAAGGGCTGACGATGGCATCGACGATTGAGAACCTGCCGGGATTGCATGAAGAGGTCGACGAGATCCTGCCGGGGCTGGTGGCGGATCGGCGGTTCCTGCATGAGAACCCGGAGTTGGGCTTCCAGGAAGTGAAGACGGCGGCGTTCGTGACCGATCGCCTGCAGGCACTGGGTGTCGAAGACATCCGGACTGGCATCAACGGCACTGGTGTGACCGGTTTGGTGCGCGGCACGGGGAATGGTCCGGGCAAGGACCGGGTTGTGCTGATTCGGGCCGACATGGATGCCCTGCCGAT
>CAZNQC010000006.1:0-16782 GCA_964574825.1 uncultured Sphaerobacteraceae bacterium | reverse complement strand
CTGCACATGGCGCAGGAAGTGCCCTGCGGCATCGTGATCGTCGCGCCGGGTCCAATCCTGGCGGCGCCGGATGGCTTCCAGATCACGATTCAGGGCAAGGGCGGTCATGCGGCGGCTCCACACCGCGCAGTCGATCCGGTGGTGATTGGCGCGCAACTGGTGATGGCGTTGCAGACGATCGTCTCGCGGAACGTTGACCCGGTGCACAGCGCGGTGGTGACGGTCGGCAAATTCCAGGCCGGTGAGGCGTTCAACGTGATTCCGGACACCGCTTCGCTGGGCGGCACGGTACGGACGTTCGATCCGGACGTGCGCGATCTCGCCGAGCGGCGAATCAAGGAGATCTGCGCCGGGTTGGCCGACGCGACCGGCGCCGAGATCGATGTGACCTACGACCGGGGCTATCCGGCGACGATCAACGACGCCCGGGCGGTTGAGATCGTGCGCGAGGCGGCCCGGGAGGTGGTTGGCGAAGCACGACTGGTCTCGCCGCCGCCGATCATGGCGGGCGAGGACTTCTCGTACTTCCTGCTGGAGCGACCCGGCGCGATGTTCCAGGTGGGGACACGCAACGAGGAGCGTGGTCTCGTCTGGGGGCATCACCACCCGAAGTTTGACATCGACGAAGACTCGCTGGTGACCGGTGTCGAGACGATGGTGGTGACGGTGTTGAAGTATCTGGAGCAGGGGCTGCCCGAATAATTTGCCCGGACGACGTTGCGATAGGGAGGACTGGCGGATGGTGCTGGAAGCGGTGAAGAACGATATCGACGAGATCATGCCGGGGGTGATCGCTGACCGGCGGCACCTGCATGCAAACCCGGAACTTGGATTCCAGGAGGAGAAGACCGCACGGTTCGTGGTCGATCGTCTGAAGCACCTCGGCGTCGAGGAGATCAGGACCGGCATCGGCGGCCATGGCGTGACCGGTTTGATCAAGGGCACCGCGGAGGGGCCGGGTTCCGAGCGGGTGGTGATGGTGCGGGCCGACATGGATGCGCTGCCGATCCTGGAAGAAGGTGACCGCGAATTCATCTCGACCGTGCCAGGGGTAATGCATGCCTGCGGGCACGATGCCCATACCTCGATGCTGCTTGGCCTGGCGACCGTCCTGCTCCAGCGGCGGGACTCCTTCGCCGGAACGGTGAAAGTGCTGTTCCAGCCGGCGGAAGAACTCCCGCCGGGCGGCGCGATCGCGATGATTCGCGACGGTGCGCTGGAAGACCCGCACGTCGACATCGCGCTGGGCCTGCATGTGGCCTCGGACATCCCAGCGGGCAAGGTTGGGTTGCGCGCTGGGGCGGCCTCGGCCTCGGGGGACATGTTCACGATTCGAGTGCAGGGCAAGGGCGGGCATGCTGCCAAGCCGAACCGGGCCGTTGACCCGATCGTCGTTGGGTCGCAGATCGTCTCGGCATTGCAGACCCTGGTTTCGAGGAATGTCGACCCGGTGGAATCGGGCGTCGTCTCGGTGACGGCGTTCCTGTCCGGCGAAGCCTTCAACGTGATTCCGGACACGGCGGAACTGCGCGGCACGGTGCGGACACTCAATCCGGACGTGCGCGATGTGCTCGAACGGCGGCTGATCGAGACGGCGACCACCATCGGTGAGGCGATGGGGGCGGTCGTTGAGGTTGACTATGTGCGTGGGTATCCGAGTGTGATCAATGATCCCCGGCTGCTGCCTCTGATGCAGGAGGCGGCGACGGCAGCCGTGGGCGCAGACAACGTGCTGGAGTTACCGCCAACGATGGGTGGCGAGGATTTCTCGTACTTCTCGCTGGAACGGCCGAGCTTCTTCTTCATGGTCGGCGTGGGGAATGAAGAGCGCGGCATCGTCTGGCCGCATCACCATCCGAAATTCGACATTGACGAAGAGGGAATGGCGCCAGGAATCGAGACGATGGCCAACGCGGTGATGAACTGCCTGGATCAGGGCGTGCCGGACTAGCGTCCGGTGATGTGAAGACGGAAACGTGTCGGGATCGTTGTCATGGCTGACAGCGAGCATCTGGGGAGTATGGTTGTGGTTACTGCTGTGGAATTCCGTAAGGACGTAGATGAGGTTCTGCCGGGTGTCGTGGCTGATCGGCGGCACCTGCACGAGCATCCCGAACTGGCTTTCGAGGAATACGAAACGTCGAAGTTTGTCGCCGAACGGCTCGCCAGCCTGGGTGTCGAGGACATCCGGACCGGCATCGGCGGCACCGGCGTGACCGGTTTGATCCATGGCGGCAAGGGACCAGGCAAGGTGGTGCTGGTACGCGCCGACATGGATGCGCTGCCGATTCTGGAAGAGAACGACGTCGAGTATGTCTCGCAGAATCCGGGCGTGATGCACGCCTGTGGGCACGACGCGCACACTGCCATGTTGCTCGGGCTGACCCGGTTGCTCGTGGCACGGAAAGGCGAGTTTGCAGGAACCGTCAAGGTCCTCTTCCAGCCAGCCGAGGAAGTGCCGCCGGGCGGCGCGATCGGCATGATCAAGGATGGTGCGCTCGAAGATCCACACGTCGATGCGGTGCTGGGACTGCACGTCTCGTCCGAATTGCCGGCCGGGATCATCGGGATGCGGAACGGGGCGGGGTCCGCTTCATCCGATCGGTTCCGGATCACGATTCAGGGCAAGGGTGGTCACGCCGCGTCACCACACGAGACGGTGGATCCGATCGTGATTGGCGCGCAGATCGTCCAGGCATTCCAGACATTGGTTTCGCGGGAGACCGATCCGGTGGAAGCTGCCGTGGTCTCGACGACGGCGTTCATCGCTGGTGAGGCGTTCAACGTGATTCCGGACACAGCCGAACTGCGGGGAACGGTTCGCACCCTGAATCAGGAGGTGCGCGAGAGCACCGAGCGGCGCTTGATTGCCCTGGCCGAGGGGATTGGCAAGGCCGGTGGCGCGACCGTGGTGGCCGACTTCATTCGCGGGTATCCAGGCATCGTCAACGATCCGGAGATGACGGCCCTGGTGCGGGAGGCAGCGATCGAGGCAGTTGGCGAAGATCACGTGATCGACTCGCCGATCGGGATGGGCGGGGAGGACTTCGCCTATTTCTCGCTCGAACGACCCGGCTGCTTCTTCAACGTTGGCACGCGCAACGAGGAGCGCGGCATTGTTTGGGGTCACCATCATCCCCGCTTCGATGTTGAGGAAGAAGGAATGGCGGCCGGAATCGCGACAATGGGCGGCGCGGTGCTGGCATATCTGGAGTCCTGATCGGCATCACAATCGAGTATGAGACACAGGCCCCGATCGTCGCTGGAAGCGGCGAGGTCGGGGCCTCGTGCGTTCCGGCAAACGGGGCTGGAACCGTGGGACCGCTCTCACGCTCTTGCTTGACAACGGGAAACGCGACCCAGTATGATCCGGCCATTCTCTTGGGAGCGCTCCCACCGGGCGCCATGAACTTACCACCTTGCCGTTGAAGGGTTGCCGCCGTGTGCGCGCAGCCGCCGGCAGGTCAGGATGCACGTTGCGATGGTGCGTGACCGGCGCCGGCTCAACCTGGAAGACATCGCCGAAATGGCGGGTGTGTCGCGTTCCACCGTTTCACGGGTGTTGAACGACGATCCGCGCGTAAGCGATGGGGTCAGGGCCAGGGTCCGGAAGGTGATCAAGGAAACCCGCTATCACCCCAATGCCGCGGCTCGCTCGCTGGCGACGCACCGGTCCAACATCATCGGCCTGGTCTTTCCGCGCGTGTTCACCATGATGTTCAGTGACCCATGGGCGTCAGTGCTGATCAAGGGGTGCATCGAGGGCTCGGAGCGGACAGACTTCAGCCTCGTACACATGCTGGTCGACACCGATGACCAGACGGCGGTTGACCGGTTCTTCGAGCGGTCGGTGATGGGGCGGCACCTGGATGGTGTCATCCTGGCTTCCCACGTCATTGGCGACAAGCTCGTTGCCCGGCTGCAGGAAAGCGACTTCCCCTACGTCCTGGTGGGGCGTGATGCGGACCGGGCGGCAAACTTCGTCGATATCGACAACCGGCAGGCGACCCGCGTGGAAACGCAGCACCTGCTGGCGCACGGCTACCGCAAGCTGCTCTACCTGAGCGGGCCGCCCGACCTCGTGACGGCGGCCGACCGGCGAGATGGATTTCTCGACGCCATCGAGGCCGCCGACCTGGATCCGGCCCAGGTTCGGGTGGAATGTGGGTACTTCGAGCAGGTCACGGCCTACGACATTGCCCATCGCATGTTGCAGCAGCCCGACCCGCCAGAAGCGGTGGTGGCCGCCAACGATGCGATGGCGATCGGTGTGCTGCAAGCAGCGCGTGACCTCGGCATTGACGTTCCCAACCACCTGGCCATCGCCGGATTTGACGACATCGACATGAACCGGATGTTCCGGCCACACATGACCACCATCCGCCAACCGAGCGATGTGCTCGGGCGTACCGCCGTGCGAATGCTCGCCGAGATGATTTCCCATCCCCCCCCTGAACCCGTGCAGCAGTGGGTTGCTGCCGAACTGATCGTGCGCGGGTCGTGTGGATGTTCGTTCGCCAATGCAGAGGCAGCCGATCGGAGCGACGGAAAGGAGGCAAGGCTGTTCGGAGCGGGTCCCGAAGGCCTCGTGGCCCAGACGTAATGGGCACCACCCAAGGCACGCGGGTGGGTGAGGTTCGCGAATTCGTCGACTTCCAGTCGTTCGACAGACAAGAGGATGCAGGCATGTCCAAGAAGACACACGACACATCGCTTCTGGCCCGGGTGCTGCGAGGCGAAATCAGCCGTCGCGATTTCATGAAGGAAGCCGGAACGCTGGCCGCGATGCCGATCGCGTTGAAGGGTGGACTGGTAGCCGCCTCCGGAGCCGCGGCCGCGGTGGCACCTGCTGCCATCGGTGCCGCTGCCCAGGATGGACCGGTATCGCTGACCGCCAACAATGAGCAGCAGGCAACCTGGATTCGCAATTTCAATCCATTGCTCTCCGAGAATGTCTCCTGCCGCTGGCCGACCCTGTTCGGCATCTACGAACCACTCTTCGTGTGGAACACGATCAAGGCCGAGGCAGTGCCCTGGCTGGCCAAGGAGTGGAGCTTCAGCGACGACAACCTCGTGCTGACGATGACGACTCAGGACGGCGTTGCCTGGTCGGACGGTACGCCGTTCACCGCCCATGACGTGGCCTTTACCTGGAACCTGCTGAAGGACAACGAGGCGCTGCCAGGCAATGGCGCGCGTGGTCCGATGCCGCGCCTGGAGTCGATCGAAGCAACCGACGATGCCACGGTGGTCTTCACCTTCAACGAGGTGTTTACCATCGCCCAGTACGAAATCGGCGGCCAGGTGATCGTGCCGCAGCACATCTGGGGCACGATCGAAGACCCCGTCACGTTCACCAACGAGGAGCCGATCGGAACCGGCCCGTTCACCGAGGTGACCCGGTTCGAGGCTCAGATCTTCGAACTGGGTGCGAATCCGAACTACTGGCAGGAGGGCAAGCCGGCAATCCCCGGAATTCGCCTTCCGACCTTCCCGAGCAACGATGCGGTGCAGCTGGCCGGCATCAATGGTGAGCTCGACTGGCAGGCGAACTTCATTCCCGACATCGAGAATGTCTACGTTGCCAAGGACCCCGAGCATCACAACTACTGGTTCCCGCCGACCGGCGCCGTGGTGCACCTGTACCTGAACACCGACATTGCGCCGTTCGACAATGCCGATGTGCGCAAGGCCGTTTCGATGGCGATCGACCGGCAGCAGATCTGTGACATCGCCATGTTCGGCTACACGCATCCAGCCGATGCCACGGGTCTCTCCGATGCGTTCGACTCCTGGAAGTCGGAAGATGCCAAGGCCGCGACCTGGACGACGTACAACGTTGACGAGGCCAACGCCCTGCTCGACGCCGCCGGCCTGGCGCTGGATGGTGACGTGCGCAAGACGGCCGATGGCACCGCCCTGGAATACGATCTCAACGTCGTTTCCGGTTGGTCGGACTGGGTGCAGGCCTGCGAAATCATGGCTCGGGCCCTCGCCGAGATTGGCATCAAGGCCACCGTGCAGCCGTATGACCAGACCACCTGGCAGACGCGCGTGCAGGAAGGTGACTTCACGATGTCGATCGGCTGGTCGTCCCAGGGTGCCACCGTCTGGAACTTCTATCGTGGCTGCATGAGCACCGATACCAAGAAGCCGATTGGAGAATCTGGCACGGAGAACTGGCACCGGTTTGGCAGTGAGGAAGCGGACACACTGCTAGCGAACTTCGCGGCGACCTCGGACGAGGCCGAGCAGCGCGAGATCGCCAACCAGCTGCAGGCGATCTACTCCGAATTCGCCCCGGCGGTGCCGCTCTTCCCCGGCCCGCAGTGGGGGCAGTTCAACAACTCCCGCATCACTGGCTTCCCGTCGGAAGAGGATCCCTATGCCATCCTCTCGACCTACGCCAGCGAGCGCGGAATCGTGCTGACCAACCTGACTCCGGTCGAAGGCTAGTCATCCACGGAAGCGTCCCGGACCTCCATGGTGCCGGGACGCTTCCCCGTTGGAGTAGCATGTGTCTACGTTCATAGCTGGATGGAATCGCGGAAGGGGCATGCACGATGGCCTACATCCTTAACCGCATCGGGTTCTACCTGATCGCGGCCTGGGCGTCGTTGACCTTCAATTTCTTTCTGCCACGCTGGATGCCGGGCGACCCCGGCGACGCCCTGGCGGCTCAGTTGCAGGGCCGGGTGACGCCCGAGACCTTGGCCGCCATGGAGCAGGCCTACGGCATTTCCGACGATCCGTTGTGGAAGCAGTATTTTTCCTATCTGGGCAATATCTTCCGCGGTGAGATGGGTGTCTCCACCTCGAACTTCCCGGCGCCCGTCAGCCAGGTGATCGGCAACGCCCTGTTCTGGACCCTGTTGCTGGGCGCTACGGCGGTCATCATTTCGTTCTTCATCGGGACGACGTTGGGCATCATTGCCGCCTGGCGGCGCGGCTCGTGGGCCGACTCGTTCCTGCCACCGTTCCTGCAGCTGATCGGGTCGTTCCCGTATTTCTGGCTGGCGATGCTGGCGTTGTTCTTCCTTGGGTTCCAGTGGGGCATGTTCCCGTTGCGGCACGCCTACAGTGACATGCTCTCGCCGGCCTGGTCGCTGGAGTTCATTGGGAGCGTTGCCTATCACCTGGTGTTACCGGCCGGCACCATCGTGCTGGTCTCGGTTGGCGGGTGGGTGTTGAGCATGCGCAATGCCATGATCTCGACCCTGTCCGAAGACTACGTGACGATGGCGGAGGCGAAGGGGTTGCCGCAGAAGCGGGTGATGTTCTCGTATGCGGCGCGGAATGCGATGCTGCCGAACCTGACCCAGTTCGGCATGGCGCTCGGATTCATCCTCGGTGGGTCACTGATCACCGAAATCGTGTTTGCCTACCCAGGGCTGGGCTACCAGTTGATCACGGCCGTCCAGCGACTCGACTACCAGTTGATGCAGGGGATCTTCCTGATGATCACGTTTGCCGTGCTGGTGGCCAACCTGATCGTGGACCTGCTCTACGTGCGGCTCGACCCGCGCGTGCGAAGGGGGTAGCCGATGGCCATTACCGGTGTAACGCCTTCCGAGGTTGACCTGACCCAGGAAGGGCTTCCCATGCCGGAAGCCGATGACCTGGTGCCAGACAGTCCCGCCGCCGCCAAGAAGGTGAAGGGGCGACGGCCCCTGGCCGGATTGCTGAGCAATCGCAAGGCCGCAGTTGGTGCGACGATCCTGATCATCTTCCTCTCGATGGCAGTCCTGGCGCCGTGGATTACCCGGTACGACCCGAGCGACTTTGTGGCGCGACCGAACCAGGCGCCGTCCGCGGAGTTCTGGTTCGGCACCGATGGTTACGGTCAGGACGTGTTCTCGCGCACTGTCTGGGGTGCCAGGAACTCGATGGCGACCGGGTTGCTGGTGGGGATCGGCGTCACCATCGTCGGCACGATTGCCGGGATGACGGCGGGATACTTCCGGGGGCGGGTCGATGACGTGCTTTCGGTGGTGATGAACGTGATCCTGATCGTGCCGGCCATCCCGTTGCTGGTGGTGCTGGCTGCCTTCCTGAAGCCGGGATTCTGGACCATCGTCTTCGTGCTTACTGCGACTGGCTGGGCCTGGGGGGCACGCGTGTTACGCGCGCAAACGATGGCGCTGCGTGAAAAGGACTTCGTGTCCTCCGCGCAGGTGGCGGGTGAGCGCGCTCCGACGATCATCTTCCGGGAAATCCTGCCCAACATGCTCTCCATTCTCATGGCCGGGATGTTCGGAGCCGTGATCTACGCGATTGGGGCGCAGGCCGGCCTGGAATTCCTCGGGTTGGGCAACCCCAGCACCATTTCGTGGGGCACCAATCTCTACTGGGCGCAGAACAACGGTGGACTGATCACCGGGTCGTGGTGGACCTTCGTGCCAAGTGGCGCCTGTATCGCGCTGGTTGCCTTTGCATTTGCCCTGCTGAACTTTGCGATTGACGAACTGACGAATCCGCGCCTGCGTTCGCAGCGTGAGACCCAGGAGGTGCTGCGCAAGAACAAGCAGCGTCTTGGGTCGTCACGGGCGACACCGGTGCTGCGTGGTGGAACGGGAGATTGACGATGGTGACGACAACGCGGGGAGAGCCCTCTCCGGCGGGATCGGTTGCCACCGGTGCCCCGCTGATCGAAATCGAAGACCTGCGGGTGGAGTACCTCTCGCCGCGCGGACCGGTCAAAGCCGTGGATGGCGTGTCATTCTCCATCCATCCTGGTGAGGTGGTGGGACTGGCGGGTGAGTCGGGGTCGGGCAAATCGACGATTGCCCAGGCCATTCTCCGGATCCTGCAGCCGCCAGCCATCATCACCGATGGGCGGGTGGAGTTTGGCGGACGAGACATCCTGAGCATGACCGACGAGGAATTGCGCCAGTTTCGCTGGCGGGAGGTCTCGATGGTCTTCCAGAGTGCGATGAATGCGCTCAATCCGGTGCTGACGGTGGGCGACCAGATTGCCGATGCGATTCGGGCGCACACGCCGATGGCCAGGAGTGAGGCACGCCGCCGGGCCGCCGAGATGTTGAAGGTCGTCGGCATCGAAGAGGGCAGGATCGATTCCTATCCCCACGAACTCTCGGGTGGTATGCGCCAGCGGGCAGTGATCGCCATCGCGCTGGTGCTCAACCCACCGCTGATGATCATGGATGAGCCGACCACCGCGCTGGATGTGGTGGTGCAGAAGGAGATCATGTACCAGATCTCCGAACTCAAGCAGCGGCTCGGTTTCTCGATCCTCTTCATCACCCACGACCTCTCGCTGCTGGTGGAGATATCGGACCGGATTGCAATCATGTATGCGGGCCAGATCGTGGAGATGGCCCCGGCGCGGGAACTCTTCGACAATCCGTTGCACCCCTATACGCAGGGCCTGATGTCGTCCTTCCCATCACTGACCGGTGAACGAAAGCGGCTGGAAGGCATTCCGGGATCGCCGCCGGACCTGGTGTCTCCGCCAACTGGCTGCCGGTTTCACCCGCGCTGCCCGAAACGGTTCGAGCCTTGCGATCGGGTTGATCCTGCGTTGACCGAAGTGACCGAAGGCCATTTCGTGGCCTGCCATCTCTATCCGGACGTTCGCGCCAGGGCGGTGCCACATGGCCGTTGACACGACGCGAGACACTGCGCGACCAGGTTCGGTTGCGCCTGACAATGTGATCGAGGTGCGCAACCTCACGAAGCACTTTCCGGTCGGTGGGATCGTGGACAAGAAAACCGTTCACGCCCTGGAGGACGTCTCGTTCTCACTCCCGCGGGGGGAAGTGGTGGCCGTGGTGGGTGAGTCTGGCTCGGGCAAGAGCACGACGGCCCGAATGCTGGCGCGCCTGATGCCGCCAACCAGTGGGGAAATCATCTACAACGGCCAGGACGTGCTGAAAACCCAACCGCGCGGTGCTTCATTGGCCTACCGCGGTGATGTGCAGATGGTGTTCCAGGACCCATTTGGATCGCTGAACCCGGTGCACCCGATCCGCTATCACCTCGAACGACCGCTGAAGATTCACAAGAAAACGAAAGGGCGGCGCGAAACACGCGAGCGCGTGATCGAACTGCTCGAAACCGTGGGCCTGAATCCGGCAGCGGAGGTGGCGGCCCGGTTCCCCTACCAGCTTTCGGGTGGCCAACGGCAGCGCGTTGCGTTCGCCCGGGCCCTGGCCGTGGAACCGAAGGTGATGCTGGCCGACGAGCCGGTTTCGATGCTCGACGTTTCGATCCGGATCGGCATTCTCAACCTGATCGACCGCCTGCGCAACGAGCGGGGCATCTCGTTCCTGTACATCACCCACGACATCGCCAGTGCCCGGTACATCGCCGACAAGACCAACGTGATGTACGCCGGCCGGATGGTGGAAGGGGCCGAGAGCACCGAGCTGATCGATCAGCCGGCCCACCCATACACGAAGCTCCTGCTTTCGGCGGTGCCAAATCCGCACGCCGGACTCAGAACGCAGGAAGCACCAACCCGGGGCGAGATCCCGTCGCTGATCGACCCGCCGCCGGGTTGCCCGTTCGAACCGCGCTGTCCGTATGCCATGAGTGTCTGCAAGCAGACGATGCCTGGAATTTCGTGGTTGAGCGAGCGCCACTGGGTGCGATGTCACCTCTATCCGGAGGGTGACGGGGCACGGGGTGAAACATCGCGGATCCTCGAACCCCTCGTCGCCGGCGGTTCTGCGTCCTGATGCCGGGGCGGGACTTGCAGCCCGGGCAAATGGCGGTACCTTTGCAGTGGCACCATCGAGCGATCTGGTGCCGCTGAACCACATCGACATGCAGGAAGGGCGAACGGTGGCAATTCGAGCTGGAGTGATTGGGTGCGGGTTCATCGCACAGTACACGTACCTGCCGGTGATCAAGCAGATTGGCGCCGACCGGATCGACGTGGTCGCCGTCTTCGATACCGTGCAGGACCGGGTGACCGTGGCCCAGGAACAATATCCGGCCGCGAGTGGGTATACGGATTTCGATGCATTTCTCGCGCATGAGGGTGGGTTGGACCTGGTGTTCAACCTGACCCCGGCGCCGCTCCATCGCAGCATCTCGGCCAATGTCCTCGAATCGGGCGCCAGCGTCTATTCGGAGAAGCCGATTGCCGCGACCATCGAGGAAGCGGTGGAACTGGCCGAGATCGCGCAGGCGCACGATCTGCACCTGTTCGTTGCCCCGTCCACGATCACGACCGCGCGAATGGTGTGGCTCAAGGAGCGGATTGCCAACGGCGACTTCGGCCACGCCCACACCATCAAGGCCCATATCGGTGGAATGGGACCGGCCGCCTGGCGGGAATACACGGGCGATCCCAAGGTCTTCTACAAGCAGGGCGTCGGTCCGCTGATCGATGTCGGGGTCTACATGCTGCACACGATCACCGGGCTGTTCGGACCGGCGACAACGGTGTCAGCGGTCGGCGATATCGTCTACTCGGAACGGACATTGTTGCAGGACCGGTTTGCCGGGGAGAAGGTGACGGTTGAAACCCCGGACGTGTTGTCGATCAACCTGACGTTTGACGGTGACCGGTTCGCCAATCTGTTCACCACCTTCGCGGTGCTCGGTTCCAAGGCCCCCATGTTCGAGCTGTACGGCACGGCGGGCACGGCCAGTGTGGCGGCGCGGCAGTGGTACTCGGGCAACGGTTCAACCGACTTCCTGTTCGTCACCGAGGGGCCGAGCGGCACCAATCTCGAGTGGGACGACGATGTGCCGACGCCGAACCCGCTGCCGATCGATGGCATCCTGGAATCCGGCATCCTCCACGCGATCGATGTGGTGGAAAACGGCGGGACCAACATTCTCTCGCCGGAACACGCGACCCACGTGCTGGAAATCATCAACGGCGCGCTGGCCAGTGCCGAATCCGGCGAGCCAGTGGCCCTCGCGACGACCTTCTAGGGCGACCGGCATCGGGCCGGGCGGACGACAGTCGCCTTGGTCGTTTTCCGCACCATTGCTGGCGGTTCGGCGACCGGTCCGCCCCTACCCATTCCTATTGAGAATTGACTCCCAGGGAGGATTTCATGAAAGCAGACGAGATTTCGATTCAGCTCTACACGATCCGGAGCCTGACGGCCGAGGACTTCGAAGCCGCACTCAAGCAGGTGGCCGATGCTGGCTATCAGGCGGTTGAGTTCGCCGGATTCCAGGGGAAGTCAGCCGAGGAACTGAAGGACCTGCTCGACCGCTACGGTCTGCGTACGTCCAGTGCCCACGTCCCGCTGGCCGACTTCCAGAACCGGCTCGACGGCGTGGTCGAGGACCTGACCATCCTCGGGGCCGAATGGGCGATCGTGCCCTGGATTGCGCCGGAAGACCGTTCGGCCGAGTCGCTGGAGGCGATTGCCAGCCAGTTCGACGGGTTTGCCCAGCGCCTGCAGGAAGCGAACATCAAGTTCGGCTATCACAACCACGATTTCGAGTTCAACACCACGACCGAGGATGGAACAACCGTCTTCGACAAGATGATCAGCGTCACGACGCCTGGTCTGGTTTCGTTCGAACTCGATGCCTTCTGGGCGGCGGTTGGCGGCTCCGACCCGGCAGCGGTGATCCGGGACAATGCGGACCGAATCAAGCTGGTGCACCTGAAGGACGGTCGCCGCAACGATCTCCGGCCGGGGTCCGATGTGCCGTTCGGCGAGGGCGACCTCGACTGGGACGACATTCTCGATGCCGCGCGAGCTGCCAATGTCGAGTGGTATGTGACCGAGCAGGACACGCCGAACCCGGACGACCTGCTGGGCGACATCACGACCGCCTATCGCAACGCCGCGAAGCTGGCCCTCCCGGCCTGACCCCGGTTCGTCATCCACGTCAGCACAACCCCGCCGGTCCAGAAATGGACTGGCGGGGTTTTTGCTTGCCGCTGGTCTTGCGACGGTGCGAAGGTGACTCGGGTCCTGGTTCTGTTTGTGACCCATGGACCAGTGTCGATCCTGATGCTACGATCCAGATGCAACTAGTTGCAGGAGGGATTTGTGGCATCAGAGATCGAGAAGCAGCATGGTTCCGCACCATTCGATGGCGACCTGCAGCACCTGAGGGCGGGTGGCGAGCGATTGACGCCACAGCGCGTTCTCGTGCTGGAGGCTGTTCGTGACCTGGGCGGCCACGTCTCCGCGGAAATGGTGGAAGCGCGGGTTCATGCGCAGTTTCCCACCATCAACCGGACCACCATCTATCGCACGCTGACCTGGCTCAAGGATCAGGGTCTCGTCTCCGAAACCGACACCGGAGGCGGTCAGCGCGTCTACGAGTACCTCTCTGGCGACCGGCACCACCACCTCATCTGCCAACGTTGCGGCATCGAGCAAACCATCGCCGACGATGTCGTGGCGCCGATGCTCGCCACCATCCAGGACCGGTATGGATTCGCCCCGCGGTTGGATCACCTGGCGTTGTTTGGGACTTGCCGTGGCTGCCAGGAGGCGGCCGATAGATTGGAGCACCATCAGTGAACGTGCGCGTGAACCGGCGAACCGTGGCGAAGAGCGTTATTGCGTTGGGAGCAGCCGGGATCCTGCCGGTCGGCATGACAGCAGTGCCTGCGGTGGCCCAAACCGATGGTGGGCAACTGGTGATCGGTTCCCTGGAGGATCCGGGCAGCATCTCGGCGCTGGCCAACATGCCGCACCATTTTCCGGCCGACGTGCCCCAGACGTTGATCTTCGACTCGCTGACGCAGTTCCTGCCGGACTCGACGATCGGTCCGAAACTGGCCACCGACTGGACGATCAGCGACGACTTCCTGACCTACACCTTCACGCTGCATCCCGAGGCACTGTTTCATGATGGTACGCCGGTGACGGCGGAGGATGTGAAGTTCACCTTCGAGGCCATTCTCGACCCGGCGACCAACTCCTCCACCGAGGGCGCGGAAACGATCGCATCGGTGGACGTGATCGACGATCGCACCGTGGCATTCACCCTGACCGAGGTGACGCCCTTCTTCCTGGCCCAGGCGGGCTCGCGCGGAATCGTGCCGAAGCATCTGCTGGACGGCAAGGACATCGCCAACGACGAGTTCAACCGGACGCCCGTTGGGGCGGGCCCCTATCGGGTGGTGTCTCATACCCCGGGCGAGGCAATCGTGCTGGAGGGCGTGGCCGACCACTACCGGCAGCCGCCCAGCATCGGCACGGTGATCTTCAAGATCGTGACCGACCAGAACGTGATCCTGACCCAGCTGCAATCGGGCGAATTGTCCTACGCCCTGGTGACGCCACGCGATCTGGCCACGGTGGAAGGCCTCGACGGCGTCTCGCTGGTTGAAGCCGAAACTCCCCGCTATTTCGACGTGACGCCGAATCACGAGCGGGGTTACTGGCAGGATCCTGCCGTGCGGTCGGCTGTCCTGCAGGCGATTGACCGGGAGAGCATCGTCGCCAGCATCCTGAGCGGCCATGGCACGGTGATCGACGCGCAACTGGCACCGGCTTCGTGGGCATACTCGATCGAGGGGGTGACGGCTCACCCCTATGATCCGGAAGCGGCCTCGGCAGCCCTGGATGCGGCAGGCTGGGTGCGCGAAGGTGATAGCGTTCGCCAGAAGGATGGTGAGCCCTTCGCCTTTGGCGTGATGCTGTACAGCTACGACCGGACCCTGCAGCAGGCGATGCTGGTGGCGCAGCAGAACCTGGCCGACATCGGCATCAAGATGACCATCGATGTCGTGGAACCTGGTGTCTACTCCGACCGGCGGTCCTCCGGCGATTTCGATGCCCTGGCCCGGATCTGGAATCCGGTCTATGACCCCCACCAGGGCGGATTCGTCACTGGCAACTTCTTTGGCTACAGCAACCCCACCGTGGATGAGTTGACCGCGGAAGGCATGGCAGTGGTCGACCAGGCCGACCGGCTTCCGGTCTATCAGGAGTTGCAGGCCGTCATCTCCGAAGACCTGCCGCGTCTGTTCCTCTATTCCGAGAACGAACTCCACGCGGTCTCCGATCGGGTGACCGGACTGGAACCGCATCCGGTCAGCGTGTTCTGGAACCTCGACACCTGGACCATCGACGCGTGATCCGATGATCGGAGCGTTTGTCCTGCGCCGGGGAAGCCAGATCCTCCTGACGATGATCGTGCTGGTGCTGGTCACATTCATCATCGTCCGCGTCGCGCCCGGTGGACCGGCCCAGGTGCTACTGGGGCCGGACCAGGTCTCACCCGAGCGGATCGCCGAGGTGGATGCCCGGCTGGGACTGACCCGGCCGATTCCCGAGCAGTTGTGGCGCTGGACCGAAGCAGTTGCGCAAGGTGATCTGGGTTCCTCGTACTTCTACCGGATGCCGGCCGTGCAACTGGTGCTCGAACGGTTGCCGGCCACCCTGATTCTGGGCGGCAGCGCCCTGCTGGTGGCGATGCTGATCGGCATTCCGCTTGGTTCCTTTGCGGCGACGCATCGGGGCAGCTGGATCGATCGGTTGATTCGCTCCGGCACGATCATCGTGATGTCAGTGCCGGTGTTCTGGCTCGGAATTGGGCTGATTTTTCTGTTTTCGGCCCGAATGGGGTGGCTCCCGTCGTCCGGCACCGGCCCAATCCTGGGTGATGCGACCCTGACCGATCGCCTGCGGTACCTGGCCCTGCCGATGCTGGCGATGGCGTTGCCAACTTCAGCGACGTTCGCTCTCTACACGCGCACTGCCGTGATGGACGTGCTGCATCGCGACTACATGCAGACGGCCCGGGCGAAGGGACTGCCGGAACGACGCTTGCTGTGGGGCCACGCGTTTCGGAATGCCGCGATTCCGGTGGTGGTGCAGGTGGGACTGACGCTGCCGCACCTGCTCGAAGGCAGCATCGTCGTGGAGACGGTCTTCTCCTGGCCTGGCATTGGGCAGTTGACGGCCGCCAGTGTCGGACGCCGCGATTACCCGGTGTTGCTGGCAATCGTGCTGCTGGTGGGGTTCGGGGTGTTGCTCAGCTCGTTGCTGACGGACATCGTCCAGCGGGTGATCGACCCGCGCCTGGAACTGCGATGAGCCGGAGGTGGTATCCACGTCGCATCTGGCGCTGGACGGTGCTGCTCGCCATCGTCGCCCTGATCCTGATCCCGGGCGTGGTGAGCCTCGATGCCAACCGGATCGACCTGGCCTCCATGCTTGCAGCACCTTCGGGTGAGCACGTGCTCGGCACCGACGAGAATGGGCGGGATGTGTTGATGCGGCTGCTGCAGGGGGCCCGCATGACCCTGGGGATCGGTGTCGCCGGGGCAGGCATCGCGGTGAGCCTGGGCGCAGGGCTTGGTGCGCTGGCCGGGTTTCGGGGTGGTTGGTTGGACGCCCTGTTGATGCGGCTGGTCGATTTCACGATGGCGGTGCCAACGCTCTTCGTGGTGCTGTTGTTCACCACACTGGTACCCTCTGGCGTGCTCTCGTTGATCCTGTTGATCGGGTTGACCGGTTGGATGCCGGTCGCGCGGCTCGTACGAGGGCGGGTGATGCAGATCGTGCACGAACCGTTCGTGGAAGCGGCCCGGGCAGCGGGAGCGGGGGATGTCCGGTTGCTGGGCCATCACCTGTTGCCAAATGTGCGGCAGATCATCGGGGTCGCGATCCTGATCCAGTTGAGCCGGGCGATCCTCACCGAGGCGACAATTTCCTTCCTGGGGCTCGGCATTCAGGCGCCCACGCCCACCTGGGGGAACATGCTGATCGGTGCCCAGGACTTCCTGCTGACCGCACCGTGGCTGGCCCTGGCGCCGGGACTGGCGATCACCGGCACGTTGCTCCTCGTCGCCAGCCTGCAGACGGAGGAAATGAGCCC
>CAZNQC010000005.1:25097-45819 GCA_964574825.1 uncultured Sphaerobacteraceae bacterium | reverse complement strand
CACGCAGCTTCCAGGATTTGCGTTTCGCGGCGAACGACAGGAAGCGGCTGACGACACTGGAGGTTCCGCCGACGATTACTTGTCCGCCCGGCGCCAGCATCGTTTCGAGATCGTCCAGGCGGGCAAGATGAAGGTCGTTCCGCACCTGGTCTTCCAGATGCAACATCACCAGGTCCAGATCCGCCGCTCCCGCATCTGCCAGGTCAGCCACGGCGGCTTCCACCACGGGCGGCGGTGTGGCGAGGACATCCCGCAGGGCACGGGCGGAGGCGCGAATGGCCAGCAGGTCGCGATCGGCCAGCACCATCAGCTGGGGCTGGAACTGATGCGCCGCAACCAGCGGCAGATGTCCCTGCCCTGGTCGAAAGACGAGCATCCGGTCTGGACTCCCGGCAATCGTGCGCTGGATGTCGAACATGACTTCGGTGGCGTGGTCGTATGTATCGTATTCAGGAAGTCCAATCACCGGCAGGATATCGTAGTCGAAGTCGTCGACCCCGAACCCCGCCTCCTCACGGTCGAACACCCCTCGGATGAACGGATCCCCTGGTGGATCGGCGGCCACCAGGCGTTGAATGTGGATCACGGTGTGCTCGGCATGTTCCTGGTCATGCACGATCGAAGCCGCCGGATTGGCGGCAATCGCCTCGCGCAGGAGGTCGGCCAGCGGGTTGACCACCACCAGGGCGAGCAGACCACCTTCCCGCAACGCTCCCAGGCAATCAAGGGTCAGGGCCTGCTGGACCTGTTCGCCCACCTTGCCGGGCACGTTCCACAGCAGGAGATCCACCCCGGTTGCGGGGAGATCACCAACGCCGAGGCCAACCCGGCACTCCACGTCCTCCAGCTCCAGCAGAGCAGCGTTGTGGGAGGCAAATGCCACGGCCAGCGCGTCCCGGTCGATCAGCACGCCCCGCCAACCGGGCATGACCGCGAGCCAGGCCAGCCCCAGCACGCCATAGCCGCAGCCAAAGTCCACCACGACACCATTGGCTTGCCATGCGGCTGGCGCGAGCGAGCGAAGCAGCAGCCGTGATCCTGCATCGACCTCGTGACTACTGAACAGCTCCTGGGCGACCGCCAGGGAAAGGTGGTGTTCCTGCCAGTTCAGCGTGACATGCTTCTTGAACCAGGTTGAATATTGCATCGGATTCCGTCCAGATATGGGGTGCGATTCCAGTTCGCCAACCACGGAGAACTGCCCTGCAAGGATGGACGGTCCTGCCACCGCTTGCCAGTCGGCGGCGACGCGGATAGCATCCATCCAAAGCAACCGCCTGCCCAGCTGGGTCCAATGAGGAGCAGTGAGTACCGTGAGCGAGACATTTCGTGTAGGAATCGTTGGCGCCGGCGTTATCGGCCAGGTCCATGCCGGGGCATTGGAGGGTGTCGACAACGCGACCCTCGTGGCCGTCGCCGATGTCCGCGAAGATGCCGGCCGCGAGCTGGCCAACAAGTACGATGCCGCCTGGTATGCCAGTTTCACCGAGCTGCTGGCCCAGCCAGATATCGACGTGGTGATTCTTGGGACACCGTCGGGCCTGCATCCGGAACAGACCATCCTGGCGGCCGCGGCTGGCAAGAGTGTCATCACCGAGAAGCCGATGGCCATCACCCAGGACGGCGCCACCCGCATGATCGATGCGGTGGAGGAGGCCGGGGTGAACCTGGCCGTGATATTCCAGAATCGCCTGACTGGTGATGTCTACCGCGCCAAGCGGGCGATCGAGCAGGGCCTGATCGGGACACCGGTCGTGGCCAGCGCCGCAGTCTACTGGCACCGCACGCAGGACTACTATGATGCCAATGGTGGCTGGCGCGGCACCTGGGCACTCGACGGCGGAGGCGCCCTGATCAACCAGTCCATCCACACCATCGACGTGCTGCAATGGCTGATGGGTGGGGTCGAGTCCGTTCAGGCCCAGCTCACCACGTTGACGCACACCATCGAGGCCGAGGATGCCGCCGCTGCCGCAGTCCGCTTCCATTCCGGGGCAGTCGGATCGATCCTCGTCACCACCTCAGCCAGCAAGGACTTCCCAACCCGGGTCGAAGTCGTCGGCACGGCTGGACGACTCACCCTGGAGAGCAACGCGCTGACCCTGTTCGACGGCGAGGGAGAGATCACCGACGATCTGCTCTCGGCCGACGATCTCGTCACCATCGCCGACTGGCGGGCAGACGAGGGCTTTGGCGACGGGCATCGCCGGCAGTTGCGGCTAATCTTCAATGCGCTCGCGGCTGGGACAACGCCTCCCGTGGCCGGGCGCGAAGCACGAAAGGCCGTCGACGTGATTCTCGGCATCTACGAGTCGGCCCGCACCGGCGCCCGGGTCGCGATCGCCACCGATGCGGAGGTACCAGCATGAAATTCGCAGTCTTCACCGTTTCCATTCCCGAGTGGGCACCCGACCTCGCTGTGAAGCGACTCAAGGAGATCGGCTACGACGGGATCGAGTGGCGCATCCAGGACCAGGCCGAACCGTCGGGCGGCGCATCGTTCTGGGGCAACAACCTGGCCACGTTGCCGTTCTCCACGCTGATCCAGGACGCGCCGATCTGGACGCAGTTGACGAGCGAAGCGGGCCTGGAAGTCCCCTCCCTCGGCACCTACGTTCGCTGCAGCGATCTTGAAGGCGTGGACCTGGCCATGCAGGGCGCGAAAGCGATTGGTGCTCCCCAATTACGCATCACCGTACCTTCGTATGATGGTGTTTCCCCATTTCGCGATGTCTTCGAGACCGCAAAGGCCCAATATCGAGAGGTCGCGGAGCTGGCGAAGAAGCATGGCGTCAAAGCCCTGCTCGAACTGCATCACCGGTCGATCACACCCTCGGCCAGTTCCGCCCGAATCTTTCTCGAAGGCCTCGATCCCGACCATGTCGGCGTAATTCACGACGGTGGCAACATGGTTCATGAGGGCTACGAGACGCACCGGTTGGCGCTGGAAATGCTCGGTCCGTACCTGGCGCACGTGCACATCAAGAACGCCCGCTGGTTCCCGGTCAAATATAACGAAGACGGCTCCGTCGAATGGAAGTGTGACTGGGCGCCCATCAGCAAGGGCATCATCGACCAGCGCGCCCTGTTTGTGGCTCTGCGGGCAGTCGGATACGATGGCTGGATCGGGATCGAAGACTTTAGCAACGAGAAAAAGCTGGACGAGCGCCTGCAGGGCAATCTGGATTACCTCAGGATGCTGGCCGAGGAGACCGCGTAGTGAAGAACATAGAAGGCAGAAGATAGGAAGTAGTGCGTTGCTGCCATGGCTGAGAGATCATCGCGGGAAACCGTATCAGCGGGCGCGAAGCCAGTCGTCATTCGACCTGCCAGGGCGACTGAAGAGGACGTGCTGTCGGCGCTGGCGCAGCGCAGCAAGGCCCATTGGGGATATTCGGCCGAGCTGATGGAGCGCTTCCGCTCGGCCCTGACCGTCACGACCGAACAGTGCCGTTCCGGTCGGCTGTTCGTTGCCGAAGTCGAAGGCTCACCAGCCGGGTTTGCCGCCTGGAACCCGGACGGGGACGCGGCAGAACTCTGCGATCTGTGGATCGATCCGGACTGGATGGGGGTGGGCGTCGGCCGGCTGCTTTTCGATCGGATCGCCGCGACGTGCCGCGCAGCCGCGTTCGATCGCCTCTGGTGCGAGGCTGATCCGCATGCCGTGGGATTCTACGAGCGGATGGGAGGTCGGCAAACCGGCAGTGTCGAGAGCGGCTCGATGCCAGGCCGCTTGCTCCCTCGCATGGAGTTCGACCTGCGGTCTGGCTGAACCTGGGCACCTGAACCACCAACCTCGCAACGAAAAGCACCCCGGGATGGAAGGTTCCATCCCGGGGTGCTTTCATACCCAATCCTAGGTCGGCGGGTTGTCCTCGACCTCGTCGGTGACGCCGGTCTCGAGGTTGGCCTCGTCCGGCACTTCGCCGTCAAAGCCTTCGCCCTCCAGCACCGCGGTGGCGGTGGCAGGGAGGAATCCGGATTCCATCAGCTCGGCGTAGTCTTCATCCTCGGCAGCTTCCACCGGGGCTGTCATGGCCGCCAGGGTCTGCTCCTGCAAGCTGGACCGCTCGGCCGCCAGGGCCTCGCGAGCACCGAAGCCGGAGCCAGCGGGGATGAGCTTGCCGATGATGACGTTCTCCTTGAGACCACGCAGGTGGTCGACCTTGCCGTTGATGGCGGCTTCGGTCAGCACCCGGGTCGTCTCCTGGAACGACGCGGCGGAGAGGAACGAATCCGTCTCCAGCGAGGCCTTGGTCAGACCAAGCAGCAACGAGACCGAGGTGGCAGGCTCACCACCCTGGGCAAGCACGGCTTCGTTCTTGAGATTGAAGTCGAACTTGTCGGCCATATCGCCTTCGAGGAAGTCGGTATCGCCCGGGAACTGAATCCGGACCTTCCGCAGCATCTGGCGGCAGATGACCTCGATGTGCTTGTCGTTGGTGTTCACGCCCTGCGAGCGGTACACCTTCTGCACTTCTTCGATGATGTAGCGCTGGGCGGCATCCGGACCAAGGGTGGCAAGGACCTGATGCGGATCCTTCGGCCCTTCGGTCAACTGCTTGCCCGGCAGCACCTCTTCGCCATCCTCGACCAGCACCTGGTCGCCAACGGCAATCGGGTACGTCTCGCGATCTTCCTTCTCTTCCCGCACATACACCGTGCGGCCGTCGAGGAAGAAGTCACCGGCAATGCCCGAGGTCAGCTTTTCGCCGTCCGGACCGGTCGCAATGACCGTCTTGTCCTTGTCGACGTGCGTGCCTTCCGGCAGCACCACTTCGTAGCCATCCGGCAGCATCGTGCGCCAGTTGTCCTGCTCCACCGAGGAGATCACCAGCACGCGGCCGGTGTCGGTTTCCTCGATCGACACCACACCCGGCTTGTGGGCCAGGAGCGCGGCGCCCTTTGGCGAGCGAGCTTCGAAGAGCTCCTCGACGCGGGGAAGACCGCTGGTGATGTCGGCGCGGTTCACACCACCGGTGTGGAACGTGCGCATCGTCAACTGGGTCCCCGGCTCACCGATCGACTGGGCGGCAATGATGCCGACAGCCTCGCCGAACTGGACGATCTCGCCACTGGCCAGGTTGCGGCCGTAGCACATCTGGCAGACACCGTGCGGCGCCTCACAGACCATGACCGTGCGGACGAGTACCTTCTTGACGCCTGAGTCCATCACCCGCTGAACGTAGTCGATGGCCAGGCCGTTTTCGTCAACAACGTGCTCGGAGACTTCCTGGCCGCGATCGAGGATCAGCTCACCTGTCTCGGCATCGGCCACTGGCAGGGCCAGGATACGGCCGGTCACGCGGGCTCGGAACTCATCCTCCGACATCCGCTTGCCAGCATCGTCTTCCAGCACCACTTCCATGCCGTGCTCGGTGCCGCAGTCTGCCATCGTGATGATGACGTCCTGCGCCACGTCGACCAGGCGGCGGGTCAGATAGCCCGAGTCCGCCGTGCGGAGCGCGGTGTCGGCCAGACCCTTCCGGGCACCGTGCGTCGAGAGGAAGTACTCGAGCACCGTGAGGCCTTCACGGAAGTTGGATTTGATCGGGATGTCGATGATCTTGCCCGACGGATCGAGCACGAGACCACGCATACCGGCCATCTGGGAAATCTGGTTCATGTTCCCCTTCGCGCCGGAGTCCGCCATCATGTAGACGGAGTTCTGGCCGCGGAGGCGATTCTCGACATCCTTGGAGAGGGTGTCACGAGCATCGTTCCAGATGTCTTCCAGTTCGCGCAGCCGCTCGTCCTCGGTCACGAGACCGCGACGATACTGCCGCTCGATGCCGCCGGCGAGTTCCTCGGCCTTGGCCACGATCTCCACCTTGGTTTCCGAGGTGGTCACATCGGAGAGGGCAAAGGTCAGTCCACCCTTGGTCGAGCACTGGAAGCCGAGCTTCTTGATCGCGTTGACGACGTTCGCCGTTTCCTGCGGATCGCTGTAGGTGCGGTAGCTGTCAGCCACCACGCCGCGCAACTGCTTCCGGCCCATGGTGTCGTTGTAGTACTTGCCAAGGTCGGTCGGCAGGATCTGGTTGAACAACGCCCGGCCGACGGTCGTGTCGATCAGCTTGAGCTCGCCACCGTCGCGGTCGGTGCGGACCTTGATCTTCGCCTGGATATCAATCACGCCAGCATCGTAGGCCAGCTTGACCTCTTCCAGCGACGAGAAGATCTTGCCCCAGCCGCGTGGCACGGTGCCGTTCTTCAAGTCTTCTTCGTAGTCGCGTTCCGACGTGATGTAGTAGATACCGAGCACGATATCCTGCGTCGGCGACACGATCGGCTCACCACTCGACGGCGAAAGCAGGTTCCGCACCGAGAGCATGCGCTCGCGGGCCTCGTTCTGCGCCGCACGTGAGAGTGGCACGTGCACGGCCATCTGGTCGCCATCGAAGTCGGCGTTGAAGGCGGTCGTCACCAATGGGTGCAGCTGAATCGCCGACCCCTCGATGAGCCGTGGCCGGAAGGCCTGAATACCGAGGCGGTGCAGGGTCGGGGCGCGGTTGAGCAGCACGACGTAGTCGCCGATGACGCTTTCCAGCACATCCCAGACACTTGGGTTGACCCGCTCGACGAGCCGCTTGGCCGACTTGATGTTGTGGGCCAGGCCACGATCGACCAGGCGCCGCATGACGAACGGCTTGAAGAGTTCGAGCGCCATCCGCTTTGGCAGGCCGCATTCGTCCAGCGCCAGGTCCGGACCAACCACGATCACGGAACGGCCGGAGTAGTCGACGCGCTTGCCGAGCAGGTTCTGGCGGAACCGGCCCTGCTTGCCCTTCAGCATGTCGCTGAGGCTCTTCAGCTTGTGCTTGCCGGAACCGGACACCACGCGACCACGGCGACCGTTGTCGATCAGGGCGTCGACCGCTTCCTGCAGCATGCGCTTCTCGTTGCGGACGATGATGTCCGGTGCACCGAGTTCGAGCAGCCGCTTGAGACGGTTGTTCCGGTTGATCACGCGCCGGTAGAGATCGTTAAGGTCGGAGGTTGCGAAGCGGCCACCGTCGAGCTGCACCATCGGGCGCAGTTCGGGCGGAATGACCGGCAGCGCCGTGAAGATCATCCAGGCCGGCTTGTTGCCGCTCTTGCGCAGGGCTTCGACAACGCGGAGCCGCTTGGTGGCCTTCTTGCGGCGCACTTCGGACGGCACCTGCATCTCGTTGCGCAGTTCGAGCGCCAGCTGGTCGAGGTCGACCTTGGTCGAGATGTAGTCGTAGACGGCTTCCGCGCCCATCCCGGCCTTGAACACGCCCGGCGGCACGATTTCGGAGAGCTCGCGGTACTGCGTCTCGGTCAGGATTTCGCGCTCGCGCACAGCCTTCATCTGCTTGATGATCTCATCGCGCTGGGCTTCTTCCAGCTTGATGTTGGCTTCGAGCTCCTCGTTGATCTTCTTGACTTCCTGCTCGGCGTCAAAGGTCAGCTGATCGCGCTCGGCGCCACTGAGGGCGTCGGCACCACTGGTCTCCGACGTCGCAGCAGACTCGATCTGGTTCTGCGCCTCGCGCAGGGCACCTTCGAGCGTGGAGAAGCGCTCGTCGTTGACCATCTCGTCTTCCTGGACAACCAGTTGCCCCTGGAAGCTGTAGGTCTTGTCACTGGCCTCACCGCGGAGCTTCTCCAGCGTGTCGACCAGTTCGTTGTATTCCCGCTCCAGCTTGGCGAGCTGCTCGGTGCGGCGCTCGGCGATGCTCTCGGAGAGGTTCGAGGAACCCTCCATCAGGTTCGTCACATCGGCGGTCGCGCGACCGACGATTTCCTCCCGCCGGGCGCGAGCTTCGGCGCGGAGTTCTTCAACCGTCTCTTCGGTTTCGGCTTCAATGTCCGCAACGGCATTGGCCAGGGCTTCATCGTCCACGTCGGTGACGAGGTAGGACGCGAAGTAGAGCACTCGCTCGAGGTTGCGCGGAGAGATGTCGAGCAGCAGCGACAGGCGGCTCGGCGTGCCCTTCACGTACCAGATGTGGGCGACCGGCGCGGCCAGTTCGATGTGGCCCATGCGCTCGCGACGCACCTTGGAGCGGGTGACTTCCACACCGCACTTGTCGCAGACGGTCCCGGCGTGGCGAATGCGCTTGTACTTGCCGCAGTAGCACTCCCAGTCCCGGGTGGGGCCGAAGATGCGTTCGCAGAAGAGACCGCCATGCTCCGGCTTGAGCGTGCGGTAGTTGATGGTTTCCGGCTTGGTGACTTCGCCGTACGACCAGGAGCGAATTGCTTCCGGCGAGGCGAGGCGGATGCGAATGGCATCGAAGTTGTTGACGTCCAGCACCCGGCTCTTGTCCTGCCGGTCGGAACGGGAAAAGCCGGTTGAGCGCGAGTCGTACTGTCCAGAGCTCTCGAACGTCGCAGTGCGACCAGGAGCGGGAACGACATCGGAAGTGGTGAAATCAGTCATGGGTCCTCCAGACGAGAGAGGTTAACTGCCGGGGGAGATGGGTGGCCGGGCCGTGATGCGCACGGCCCGGCAGGTTTGGGTTATTCGGCACCTCGCTCGAAGCCACTGAGGTTGATCCGGTCGAGGTTCGAGAGCAGGTCGCGTGACGAATCTTCCGAAATGTCGACGGTTTGCTCGTCCTCGTTGATGACATCGATGGAAAGTCCGAGCGAGCGGAGTTCCTTGACGAGCACCTTGAACGATTCCGGCACACCGGCCTCGCCAATCTCCTCGCCCTTCACGATCGACTCGTAGGTCTTCACGCGGCCGACGATGTCGTCGGACTTGACGGTGAGCATTTCCTGGAGGATGTGCGCGGCGCCGTAGGCTTCGAGCGCCCACACTTCCATCTCTCCGAACCGCTGACCACCGAACTGCGCCTTACCACCCAGCGGCTGCTGCGTGACCAGCGAGTACGGACCAGTCGAGCGGGCGTGAATCTTGTCTTCCACCAGGTGGGCAAGCTTGAGCATGTAAACCATGCCCACGGTCACCGGCCGGTCGAACTTCTCGCCCGTCCGCCCATCGTAGAGGTCGACCTTGCCGTCCACCGGCAGGCCCGCTTCAATCAGGGCGTCGCGAATTTCCGATTCGTTGGCTCCGTCGAAGACCGGCGTGGCCACCTTGAAGCCCAGCTTGTCGGCTGCCCAGCCGAGGTGCGTTTCCAGCACCTGACCGAGGTTCATGCGGGACGGCACACCAATCGGGTTGAGGATGATGTCAACCGGCCGGCCATCCGGCAGGTACGGCATGTCCTCGATCGGCAGGATGCGGGAAATCACACCCTTGTTCCCGTGGCGACCGGCCATCTTGTCGCCTTCGGAGATCTTGCGCTTCTGGGCGATCATCACGCGCACGCTCTGGTTCACACCAGCCGGCAGTTCGTGGTCCGAACTGTCGTCGCGGTGGAACTGCTTGACGTCGATGATCTTGCCGTGCACGCCGTGCGGCACGCGGAGCGAGGTGTCCTTCACCTCGCGCGCCTTCTCGCCGAAGATCGCGCGCAGCAGTCGCTCTTCCGCGCTCAACTCGGTCTCACCACGCGGGGTGACCTTGCCAACGAGGATGTCGTTCGGGCGAACCTCGGCGCCGATGCGGATGATGCCGCTCTCGTCGAGATTGGCCAGTGATTCCTCACCGACATTCGGGATGTCACGCGTGATCTCTTCCGGGCCCAGCTTGGTGTCCCGCGCTTCGCACTCGTACTTCTCGATGTGAATCGAGGTGTAGACGTCATCGCGCACAAGCCGCTCGGAGAGAAGGATGGCGTCTTCGAAGTTGCCACCTTCCCACGGCATGAAGGCCACCAGCAGGTTCTGGCCCAGCGCCAGCTCGCCATTGTCCGTCGACGAGGAGTCGGCGATCACCTGGTTCGCTTCGACCGTGTCACCAATGTGCACGATCGGCCGCTGGTTGATGCAGGTGTCCTGGTTCGAACGAACGAACTTCTGCAGGTGATGAACGTGGTGCTTGCCCTCGTCATCGACCAGCGTGATCTGCTTGCCCGACGCCGAGACAACCGTGCCGGCGTGGCGCGACACCACCACCTGGCCCGAGTCCCGGGCGGCGAGATATTCCACCCCGGTCCCGACAATCGGCGCCTGCGGCCGAATCAGCGGCACGGCCTGGCGCTGCATGTTCGCACCCATCAGCGCGCGGTTTGCATCGTCGTGTTCGAGGAAGGGGATACACGCCGTCGCCACCGAAACAACCTGCTTCGGCGAAACGTCCATGTAGGTCACCTGCTCGGCCGGCACCACCGGGAAGCGGTGACCATCCGAGCCGAGACGCACCGTGACGTTATCGACGGCAATCCGGCCCTCGTCGTCAAGCGGCGTGTTCGCCTGGGCGATCATCACGTTGACTTCGCGGTCGGCCGGCAGATAGACGATCTGCTCGGACGCCACTGACTTGATCCGGATCTCGCCAACCTTGGCCTTGCGGATCGCATCGACCGTCGTTTCGTCGAGCTTGTCGCCCGCGGCGGCAATGACGGCATCCGTCTTCGGGTGCTTCACGTCCTCACGGAGGATCTGACCAACCATCTCGAGGGCAGGATTCGCCACATCGAGCCGGGAGATCACACGCCGGTATGGCGTTTCGATGAAGCCGTGCTTGTTGATCTTGCCGTACGTCGCAAGATAGCCGATGAGACCGATGTTCGGCCCTTCCGGCGTCTCGATCGGGCAAATACGACCGTAGTGCGACGGGTGAACGTCGCGCACGTCCAGACCGGCACGATCGCGGCTGAGACCACCCGGACCAAGCGCCGAAAGACGTCGCTTGTGGGTCAGCTCGGCCAGCGGATTGGTCTGGTCCATGAACTGCGACAACTGCGATCCACCGAAGAACTCGCGCACCGCCGCCGTCACCGGCCGGGTGGTGGAGAGCAGGGTCCGTGGCGTCACGTCCTTGTTCTCGGTGTCCTGCAGCGTCATCCGCTCCTTGACACCACGCTCCAGGCGCTGGAAACCGGTGCGGACGTGCATCTGAATCAGCTCGCCAACGGCGCGAATGCGGCGGTTGCCAAGGTGATCGATGTCGTCGCGCTTGCCCAGGCCGTTGTTGATGCGAATCATCTCCTTGATGATCGCGACCAGGTCGTCGTTGCTCAGCACGCGGCGCTCGTCGCCGGTCGCGAGGTCTGCCTCGCTGTGGCCACCATGCAACCGCTCGTCGAGCTTGTACCGGCCAACCTTGGCCAGGTCGTAGCGACGCGGCTCAAAGAACAGGTTGTTCAGCATGTTCTGCGCGTTGTCGCGCGTGGGCGGATCACCCGGGCGCAGACGGCGGTAGAGCTCGACCAGCGCCTCTTCACGCGTCTTCGTCGGCTCCTTGTCGATGGTGGAGGCGATGAACTGGTGATCCTCGTTGGTATCGACGTCCTTGAACAGCTCGAGCAGTTCGTCGTCGGTCTCGATGCCGATCGCGCGCAGCAGAATGGTGATCGGCATCTTGCGCTTGCGGTCGACCTTCACCGAGAGCACGTCACGGTTGGAGGTCTCGAATTCCAGCCAGGCGCCGCGGTTCGGGATCAGCTTGGCGGTCGACAGCCGCTTGCCGGTCCCAGGATCGGTTGCCCAGTCGAAATAGACACCCGGCGAACGCACCAGCTGGGAAACGACAACGCGCTCGGCACCATTGATGATGAAGGTACCGTCGGACGTCATCATCGGGAAGTCACCGATGAAGATCGGGTTGTCAGGAGACGTCTCACGAATCTCGCCGGTCTCGTTGATCACCAGCCGCGCACTCACGTAGAGCGGGGCAGCGTAGGTGATGTCACGTTCGCGGCAATACACCTCCGCAATGCGGGGGTCGGCCTTGGCGCGCTCCTGCTCTTCGCCCTTCGGCATGCGCTCCCAGGGTTCCCGGAATTCGGGGTTCGACAAATAGAGATCCATCTTCTTGTGATGGTCGCTGATCGGGGAGATCTCCTCGAGCAGCTCACGCAGGCCTTCTTCCTTGAACCAATTGAAGGACTCAATCTGGACCTGAACGAGATTCGGCATCTCCAGCACGGCCGGAATCCGGGCATAGGTTTTGCGGCCTACCCCGATATTGGAGAGAACGTGCTGCTTCTTCGCCACTGCCTGCGTAGCGATGCTCGATCCTGCTTCACGGTCAACTGCCATGTACTACTCCTCAGTCTGTGACACCTCACGCTCCCTGCAAGCGTCAGGTGCCAGGCAAGACACCAATTACAGCGACTGCTCTTCTCAACACCCCTGGTCCCCGTCGCCAGACCGCAGCGGGGTTCTTCAGACTGCACTTACGAAACATTGATACATGCGTGGATCACCAGGCACCCCTGGCTCCCGGTCGTGGCGCTCCCTGGAACGAAATCAGATGCACACACAAAGCGGGCGATTCCGGACAAGCCGTCCGATCTGAATCACCCCGAACACGCCAAAAGCGAGAGGGCGTACGCTACCCCTCCCGGCTGACCAGGTTCGCTCCATGTGTTTGGAATCAACTGCACTCGTCGTCCAGTCCAACGCTCGGACGAACTCTCGACACCAACGCCGAGACTCCGCGAGTGGAAGTATACGCTACCACCCACGGCTTTTCAAGCGCAATGCGCCACCTTCACGATGGCCCAGTTATACCCCGAAAGCTCCCGCGTCGCCAATCCCCCAAAAGCCACATCCCCGCTCAGTGTTGACGTGCCTTCACCACTTGCGAGGCTACAGCACGCGCCGGCCGGCCAAGGCCCGGCCCAGGGTCATGTTGTCCGCGTATTCGAGGTCACTTCCCACCGGCAGCCCGCTTGCCGGGCGGGTCACCGCCACTCCCAGCGGCGTCAGCAAGCGGTGGAGATAGGTTGCCGTGGCCTCACCGGGCAGGTCGAGGTTGGTAAACACGATCACCTCTTCCGGACGCTCGCGTTCCACCCGCTCCTGCAACTCCCGAATCCGCAACGAGTCGGGGCCAATCCCATCGACCGGCGAAATCGCCCCGTGCAGCACATGGTAGCGACCACGATATTCACCAGTGCGTTCGATCGCGAGCACGTCCAGCGGCTGCTCGACCACGCAGATTCGCGGCTCGCGCGCCGGATCGCTACAGATGGCGCAGGGGTCGACCTCGGTCGTGTTGAAGCAGTTCGAGCAGAGCCGAATCCGTTCCTTCACCGCCAATATCGCTTCTGCCAGATCGATCGCCTCATCTCGCGACGCGCGCAGGATGTGATAGGCCAGCCGCGAAGCCGATTTGGGTCCAATCCCCGGCAACCGGCCCAGCTCTTCGATCAATCTGGAAACAGGCTCGGCCTGGGCCGAGGACGTGCGAAAAGTCACGGGAAACTCCGGAAGACAACCTGGTGCCCCACAGCAGCGAGGCAGGCCGATGATACCACCGCCTCTCTTCCGACCTGCAACCGGGCCTGGGCTGATGCCGACTGCCGCACCCCTTGACTGTCCGTCGCCTCTCCGAATTGCAATATCAACTCCCTCGTCGCGACCGCCTCGCGAGGCCATCTTTGTGAAATATTCCACGAAGTCGGAGCGCAAAACACCCTGTCGATCCGGGGTTTATGCGTGAAATACATAGTCAGCACTCGACGAGGTCATATCGACATATCCAATCTCGCGAAAACAGTTGCGACATGGCTTTTGCCGTGATAAGTTGTTTGAAGCCATCGGGAACAGGTGCGATTCAAGGAGGAGTGGTCCTCGGCGAGAGCTTGCGTTGGGTGGGGTGCCCAATCCTGTTCCGGTTTGCGGAGGGTCGATCCGGTGGAGTATCAGGACAAAACACTTACCTGCCGAGACTGCAGTGCGCCATTCATCTGGACTGCAGGCGAGCAGGCATTCTTCCGGGAAAAGGAACTCATCAACATTCCTGCCCGGTGTTCAAAGTGCCGGTCGGCACGCAAGGCCAAACTCGGGCTAACCGACCGCGCTCAGACGGAAGTCACCTGTGCTGAATGTGGGCAAATGACAACCGTCCCGTTCGTTCCACGTAACGGGAATCCGGTGTATTGCTCCGTCTGCCTGGTCACGGTTCGCAAGAACCAGGCTGAGGAATCACCGACACCAACCACGGTCGAGGTGGTAACCCTGCAGGACGCCGAGGCATCCGTCGCCAGCTAGCGTTCCCAAACACAAAAGCCCGGCAGCCAGGCTGCCGGGCTTTTGTGTTGTCCGGGGTTACAGCACCGTTCGCCCTCGCACCCCATCGGATGGCCCGATGACGCCGTCGGCCTCCATCTGCTCGATCAATCGTGCCGCCCGGTTGTACCCAATCCGCAACCGGCGCTGCAGCATGGACGCCGACGCTGTCCCCTGCTCGCGCACGATCCCCAACGCCTGGGCCATCAACGGATCATCGCCGTCTTCCTCGTCCACCGCAGCATCCGGCGACGAACTCTCCAGTTCCAGCCACTCCGGATCGTACTGCGGCACCGGCGCAACCCTGTGCCAGTGATCGACAATGGACTTGACGTCCTCATCGATGAAGGCACCCTGCACCCGCACCGGTTTGGCCGCATCTGGTGGCAGATAGAGCATGTCGCCCTTGCCCAGCAACCGTTCGGCACCCGGCATATCGAGCACAACCCGGCTGTCGATCATCGACGATACGGCAAACGCGATCCGGGCCGGCACATTGGCTTTGATCAGGCCGGTCAACACATTCACGGACGGCCGCTGGGTGGCAATAATCAGGTGAATGCCGGTCGCGCGAGCCATCTGGGTCAGCCGGGCCAGCAGGGTCTCGACCTCGTCTGGCGTCGTCATCATCAGGTCGGCCAGCTCGTCGATGATGACCACCATCCACGGCATCTGCTCGGCATCGGGCTCGTCGATGGTCTTCAACCGATAGCCGTCGATATTCCGCACGCCGAGTTTCTTGAACAACTCGTAGCGCCGGTTCATCTCCTTCAGCACCATCCGCAGGCACCCGACGACCTTGTCCATCTCGGTCACTACCGGGCACTGCAGGTGCGGCACGGCATTGAACATGGTCAATTCGACCATCTTCGGGTCGATCATCACCAGCCGCAGCTCATCAGGCCGGAACCGGATCAGGAACGTCGAGATGATGCCGTTCAGACAAACGCTCTTGCCGGCGCCGGTTGCTCCGGCAATCAGCAGGTGGGGCATCCGAGCCAGGTCGCCGACGATGTACCGGCCGTTGACGTCCCGCCCCAGCGGCATCGGCAACTTGGCCTTCGACTTGGCGAAGGCTGGCGACTCGATCACTTCCCGCAGTCCGACCGTGGCAATTTCCGGATTCGGAATCTCCAGTCCCACCCGCGCCATGCCCGGAATTGGCGCTTCAACCCGGATGCTCTGGGCCGCCAGGGCCAGGGCCAGGTCGTTCTGGAGTTCAGTGATCCGCCGCACCTTCACGCCGTTGCCCGGCTCCAGCGCAAACTGGGTTACCGACGGGCCAGGATTGATCTCCCGCACCGTCGCTTCAACCTTGAAGCTGGACAGCGTTTCCTCGATTGCCCGGGCCTTGGCCTCCAGGTCGGCCGGATTCGGCGTTACGGATTCGTAGTAGGCCAGTCCCCCGATGTCCGGCAGCGGGAGGGGCTTCCCGTCGAACACGGGTTCGGCCCGGAGTTCCTCCAGCGAGGACACCGTTGGCTTGGGAGTTTCCTTCTTGGGCTTGGCTGGCAGGTTGATCACGCGCTCGACCGGATCGGCCTTGCGCGGTGCCTCCGCCGGGACGGACTTGCGCCTGGTTTTGGGCGCCGGCGGAGGCGTCGCCACTGCCGGCTCCGGCTTGGGAGCCCGTCTGGGCATGAGTCGCCGGAAATCCCGCTCCAGCGTCATCAGGTCGGTGTCCGCCATCAGGAAGACACCAACAACACCGGCACAGAACAAGACCAGACCGGAGGCGAGTTTGCCGAGCGCCCCGCGGAAGACATCACCAAAGGCCATGCCGACCGTGCCGGACATTTCACGTCCTCCAAACGAGAGGAGCGCCAGGGTTGCGATCAGGAAGAGGGCTGCCCCGGCGTAGTGCCGGAACAGCAGGATGGGTCCACCGTTACTGGCAAACGCTCGCAAGGCGATCAATGCGGCGAACAAGGGCACCACGACCGCGCCGCGCCCGAAGAGCGAGCGCAGTACGTCGGCCCACCAGGACACCACGGCGCCATCTTCGGCGCCGCGGCCCAGTGCCCATGAACTGAGCACCGCAACCAGGATCATCAGGATCCCGGCGATTTCCCGCTTGAGTCGCTCGGAAACGGTCAGCGTCGGGACCAGACCACTGCCAAACGACCGCAACCGTCCCGACCACACCGAAACGAACGAGGCCCCGCCTTTCTTGCGGGACTTCGCCTTCGTTGATCGCGTATTGCCTCGAATGCGGGAGGTCGTCGCCATCCGTCGCTCCGCCGCGGCCGTGTGACCAGAGGTCGCCGCTTGCCGTCTACCGTCGTGTCGTTCACGCATCAAGTGCGTACGTACATTATACACAGTAGCGAGGCGAATCAGAGCCTGATTGCCAACCGGTCACGGCACTGGCCGTGATCCAGCCGGCAATCACCATGCAATGACGACTCAGGCAGCTAGAACAGGGTGCCCTGGGTCAACGGCTCGTCCGGCGTCGATTGTTCTTCGCGTTGGCGTTCGCGGGCGGCCAGCAGCTTCGGCAGCCGGTTGAAGTCTTCCTGGATGGTTGCGCGCAGCGCCCCCTGATGCAGGGCCGCCGCCGGGTGGTACATCGGAACGTAGAGACGCCCATTGATCTCCCGCTCCTGGCCATGAATCTTCGATATCCGCTCGCCCGGGAAGAAGTGCGACATCGAGAACCTCCCCAACGTCACGATCACGTCCGGGTCGATCAACTCAACCTGGCGGCGCAGGTAGGGCCGGCAGGCGGCAATTTCATCCGGCAGTGGGTCGCGATTGCCCGGCGGCCGGCACTTCACCACATTGGTGATGAACACCTCTTCGCGCGAAAGCCCGGCATTGGTCAGCAACTCGGTCAGGAACTTGCCCGACGCGCCGACGAATGGTTTGCCCTGCTGATCTTCGTGATGGCCCGGGCCCTCGCCAATCAGCATCACCCGGGCCTCGGGGTTGCCTTCGCCAGGGACAGCATGGGTGCGCGAGCGCGAAAGTTCGCACAGCGTGCAAACCCGCACCATATCCGCGATTTCCTCGAGCGTTGCAGCGTCTTGAATGGTGGTCATGCAGGTATCCTCCGGTTCGTCATGCCGCCCGGATTATAGCCATCCAGGCGGCACGAGACCGGACCAGAGCGATGGGACCGGACATCGGCGCCCGTTCCCATCCACTCCATTCACACCGCACCGAGCGGGAATTCGAACGCCTGAACCCGCCCGTCATCGGCCACGAACGAAACCAGCAACCGGGTCGGACCATCGACCACAATCCCACCGGCCTGGAACTCGAGCGCGCCGGAATCGACATCCAGTTCCCCTTCGGAGAGGATGTCCCACTCGTCATTGACGATGTAGAACCGCGCGACTCCCGAGGCCGTGGCCTCGGCGGAAATGTAGATCGTGTCTCCCACCAGGGTCGGTTGACGAGTGAAGACGAATCCGCCTTCCGTCACCACCGCAGGCGAACCGGCCAGCGGAACACCATCTGCCGCCGACTGGGCAATCGATTGCGGAGACTGCGCACTTTGCGCGGCATCCAGCGGCATGACCGGCGCCTCAACGGCCGGCTCGGCAACCGGTGATGCCGCCGCTACCGGAGTCGCTCCATCGCCGCCAAAGCCTTCGAGCACGATCCGGCCCCACCGATAGGGATCGCCCTGCACGCCGTTCCAGGTCGACCATCCGAGCCGGCTCTGGCCGGTCAGGTCCTGGGTGTCCGAGTCGTAGATGAAGATATTCAGCGCCGCATGATCCGGGTCGATCTCCGCCGGCAGCGCATCGAACGGAATGAATGTTTCGAGCACATACCCGGTGTAGGGTTCCGAGACGACACTCGCCACCTCGAAACCGGGTGCCGTCTCGCTCACCGGTCCCTGGTGGGCATCGGCGTCACGATAGGCAGCAGGCGATCCATCAGTCGTCGTTGGGAAGACACCCACCTTGAACGTCGCCGAGGTGTTGGGCGCCGTGCCGAGCGGATCTACGGCAATTTCCACCGAGTCGGTCCGCCAGTGGCGCTTGGCGTCCTCGGGCGTCAACACCGTCCCCAGCGACTCATCGACGACTTCCACGGCCACATACAGGCCGTCCTCGGACCATGCCACCCAGGCCGTCCCCGATGCATCCTCTGGTCCATCGACCTCCTGGCCCTCCCAGAGGCGGGAAAGATCGAGCGGTTCACCGGCATACTCGCCCTCGGCAATCACACCATCGACCACCAGGTTCGACGATGCGGCGGGAACGACCGCCACCGGTACCAGGTTGAGGGCCGCTGCCTCTGCAAACGTCACGCCGCCCACGGTCGTCTCGACCGAGATCGGATAGTTACCGCCTTCGCCACCCTGATTGGAGGTGGCCAACGATGTGTCAGTGTTGGTCAGCGCAAAGGTCACGACCGTCGAGTCACCGGCTGGCAGGTTCGCGAATGATTGCGTCGGCGGATCGAGTTCGAACCCATCCGGCAGCACGACCGCCACATCGCCCGACTGCGTGTCCGTCGAGGAGTTCGTCACGACGACATCCAGATCGACGGTCTGGCCGCTGCCGATTGCCTGGACCGGGAAGATCAGCGACGACAATTGCGGCACATTCGAGGCGGCCGCCCACTCGTGGAACTGGGCGATCTCCGGCAATGGCTTCAACGAGCCGGTGACGGGAGCGGTCACTTCGACCGCCGTCCTGGCCGTGGCCGAGCCGCCACCGAAGGCGGCCTGCACATCAATGGGCTGACGCAACCCCGCTGGCGCATCGATCGGAACGCGAATCTCGAATGTCTGTGTCAGAACGCCATCCGCTTCAACCTGCTCGACGGACTGGATATCCCAGCCTTCGATGTCAGCCGGACGCAGGGTGACTGCCGCAGCAGCCACATCGTCGGGCAGGGAGACACTCACCGACACCGTAAATGTCTCACCCGCGGCAACCGCAAATCGGTCTGCCTCCACGATCAGCTGGGTGCCCAGTGGCAGACCACCGTCAACCTCCAGCACGGCGTAGTCAAGCATCGCGGTTGTGCTGGCTGGATCCGGCGACCGCGGCACGCGGGAATCGATCAAGGTGAAGTAGTTGCAGCCGATCTCGTCCGGGTTGGACGACGCATCGGGGAAGACCGCCCAGCCTTGCGAGGCGTACGTGCGCTGACCATCGCGCGCAACCTCACCCCAGGTGCGGCCATCATTCGCGTCCGAAATGGTTCCCTGCCAGACACCATAGATCGACTGGCTGGGATCAGCTGCCGTGAACGTCGTGGCGCAGTCTGGTCCCGGTGCTGACTCGACGGCTGCCCCACTCTGGTAAATGGCACTCGCGCTCCACGGAGCGAGCCCCTCGTTCGTGATCTGCTCCGGGAAACGCTCCGGATCAGCAGCAGCTTCGAATGCATCAACTGCCAGGCGCGCCGCCACCTGGTGATGACCGTGGTTCCCCGGTGTGGGAGCCGGGTTCATCGTGATGATGACCTCGGGCTGTGTCGTCCGGATCACCCGCACCACTCGCGACAGCGTGTCTTCGTAGTCCCAGGTTTCGATGGTGAGCGGTGCGCTGACCGTGTAGTAAAAGTCGACCTTGTCCAGGTTGTAGATGTGCTCGATCCCGGCCACACTGACCGCTCGACGCTCCTCATCTTCGCGCAGCAGCCCCAGCGCCGGACCTTCCTCGGGTCCAACCGCATTTCCGCCACCCTCGCCCCGGGTCACGGTGATCACGCCGGTCTCGATGTCCGCGTACTCTGCCCACTGTCCGTAGACTGGCAAGCCAAACGCCTCATCGTCGGGATGAGCACCGATGAACAACACATCCAGATCAACCGGTGAGATCGGATCGGTCGATGAGGTAGCCCGGGAGGTCACTGCCTGAGGCGTGGCCGCCGCCGGAGAAGCTTCCTGGGCTCCACTAGGGACCACCAGGCTACTGAAAAGAAGCACAAAGACGCCAAGCGCACTGAACCACCTGGGTGCCCAACCACGCATCATGAGACCCTCCGTTTTTGGAAACGCACGACTGGCGATCTACGGTAGGGCACCACGTAATCACAGGTTGAGAGTTCCAGCAACCCCCAGGATGGTGAATGTTCGTGTTCAGCGTTGAGGGTACGAGGTTCGGTATGCGCGCCTGCAGCAGTTGGGGCCGACCTTCCGGGACTGGGCAACGAGGTTGACAAGCGGTGCCTGGCGCGGATGTGTCGGCCCATCCCCCAAGCCTGAACACGTACTGGTAACGGCGCCGCCACGTCAGCCCTTCAGGGCACCTTCGGTGAGACCGGCCACCAGCTGCCGTTGGAACAAGAGGAAGATGCCAACCAATGGCAGGTAGATGATCGTGGCTCCGGCGGCGATCAGCGGCAGATTCGATGTCCAGCGCTGCTGGAAGTAGAGAATCCCCACCGGCAACGTGTGGTAGTCGGGGTCGATATTGACCACCAGCGGCAGCAGGAATTCGTTCCAGGTCCAGATGAAGAAAAGCAGGGCCAGGGTTCCAATCAGGGGCCGCGCCAGGGGGAACATGACCTGCCAGAGCAACTGCCACGAGTTGGCGCCATCGAGTACGGCGGCTTCCGGAATCTCGCTCGGGATCCCCGCGAAAGCCTGGCGCATCAGAAGCGTGCCGAACGACATCGAGAGCGCCACCTGGGGCAGGATCAATGCCCAGAGCGAGTCCAGCAGGTGCAGCTCCCGGATCAGGTAAAACAG
>CAZNQC010000005.1:0-24997 GCA_964574825.1 uncultured Sphaerobacteraceae bacterium | reverse complement strand
GGCGCGATGGCCACAAAGCATCCCACCAGCAGGAATGCGTAAACGAGGATGCGCCTAATCATCGCGGTCACCAAACAGGCGCAGCACGAAGAGCGACATCACCAGGGTGAGCACGGCGAGGAAGATGGCAATGGCGATGCCGTACCCGGCGCGGTTGGCATTGAAGGCACTGTTCATCATGTAGAGCGCCAACACCGAGGTCGCATTGCCTGGTCCGCCATCGGTGGTCGCCTTGACGACATCGAAGGCACGCAGTGCGTTGATCAGGTTGACCGAGAGCACCACGGCGATTTCCCGGTTGAGTCCGGGCAGCGTGACGGCCCGAAACTCGTCCAGGGCACTGGCGCCATCCAGCCGGGCTGCGTCGTAGAGATCGGTGGGGATCTTCTGGATCCCGGCCACGAACACCACGTAGCAGAATCCGTACGCTGCCCACGCACCGATGAATCCGATGGTCGGGAGCGCCCAGGTGAAGTCGGCCAGCCACGTCGGGGGACGGAATCCAAGGTCCTTCAGCACGCTGTTGACTGGTCCAAACACTGGATTGAGCATCCAGCGCCAGACCACACCGATCAACACACCGGGCATGATGTACGGCAGGAAGATGCCTGCCTGGAACCACCGGCTGCCGCGCAGCTGCATCTGGTGCACCAGGGCTGCAGGAATCAGGCCCAGAATGGTGGGCAGGATCACGAAATAGGGAATCAGGATGAGGTTGTTCTTCAGCGCATTCCAGAAGCTGGGCGCCGTGAAGGCATCAACGTAGTTCTGGAAGCCGACGAACGTGGCCGTATCGAACGAGATGCCATTGAAGGCCGTCAGGCTCAGGTAGATGGCCGCCACGATGGGGACGGCAACGAAGGCGGTGAATACGATCACCGCCGGGGCGAGGTAGGCCCACGGCTCCCAGCCAGCCCCTTCCCGCCGGGAACGGGAAGGTCCGGAGGAAACCCGCCAGGGCTCCTCCAGACCTTCTACGGTTGTCTCAGCTGAACGAAGCTGCATAGTAGTCCTGCAGCTTGGTCTGGAATTCCTCGCCCGTGATCTGGCCGGCCAGGAGTTCCTGCAGCGCCGCAGTGAATGGGTCGTAGAAGCCAGGAGCCGCCCAGTCCATGTAGTGACCGATGGCATCGGCTTCCAGCGCAGCGTTCCACCCCGCGTAGAGATCGCCGGTTACGGTGTCGGGGGTGATCAGGTCGTCGGAGATCTCGCCCAGCGGCAGGTTGCCCGACTCGACGATGCGGGTAAACGTCTCTTCCGAGACCAGGCCGTCGATGAACGCTGCCGCCACATCCGGGTCGGTAGCATTCGCCGTGATGCCGTAGGGAATCCCCACGCCACCGACGTGGAGCACAGGGGTCTCATCGGCCAGTGGCGGCATCAGGAAGAAGCCGGCATTCTCGCCCAGGCCGTCCCGCACGGCTCCACCGGCCCAGGAACCCTGGATCAGCACACCACCGACGCCGGTGAGGAAGAGGGCCTGGGCATCGTCGGCCGACAGCCCTTCGAAGCCATCCAGCAGGTAACCGGCTTCCACCCATCCCGACATGCGGTTGGCCGCCTCGAGGATGGACGGGTCGGTGAAGTCGGCATCACCCCGGCGGTAGATCAGGCCATCGAGGAACTCCCGGGTGGTGTTGACCCCGTGCAGTTCGCCAAACAGGTGAATGGCCTGCCATTTGTCGAGGTTGCCCATCACCAGCGGTTCGACACCAGCCTCGCGGAGGGCCCCGAGCAGGGTCTCGAACTCCTCGTAGGTGGTGGGAACTTCCAGGCCGTTGTCTGCAAAAATCTGCTTGTTGTAGAAAAACCCGACGATTTCCGACTCGATCGGCACACCAACGAGTTCGCCCTCGCCGAAGACGGTGCCATCGGCCGAGTAGCTCGTGCGGGCCAGGAGACTGGGCGCGAATCGCTCGCTCCAGCCGTACTCGGCGTCATAGTCCGCCAGGCTGAGAATCTGGCCTGCCCGCAGCATTGGTCCCTGCAGGGCTTCACCGTTGTTGACCATGGCCACGTCGGGACCCTGGTCACTGTCCACGGAACGCGGCAGGGTGTCGGAGAGTTCTTCCAGCGTCCACCCACGCGTGCTGAATTCGAGCCCGTTGGCCTCGGCGAAAGCAGCGCCGATTTCCTCCATCATGGAGTTGTGGATTTCGTCGGTATAGGTGGTCCAGACATCAAACTCGGTTGTCTGCGCACCAGCGGCGGCGATCCCGAGTCCCGCTACGGGAACTGCTCCACCGGCCAGTACGGCCCCCGCGCCAATCGCGCCTGTTCGCTTGAGAAGATCGCGCCTGTCCATGTCGCATGCCTCCGGGCTGAAACGAACGAAAGCACCGTTCACCCAGCGTGAATTCAGGTGCAGTTGTCCCATCTGCATCGCATCATGGCATAACGGCAGGCTCGCGGCAACGTTGCGCCGCGTTGATCAACCCTCCGCCTTCGAGGGAATCAGTCGTCGTTGGGCGGCGGTGACACCTCGTCGGGGTTGGAGTTGGCATCGTCGTCGGCCTCGGCCGGCGGCAACACGGACTCAAGCGCTTCGTCAGTCAGGGCCAATACCTTGAGCGCGAGACTGACCAGATATCCACGGTCGGTGATCCGGTCCATGTCCATCGGCAGCACGGACGGATGACCCACATTGCGGAACAGCCAGCGATTGACGATTCCGGCCTCATCGGCTCCGTAGTGATCGAGCGGACGGTGTTGTGCCTCAGCGTACCGTTCCATGATCGGCAGCAGCCGGTCCGAAAGGTCCGTGACGCGGAGACTGTCCACCACCATGACCTCATCGCGCGGACGACGACCTGGCGTCATGATCGACACCTGGTCGTCCTGGGGAACGTCCTCGTCCTCCGGCGGGAACCCCTCAATCTCGATCTCGGGAATCCGCGCCACGCGCAGTTGGGCCCAGATCTGGCCACGCAGGATCACCATCACCTCCCGCGCTTCGGGATCGGCCGATGGTTGCACCAGCAACAGATTGTGTGACTGCTCGGCGGTCCGCAAGCGGTCCTGCTCCTCGATCAGGGCGAGCGTCGATTGAAGCTCGCCCCGCAGTTTTCGGGCCTTTTCAAAGTCCAGATCCGAAGCCGCCTGTTCCAGGTCTCGCCAGAGCCGCGCGCGCAGCCCTTCTTCGTCACCGTCCAGAAACGCGACCACATCGCGCACCTGCGCCATGTACTCGTCGCGTATCGATTGTCCCACGCACGGCCCCAGACAGGTACCCAGGTCGAGCTTCAGGCACGGACGGCCATAACTCCGAGCCGTCTTGAACGAACGTGTACAGGTACGCAATCCAACCGCCGAATTGATCACGTCGAGAGTCTTGCGCACGCCGGATCCGCTTCGATAGGGGCCATAGTAGCGTGCCCCGTCATCCTTGCGTTCCTTGACGGCCGTCAGGCGAGGCCACGGACTGCCAATATCGACCCGGATGTAAGGATAGTGCTCGTAATTCTTGAGCGCGACGTTGTAACGCGGCTGATAGCGATGAATCAGTTGCGATTCCAGAATCAGTGCCTGCAGTTCGGTGCCGACGACCTCGGTCTCGATCCGCGACATCGTCTCGATCAGGCCATCCATCTTGCGCGTCAGGCCAATCGGTTGGGAGTAGTACGAAGAGAGTCGTTCCCGCAGGTTCTTCGCCTTGCCCACGTAGATGATCTCGTCGTGCTGGCCATACATGATGTAGACGCCCGGCTTGCGCGGCACGTCAGTCAACCAGGCTCGATCGAGTACGGATCGCGCCCGGCCCACCCCATCGCGTGGGCGGTCCACGGTCTGACTGCCAGACGTGATGAGGTCGTCAAGCGAATCAACCCCGGTCCTGGACGCAATCTCCACCAGCCGCAGGGCCGCTTCAGCCGTCATCTGGGCATCGCCCCCGGCCCGGTGAATGGTCCTCGGCGGGATACCCACGGCCGAGGCAACTCGATCCAGGCTCGGCTTCCGCACCTGCTTCAGATAGCGCATCGCCAGCGCCAGCGTATCGATGCGGGGATTGAACAGCTTGTCCTTACCGGCGCGCTTCAGCTCCTGATTGAGGAACGAGAGGTCAAATCGAATGTTATGTCCCACCAGGAGGGAGTCCCCCAGGAACTCGACCACCTGGTCCGCGACGTGATCGAAGGTAGGGGCAAACTCGAGATCTTCGTCGTGAATACCGGTCAGATCGATGATGAATTTCGGGAGTGCCCGGCCAGGATTGACGAACGTCTCGAACCGGTCGGCCACCTTGCCATCCACATAGCGGTGCAGCGCGATCTCGATGGTCCGGTGCTGGACGGGTTTCAGCCCTGTCGTCTCGACGTCGATGGCAATGAAGTCGCGGAGGATCGTCGCCCCCGCAATGGTGGACTCCCGCATCAGGGACCAATGGTCGTTGACAAGAACCACGGTCTCGGCTTCGCCAGTCAGAATCCCGCGCAGCAGCGGTTTCCAGATCGCTGGCGAACCGGACGAACCGAACACGTGGCGCACCAACTGGTCCTCGTGCACCGATCCGCCATGCTCGCGGATATAGGCCAGGGCACGGTCAGTCAGGGCGTCGTATCGTGTGTCCACTGAATTGGCTTCCATCGCTGGCGGATGGGGACGTGCGGGCATGCCATTCACCACGTGCGGAGCAGGTCAATTGCGAGATGATACACTCGCCGGAGTGTACGAACACTGGCCGTTGCGATGTATCATAGCCGAAAAGTCGCACACCTGTTCGCCTTCAAACGTGTCATACCAGCCTGAACCAGGCTAGCCAGATCTGACCCCGAGGAGCCTTTCTGACGAATGGAAGCCAGCGACCTCTCCCGGCATCTCGACGACCTGCGGCAAAAGCTCGACCAATTCGCCTACGAGTACTTCGTGCTCGACCAACCCTCCGCCACGGACGCCGAGTACGACGCGCTGATGAATGAACTGCGCGCCATCGAGGCCGAACATCCCGAGTTGGTCACCGCCGAATCTCCCACCCAGCGCGTCGGCCACTTCGCCCAGTCGGACTTTGCCGAAGTCTCCCACCCCCGCCCGCTGCTCTCGCTCAGCAACGTCTACAACGAGGACGAACTGAAGGCGTGGGCACTGCGGGCCGCCAGATTCGGCGGCGTCGACCACTTGACCTATGTCACCGAACCGAAGACCGACGGCCTGGCCGTGGCGCTGACCTATATCGACGGCCAACTGGACCACGCAGCCACCCGCGGCAACGGGTTTGTTGGTGACGACATCACGGCCAACGTGCGGGCGATCCGTTCGATCCCAACCCGCCTCCGCGCCAGTGGCGAGCGCGGCATACCGGGCACCATCGAAGTCCGCGGCGAGATCTACATGCGCAAGTCCGACTTCGAAGACCTCAACCTGCGCATGAGCGAAATCGGCGGCAAGTTGTTCATGAATCCGCGCAACGCCGCCGCGGGCTCGATTCGCCAGAAAGACACGGCCATCACCGCCCAGCGTCCTCTCCGGCTCTTCGCCTACCAGATCGGCTACGTGGTGGGAGGATCGCTGCCGGAGACCCATCTCGACTGCCTGGCGTGGCTGCGCGACCTTGGCTTCACCACGTCGCTGGACGCTACTCGCCACGATGAGATCGAATCCGTCTGGTCTGCCTGCCAGCAATGGCTCGAACGGCGCCCGGAGCTTGACTTCGAAATCGACGGCACGGTGATCAAGGTCGACAACCTGGGATTGCAGGAGGAGATCGGGTACGTCGCCCGCGATCCCCGCTGGGCCACTGCCTACAAATTCCCGGCCATCCAGCAAACGACGAGAATCACCGGCATCCAGGTCAACGTCGGCCGCACCGGCACGTTGAATCCGCTCGCCATTCTCGACCCAGTCAACATCGGTGGGGTCACGGTCTCCAGAGCCACGCTGCACAACGAAGACGAGATTGCCCGCAAGGACATCCGCATCGGCGACACCGTCGTGGTGCAACGTGCCGGGGATGTGATCCCGCAGATCGTCAAGGTCGTCGAGGAGCGGCGAACCGGGGCGGAAGAACCATTCGCCATGCCGGACACCTGTCCCTCGTGCGGAACGCCCGTTCACCGCGAACCCGGCGTTGCCATGCGCTACTGCACCAACGCTGCCTGCCCAGCCCAGTTGAAGGAACGCATCCATCACTTCCTCAGCCGGGCAGCCATGGACATCGAAGGCTTCGGCCCGAACCTGGCCGACCGGTTCATCGATCTCGGCTGGATCGGCGATGCCAGCGACATCTACCGGCTCGACTGGGAAGCGGTCGGCCAACTGGAGGGTCTCGGCGAAAAGAGTGCCACCAACCTCCAGGCCTCCGTGGAAGCCAGCAAGGACCGTCCACTCTGGCGCCTGATTCACGGCCTGGGCATCCGGCACGTCGGCGAGCGCACTGCCCACCTCATGGCCGACCGGTTCGGCTCGCTCGACGCCATCCTGGCTGCATCGGCGGAGGAAATCGCCGCCATACCCGGCATCGGGGCAGTCGTGGCGGCCGACATCTACGATTTCGGCCAGGAGCAGGTCAATCGCGATCTGGTCGCGCGCCTCACCGAGGTTGGTGTGCGCACCCGTGAGGAGACTGCCACCAACTGGTCCGATCGTCCTCTCGCCGGACTGACGCTGGTGTTGACCGGTCGTCTCGACACGCTGACCCGACCGGAGGCTGAAGAACGGCTCCGGGCACTTGGCGCCAATGTCACCGGCTCCGTCTCGAAGAAGACTTCAGCCGTCATCGCCGGGGCCGACGCCGGTTCCAAGGCGACCAAGGCCGAAAGCCTCAAGGTCCCGCTGCTCACCGAAGACGACCTGCACGTGCTGCTGGAGGGATTGTTGCCACCGGCCCTCCAGCCAGAAGATACCGCCGAGGATGACGAAGGAAAGGAAGGTTCGTAACCTCCTCCTCATTCGCTGATGGCACAGCCGGTGGTCGCATGCTCCAGGGTCGATACGAGATAGCCCCCGCCCATGGCGCCAACGGGTCCGCAAGCAAAACCGCCTGGCCGATCCCGAAAGGGACCAACCAGGCGGTTCGTTGTTCGGATTCGAGCACCCGAGACGCTGTGGGGAACCCCCTAGCGCTTCGTGTACTGAGGAGCCTTGCGGGCCCGCTTGAGGCCGACCTTCTTGCGCTCCTTCTCCCGCGAGTCACGAGTGAGGAGACCCTCGGTCTTCAGGGCCGGGCGGAGATCAGCATCGGCGCTGGTGAGCGCGCGCGAGATCCCGTGACGAATGGCACCGACCTGGCCCGAAGTACCGCCACCAACGACGGTCACGACCACATCGAACCGCTCGGTCGTGCCGGTGGCACGGAACGGCTCCGACATGATGGTGTAGTTCAGCTCACGCCCACCGAAGTACTCGCGGGCTGGCTTGCCGTTGACGGTCATGTTGCCTTCACCTGGATACAGGCGAACGCGGGCAACGGCGCTCTTGCGCCGACCAACGGCGTAGTAATACTGGCCTTTCGGCATGGTTGCATCGCTCATCAGTGTTCCCTTCCTACCGGGCCGCGGTGTCGTCGAGTTCGAGCGCCACCGGATTCTGTGCCGTGTGCGGGTGCTCGGCCCCAGCGTAGATCTTGAGCTTGGTCAGCTGCTGCTTGCCGAGCGCGGTGCGCGGCAGCATGCCCTTCACGGCATTCTCGATGATCCGGTCCGGATGGCGCCCCCGCAGATCCTTGAGCGTCTCCGATTTGAGACCACCCGGATAGTTGGAGTGCCGGTAGTAGACCTTCTGGGTCTCCTTGTTGCCGGTCACCTTGATCTTCTCGGCATTCACGACCACGACGAAATCGCCGGTATCGATGTGCGGAGTGTAGGTCGGCTTGTGCTTGCCACGCAGGGTGGCAGCAACGGTCGTCGCCAGACGGCCGAGGGTCTTGCCTTCGGCGTCGACCACATACCACTTGCGCTGAACCTCGGTCGGTTTCGCTGAATAGGTTCGCTGTACCACGAGAACTCCCTTAACCATGTTCCACGGAACTGAGATCAGCCCGCGTGCCGTTCGTCTTCCGGGTCAGGGTCGGGAACATCGTTGCCGTAACCTACCCGCCAAAGTGTCAATCCGTGTGCCGGGGCCAGCGGTGGCCCGTACCGGCGGTCAGCGGTCTGTAACAACTGCCGGAACCAACCGGGTTCCTGGTCGCCCTGGCCAATCTCCACCAGGCCGCCGGTGATGGTTCGCACCATCTGTGGCAGGAACCCATCGGCAACGATCCGAATTTCGAATCCCTGCCCCGATCCCGGAACCGTTCCCCACCAGGGTGCCACCTCACGAACCGTGCAGTGACTGATGGTGCGGATGGTTCCCCGCCGGGTTTTCGCCCGGCTCGACCAGGGCACTCCCTCACCACCACCGGTGAACGAGGCCAGATCGTGTGTCCCCACCAGACTGGCTGCCGCGTCGGACATCCGCGCCGCATCCAGCCCCCGGCGCCGCACCCACACCTGCCGGTTCGCCAGCGGCTGCTTGTCTCCGACGAACAGCCGATAGCGGTATTCCCGCCAGGTCGCATCGTAACGCGGGTGAAACCCATCGCCGACACGTTCGAGGTGCGAAACCCCGACATCGTCCGGAAGAATCTGGTTCAGCGCGGTTTTGAGCCGCTCCACCGTCAGTTCCGGCCGCAGGTCCACGCAGCTTGCCACCTGGCCAACCGCATGAACCCCTCGATCGGTGCGACCAGCCAGCAGTACTGCCACTGGTTCACCGCCGAGTGTGCTGCACGCGCGTTCCAGGTCTTCCTGAACCGTGCGTGCGTTCGCCTGGCGCTGTGATCCCTGAAAGTCTGTGCCGTCGTATCCGATGGTCAGCTTCAGCCTCACCGTGTCAAGCTTGCCTTCCCCAGTCGCAGGGACTCGGAAAGGACCGTGACCGTCGCTAGGCGACGAATTCAATCAGGACCATCGGCGCCGCGTCGCCCCGGCGGATGCCCAACTTGGAAATGCGGGTGTAGCCACCCGGAACGTCTTCGTAGCGCGGGGCGACCACGTCGAACAGCCGCTCGACGGTCTTCTCGTGGTCGAGCCGTGACATCACCAGCCGGCGATGATGCTCGGAATCGTCACGCGCAATGGTGACCAGCTTCTCCACCACGCTGCGCAACTCCTTGGCCTTGGCCTCGGTGGTCATGATGCGCTCGTTGAGAATCAGCGAGATCGCCTGCTGGCGCAGCAACGCCTTGCGCTGCGCTGGGTTGCGGCCGAACTTGCGGCCCGCCTTCTGGTGTCGCATTACTCCTCGTCCTCTTGTTCAGTGGTGCCCAGACCAAGGCCACCAAGCGACTTGATGGCTTCGGCGACTTCGAGCGACTCTGCATCTTCGCTCTCGTCAACCTCACCCTCCACAATCGCCAGGGCATCGGCTTCCGGCAGGTAACCGTATTCGTGCAGTTTTTCGCGGAGTTCGGTCAGCGAGCGCGGACCGAAGTTGCGAATGGACAGCAACTGATCGGGATCCATGGTCAGCACCTGGCCGACCTTGTCGATCTGCTTGCTGCGAAGGGCGTTGAGCACTCGCGGCGAAAGACCCAGCTCGGCCAGCGGCTTGTTCTGGACTTCTTCCGGAATGAACGACGACGATGCAGACTCTGGCTCCGGCCGGGTGAACTCGGCGAAGACCCGGGCGTGGTCCATGAGGACCGTGGCCGCCTGGGAAAGCGCGTCGTCCGGCTCGATGGTGCCATCGGTCAGGATTTCGAGGATCAGCCGGTCGTATTCCACGTTCTGGCCAACCCGGGTCGGCTCGATCACGTAGTTCACGCGCTGGATCGGCGTGAAGATGGCGTCGATCGGAATCTCACCCAGCGCAAAGGTTTCCTGCGACTCGGCCGGGCGATACCCGCGATCGCGGCTTACCCAGAGATCCATATCCAGCACGGCGTCCGGTCCATCGAGCGTGGCAATCTGGAGTTCCGGATTGACCAGCTCAACTTCTACCGGCCACTCGATGTCGCCAGCGGTGACGACGGTTTCGCCTTCACTCTCTCCACGCTTGTAGAGGTGAGCGCGCACATCGCCGTGCAATGGCTGCACGCGACGCAGGCGAATCCCCTTCAGGTTGAGGACGACTTCGGTGACGTCTTCCCGCACATTCGGGATGGTGGCAAATTCGTGCCACACGTTGTCGATGCGAATGCGAGATACGGCGCAACCTTCGAGCGAGCGCAGCAGAATCCGCCGCAGGGAGTTCCCCAGCGTGGTGCCATAGCCCGGCTCGAGTGGTTCAACCTGGTAGCGCCCGTAGTTGAGCCCCGCCTCGACAGTCTTGATGGTGAATTCGGGTTGCTGCAACAAGCGGACTTGCCTCCTTGCGACGCCGTACTCGATGCGCGCCGGTGTACGCCCTCTAAATGCCGGCGCGACAGACCAGACTCAACCCTGTTCTGGCCCGCGAACGAATGACCGAAACCTCCTGCCCCACCGGCGTTCCGGTGGCGCCAGCTCACGACGAACTGGCGAGATGTGTCCACCAGCCTGGCAGGAAGGCTGGCAGCGAACCGCGATCAGACGCGGCGGCGCTTCGGCGGCCGGCAGCCATTGAACGGAATCGGGGTGGTGTCGGTAATCGACGTCACCATGATGCCGCTCGACTGCAGCGAGCGAATGGCCATTTCACGTCCCGAACCCGGGCCCTTGACGAACACGTCGACCTGTCGGAGGCCGTGCTCCTGGGCACGCCGGGCCGCCGCTTCGGCCGTCATCTGGGCGGCGAACGGCGTGCTCTTGCGTGAGCCCTTGAATCCATTGGCACCCGCGCTCGACCAGGCAATCACGTTGCCGGTCGGGTCGGTCAGGGTGACGATGGTGTTATTGAACGTTGCCTGGATGTAGGCGCGTCCGCGAGGGATATTCTTTCGATCCCGACGTCGAACACGACCCTTCTGTCCAGCTCCGCGACGCTTGTCTGACATACGTGTCAATGCCTCCAACTGGCATGCACAGCACCGGGAATGGCCTGGGCCACCCGGGGTTCACTGATGTACTGCTACTTCTTGCGTCCGCCGATGCCGCGCTTCGGTCCCTTCCGGGTGCGGGCATTGGTGCGGGTGCGCTGACCGCGAACCGGCATGCCACGGCGGTGGCGAATACCGCGGTAGGACCCAATGTCCATCAGGCGCTTGATGTTCATCGCCACTTCGCGTCGCAGGTCACCCTCAACGCGATAGTCGCGGTCGATCACTTCACGCAGGCGGTTGACCTCATCATCGGTCAGGTCGCGAATGCGAGTGTCCGGATTGACAGCGGTCTCTGCCAGGATCTTCTGGCTGGTGGCCAGGCCGATACCGTAGATGTAGGTGAGTCCAACTTCCACGCGCTTCTCACGCGGCAGGTCGACTCCCGAAATACGTGCCATACGTCGTCCTCATCGTGGATTCCGGCTTGTGGGCCGGAATCACTACCAGTTCCTCGGGATTACCCCTGCCGCTGCTTGTGACGCGGGTTCGTGCAAATCACGCGCACGATCCCCTTGCGGCGGATGATGCGGCACTTTTCGCACCGCTTGGTGACTGAAGCCGAAACCTTCATTCGTGCTGCTCCTCGGTCCATGACTGCGCATGGGATGTTCGTCAAGACGTTCGTGCGCGAGTCCGGACGCCCGTCAGAGCGCACCGACTTCCTGACTCTGGCCTCTGTGCCAGTTCTCGCTTGCATCTCGTGCGTGTTCGCAACGACCCAGTTGCGTTCCCCCGGGATCAACGAGGGCTGTGGGTTGGGTCATCAACCGTACACGCGGATAGCGCATGTCTGCTGACATGCGCCACGAACGCTTATTGTAGCACCGATTCGAGTCGCTGCGTCAAGATCAGCGGCTCGCCGTCCGTTATCGCGATAGTGTGTTCGAAATGGGCAGCCCACGATCCATCGACCGTAACCACCGTCCAGTCGTCATCCAGGGTCTTCACATCATCTCCGCCCAGGGTCAACATTGGCTCGATCGCCACCGTCATCCCCTTCTTGAGCCTCAGTCCGGTCCCCGGATCGCCCCAGTTCGGAATGTGGGGTTCCTCCCACATCTGGCGACCAATACCGTGGCCGCCCCATTCACGGAGGATGCCGAGTCCACGCGACGAGGCATATTCCTCGATCGCAAACCCGACATCCCCCAGTCGCTTCCCGGCGGAGGCCTGGGCAAGCCCGGCCATCAGGGAAGCTTCGGTGTCGCGCAAAAAGCGCTCGTGTTGGTCAGAAATGGTGCCGACCCCGTAGGTCCAGGCCGAATCACCGTGGAAGCCATCGACAATGGCGCCAATGTCCACCGCGATGATGTCGCCGTCATTGAGCCTGCGCGGACCTGGGATGCCATGAACCACCTCGTCGTTCACCGAGGCGCAAATGCGACCGGTAAACCCGTGATGGCCGAGGAAGTTGGAGGTCGCGCCCGTCTCTGCCAGCGTATCGCGAACGATATCGTCCAGCTCTTGCGTGGTGACACCCGGGGCAATCGCGGCTTCGACGCGTTGGTGGCACAGCGCCACCACGTAGCCTGCCCGCTTCATCTTCTCGAGGTCACCGGCGCTCCGGAGCGGAATACCCATGGCTAGTTTTGTCCCTGGGCAACCGGCAGGTCGGCAATGATGGCCAGCAGGCTGTCCTGCACCTCGTCGATGCCACGATTGCCATCAACGCGCTGCAACTTGCCCTGGCCGCGGTAATAGTCAAGCAATGGGGCGGTCTGCTGGTCGTAGAGCGAGAGCCTCCGCTCGATGGCGGCCGGCGTATCGTCGTCACGCTGAACCAACGTGCCGCCACACTTGTCACACACGCCTGGTGTCTGCGCAGGATTGGCCTCAACGTGATAGACGGCTCCACACTGGGTGCACACCCGTCGGCCAGCCAGTCGTTCGATCAGCACATCCCGGGGGACATCGATCTCGATCACCACCGATACCGACTCGTCGAAGTCCCGCAGAATGCCATCCAGCGCGCTGGCCTGGGACGCCGTCCGCGGGAACCCGTCGAACAGCGCACCCTGGACATCCTCGCCCAGCTCGCGACGCTTGATCAGCGAGTCGATCTTGCCGTGCACAATGGCGTTGGTCAGGTCGTCGGGCACCAGATCGCCACGATCCAGAATGCCTTTCAGCTCCACGCCAAGGTCGGATCCGGATGCAATCTCCGCCCGGAAAAGGTCGCCGGTTGCAATTTTTTCAAGCTTGAGTGCGGGGCAAAGCCGGTTGGCCTGGGTTCCCTTGCCGGAGCCCTGCGCCCCCATCAGAATCACATGCACAACGCGTATCCCGCCTTTGTGGCGAACCTGACCGGGCGATTGCAGGATGATCCGCAATCGCCCGGCTCGGCTAATTGATGAAGCCTTCGTAATTGCGCATCATCAGCTGGGCCTCCAACTGCCGCATGGTATCGATGGCGACGCCAACGATGATCAGCAGGGAAGTAGCGCTGAGCTGGAGCGCATTGATGTCGGTAATCTTGGTCGCCAGGAACGGCAGGATCGCAATCACACCCAGGAAGAGCGCACCGACCACGGTAATGCGGGTCAGCACCTTCTGCAGGTAGATGGCCGTGTTCTTGCCCGGGCGAACCCCCGGAATGAACGCGCCTTGCCGCTGCAGTGATTCGGGAATCCGCTGCTGCTGGAACACCACCATGGTGTAGAAGAACGTAAACCCGATCACCATGAAGAAGTAGACGACGTTGTAGATCCAGGTGTCGGGGCTCAACCACTCACGAATGTTGGTCGCCAGATCACGCACCCACACCGTGTTCGACGATTCCATGAAGCTGGCAATCATGCCCGGGAAGACCATGATGCTGACCGCGAAAATCAGCGGAATCATGCCGGCACTGTTCACCTTCAGCGGGATGTTGGTGGTCGAACCACCGTAGACCCGCCCGGCGCGAACGCGCTTGGCGTGATGCACTGGAATCCGGCGCTGTCCTTCATTGATCAGCACCACACCAACGATGGTGATGAGGCCGATGATGAGGAACATCACGGTACCGAGGATGTTGTTGCCGATCGTGCCGCCGGTCATCAGGCCAAAGACGTTGCCTGGCAGCGAGGCGACAATACCGCCAAAGATGATGATCGAAACACCATTCCCGATCCCCTTCTCCGTGATCAAGTCACCGATGAACACCAGCAACATCGTGCCGGCGGTCAGGGTGAGCAGAATCGCAAGCGTGGGCAACCAGGTTTCGCGGCCGAACAATCCAAAGTCATTGATCAGGTAGCCCGTGCCGCTGGTGTTCGGCTGCCGGGAGAAGAGCAGCATCTGGCCGTATCCCTGGAGCAGAGCCAGGGGCACGGTCAGGATGTGGGTGTACTGGTTGATCTTGTTCCGACCCTGCTGCCCTTCCATCGACAGTTCGTTGAGGCGGGGAATGATCGGCGTCATCAGCTGCATGATGATGGACGCGGTGATGTAGGGATACACACCTAGCGCGACCACGGAGAAGTTGGTCAACCCGCTTCCCGAGAACAGGTTCAGCATGCCAAGCAGCTGATTGGTCTCGATGAAGGCCCGCAGCCCCTCCCGGTCGACGCCGGGAATGGGGATGCTTGCGATGATGCGGAAGATCACCAGCATGGCCAGCGTGAAGAGAATCTTCGCCCGCAGGTCGGGAATCCTGAACGCATTGATGACGGCCTGGAGCATTCCTAGGCCTCCTTCGCCTCACGCTCCTGGAGCTGGGCAATGGCCTCGCGGCGGGATGGTCCACCGACCTTGCCGACGCGCATGGCCTTCAGCTCCCGGTTCAGCGGCAGCCGGCGGCTGCGCGAACGGGCCTGGGTCCAGTCGTCGGTTCGTTCGAGGGTGGTTACCGAGCCGCCAGCAGCTTCAATCGCCGCCTGGGCCGCCTTCGAGAAGGCGTGGGCGTGCACGGTCACCGCGGTCGTGATCTCACCGTAAGCCAGGATCTTCACCGGGAACTTCGTCCCGCGAATGACGCCTGCTTCGGCCAGCACCTCGGGGGTAATTGGTCCGTCCACCTGCAGTTCAGCCAGGCGACCGACATTCACGGTCTCCCAGGGCGTCTTCCAGATGTTGGTGAATCCGCGCTTGTATGGCATCCGCTGCTGAATTGGCAGCTGACCACCTTCGAAGCCGATGCGGACTCCTCCACCGGACCGGGCCTTCTGGCCCTTGGTCCCGCGACCGGCGGTTTTGCCGCGACCACTCCCGTGGCCACGACCAAGCCGTCGCTTCGCTTTGTTCGCACCCTCACTAGGGTGCAGGTCGTCAAGTGTCAGTGGCATTGTCGTTCTCTTCCATCAACTGAACGTTTGAGGTACCGCGGCACCTCACTATTCAGCCGCGACTTCCTCAACGCTCACCAGGTGGCTGATCTTGTTCACCTGTCCGCGAATGGATGGCGTGTCCTCGCGCACAACGGTCTGATGCAGCCGCCGCAAGCCGAGCGACTTCGCAGCATTCCCCTGGTCACCGGGGCGACCAATGGTGCTGTGGACCAGCGTGATCTTCAACTGGCCGCCGGTCTGCTGCTCGCTCATGACTGTCCACCTCGCTGGGTCTGGCCTTGTCCCTGACCCTGGCCACGGCCACTACCGCCGCGGCGCTGGTTGCGGCGCTGGTTGTCCTGCGGCGGGGTCAGCGGCGCAGCCACCGACCGTGGCCGGTTCACCACCGGCACACCACCGTGATCGAACGGCTTGCGCAACGCAGCCTTGGCCGCGCGGCGCCGCTGAATCACAACCTGCTCGCTCTCAAGTGCCTTGAGGGCTTCGATGGTCGCCATCACCACGTTCACCGGGTTGTTCGAACCCAGCGACTTGGTGAGGATATCGCGAATGCCCGACACCTCGACGACGGCACGCACCGCGCCACCGGCAATCACACCGGTACCAGGCGATGCCGGCTTGAGGAGCACGCGGGAAGCACCAAACGTCGCTTCGACCTCGTGCGGAATCGTTCCACCATCCAGCGGAACAGTGATCATCGACTTCTTGGCGACTTCGCCGCCCTTGCGAATGCTGTCTGGCACTTCGCCGGCCTTGCCGATGCCAACACCGACCCGGCCCTTGCCGTCACCCACCACCACGATGCTGCGGAACGCAAACGTGCGCCCGCCCTTGTGCACCTTGGATACGCGGCTGATGCGCACCAAACGCTCTTCGAGCTCATTCGGCTGCTCGTCGTCATTGCGACGTCGCGAACCGCGCTCTTCCCGATTCCGATCCATATCTGTCTCCAGATCGTCCGTGGTCCCCACCAGCACTCGGCCCGTTGCCTTCCGCACTGGCTGCACGCACGGATTAGAACTTCAGACCGCCCTCGCGAGCGCCATCCGCCACTGCCTTGATTCGCCCGTGGTACAGGAACCCACCCCGGTCGAACACGACCGAACCGATTCCTGCCGCCTGGGCCCGCTCGGCAACCACTTCACCGACGGCCTTGGCCCGCGCCGCCTTGTTGGCGCCCTCGCCTGCCTTCTCGCGCACGGCCTCTTCGAGGTCGTTGGCGGAAACAAGCGTGTGTCCCTGCACGTCGTCAATCACCTGAGCGTAAATGTGGGCCGACGAACGGAACACATTCAGCCGCGGTCGCTGGGCGCTTCCGCTCACCCTGGCCCGCACCCGGCGGTGCCGGCGCTCGCGGGTGGTGAGCGCCTTTCGATACTTCAGTCGCATTGCTGGCTCCCAAAGACTCCGTCTGGTGAAGGCCACACCCAATGCAAGGTGCTCCAGGCCAGCGTCCAGACCGGTACGTCAATCATGTCAGGTCGATTACTTCGCCTTACCGGCCTTGCCGGCCTTGCGGCGAACGGCTTCACCCTGGTAGCGAATGCCCTTGCCCTTGTAGGGCTCGGGCGGACGAACGCCCCGGATCCGGGCAGCCTCTTCACCGACCACCTGCTTGTTGATACCGGTCACCGAGACGCGGTTGTTGCCTTCCACGGCGTAGGACACGCCGTCTGGCGCAACCATCCGCACCGGGTGCGAATAGCCAACATTGAGTACCAGGTTCTTGCCATCCATCTGCGCGCGGTAACCCACGCCGAGGATTTCGAGCACCTTGGTGTATCCGTCGGTAACACCCACCACCATGTTGTTGAGCAACGAGCGGGTGAGGCCATGAAGGGCCTTGACTTCGCGGTCTTCATTCGGACGAACGACCCGCAGGACACCGTCTTCCTGGGTAATGCTCAGCACCGGGGTAAACGTCTGGGCCAGTTCGCCCTTCGGGCCCTTGACCTTGACATCATTTGCAGCGCCAATCGTCACATCGACACCCTTCGGCACCGGGATTGGCTTGACTCCAATTCGAGACATGATTCATTCCTTATCCTGTGAGGCAGTTGCCCACCCCTGATGGTGCGGATCCCACCACGTTTACCAAACGGTGCAGAGCACCTCGCCGCCAATGCCTCGCCGGCGAGCCTCGTAGCCGGTCAACACACCTTGCGGGGTGCTGACGATGGCGATGCCGAGACCGCTGCGCACGCGTGGCAGCTGGTCCTTGCCAGCATACACGCGCAACCCCGGCTTGCTGACGCGCTTGATCTCGCGAATCACGTGCGTCTTGTCCGCGGCGTAGCTCAGCTTGACGACGAGCTTGTTCTGGGGCTTCTGCTCGACGACGTCAAAGTCGGCGATGTAGCCCTCCTGCTTCAGGATGCCAGCGATGGCAACCAGGATCTTGGTGGACGGCATGGTGGTCTCGGTCTGGCGAGCCATCCCTGCGTTCCGGATCCGGGTCAGCATGTCGCTGATGGGGTCGTTCACGCTCATTGCGTCGAAATCTCCGTTACTGTCTCAATCAGCCAAATCGAAGAGCCGGTGATTACCAGCTCGACTTCGTCACACCTGGGAGGCGGCCAACCGAGGCCAGTTCCCGGAAGCAAATCCGGCAGACGCCGAACTTGCGCATGTACGCCCGTGGGCGGCCACAAACCTTGCACCGGTTGTGGGCGCGGGTCGAGTACTTGGGGGTGCGCTCCGACTTGGCGATTGCGCTTTTCTTCGCCATGTTTCCTCCGTGCTCCGTGTGCCTATTTGGCGAACGGCATGCCGAGCAGGGACAGCAGGCGCCGTCCTTCCTCGTCCGTCTTGGCGGTCGTCACGAAAGAGATTTCGAGACCACGCACCTTGTCAATCTGGTCGTAGTCGATCTCCGGGAACATCAACTGCTCCTTGAGACCGAGGGTGAAGTTGCCGCGACCGTCGAAGGCGTTCGGCGACACACCGCGAAAGTCGCGGATGCGCGGCAGCGCCACGGCGGTGAGGCGGTCGTAAAACTCGTACATGCGCTCGCCGCGAAGGGTCACCATCGCGCCAATCGGCATGCCTGCCCGGAGCTTGAATGCAGCAATCGACTTCTTCGCCCGGGTTACCACCGGCGCCTGGCCAGTGATCCAGCGAAGGTCGTTCACGGCGGCGTCAATCGCCCGACCGTTCTGCACAGCTTCACCAAGACCGATGTTCACCACGATCTTCTGAAGCTTGGGCACCTGATAAAAATTCTTGTAGCCGAAATCGCTGGTGAGAGCAGGAACAACCTCCTCATTGTAGCGATCGCGTACCCGTGCCATAGTCCACCTCTAGACATTGATGATCGGCGTTCCCACCTGGTCTGCCGTCCTGATCTTCGGACGGCACTCAGGTCGCCGTTCGATTATTGGATCCTCAAGAATTCTGCGTGAGGAGCGCAGCGAACGCCCGTGGCGCCCGGAACGCTAGGCGCTCGGGCGAGGGATGTCGGCGTCGCACGCCTTGCAATACCGCTGATTCTGGCCTTCGGCATTCTGCCGCACGCCCACGCGGGTTGGCTTCTTGCAGCTCGGGCACACCAGCATCACGTTGGACACGTGCAGCGGGGCCTCCACCTCGACAATGCCGGCCTGGCGAGCCCGGCCGCGCTTGATGTGCTTCTTGACGATGTTGATGCCTTCGATCACCACCCGGTCGCGCTCAGCCAGGTTCTGGCGTACCACGCCTTGCTGACCTTTGTTGCGACCACTGGTGACGAGCACCTCATCGCCGGTACGAATCTTCCTCATCGGTCTTCCCTACAGCGTTTCCGGCGCCAGCGAAACGATGCGCATGAACTGGCGTTCGCGCAGCTCCCGACCTACCGGGCCAAAGATGCGCGTGCCGCGCGGGTTGCCCTGCGCATTGATCAACACCGCCGCGTTGTCGTCGAACTTGATGTGGCTGCCATCTGGCCGCCCGTATTCCTGGGCCGTCCGCACGATGACGGCACGCACCACGTCACCCTTCTTGACGGCGGCGTTGGGCTGCGCGACCTTCACCGAAGCAACGATCGTGTCACCAACGCTTCCCCATCTGGGAGCGGAGCCGCCCAGCACACGGATGCACATGATCTCACGCGCTCCGCTATTGTCGGCTACCTTGAGCCGCGTCTGTGGCTGAATCACCCTGCACCAACCTCTGAATCCCGGAACGGGACCCACCTTGTCGGCACACCGGTCCAGAACTAGATCTGGACGGCGCGCTCCACGATCTCGCGCACCACCCACCGCTTGCGGCGGGAGAGCGGGCGCGTTTCCTCAATGCGGACAATGTCGCCCGGCCGGGCCGAGTTGCTCTCATCGTGCGCCAGGAACTTGGTCGTCCGCGTAATCCGCTTGTGATACAGCGGGTGGCGGCGAACATAGTTCACGGCGACAACGACGGTCTTGTCCATCTTGTCGCTGACAACCTTGCCGGTCTTCTGGGTGCGTGGCTTCTGCAGCCGCGACGCCTTCTCTTCACCGGTTTGAGCTGTCACTTCCTGAACATCGCTCATCCGAAAATCCTCAATCCTCGTCGTGGTCGACCTAAGCCTGTGTGGCGGCAGCCGCCCGCTTCTCTTCACCAGCAATGGTGTTGATGCGAGCGATATCCTTGCGGATCTGGTGAATCCGGGCAGTGTCGGTCAGCTTGCCAACCGCTTCCTGGAACCGGAGGTCCCGCCATTCGCCGTGCAGCTCCTGAAGCTTGGCTTCCTGCTGCTCAGGGGTCAGCGCACGAATCTCCGCGGGCTTCATGCTGCACCCTCCTCATGGACCGCTGGAGCCCCTGGGGTTTCGCGCACCACAAGCTTGGTCTTGATCGGGAATTTCATCCCGGCCCGACGCAGGGCTTCGGCTGCACGTTCCTCACTGACACCACCGACTTCGAAAATCATCCGACCCGGCTTGACAACGGCCACCCAGAACTCCGGGTTGCCCTTGCCCGAACCCATGCGGGTTTCAGCCGGCTTCTTGGTGACGGACTTGTCCGGGAAAATCCGGATCCAGACCTTGCCACCGCGCTTGAGATAGTTGGTAATGGCGCGTCGGGCGGCCTCGATCTGACGGCTGGTGATCCAGCCCGGCTCGAGTGCCTGCAACCCAAACTCGCCAAACGAGACTTCGGACCCACGGTACGCCTTGCCCGTCATCCGGCCCCGCATGACCTTGCGGTATTTCGTCCGCTTGGGCATCAACATGGCAGAAACTCCACTTCACACCATACGTGGCCGATGCCCGAAGGCACCGGCCCGTTTGCTCGTGACTCTAGTCGCCAACCGTGGCCAGATCGGCCGTCAGCGTCGCCTCGGTAACGTCGCCGCGAGTCGGCATCACGTCACCCTTGTACACCCACACCTTCACGCCAATCCGGCCGTAGGTGGTGTGCGCGTGCACGGTAGCGAAATCGATATTCGCGCGCAGTGTGTGAAGGGGCACTCGGCCATCCTTCTCCGTCACCGACCGCGACATTTCGGCGCCGCCCAATCGACCGGCAAGGCGAATCTTGATGCCCTTCGCGCCGCGTCGCATGGCCTGCTGCACCGCATGCTTCATCGCCCGGCGATAGGAGACACGACGCTGAATCTGCTCGGCAATGCTCTCGGCAATGAGCCGCGCCTCGATCTCGGGGACCTTGATCTCCTCGATCCGGATGTTGACCTTCTTGCCCACCTTCTTTTCGACCAGCTGGCGCAGCCGCTCGACGTTGGCGCCCTGCTTGCCAATGACAATGCCGGGCTTGGAGGTGTGAAGGGTCACGTCCACCTTGTTGGCGGCGCGTTCAAGCTCGATCCGGGAAATGCCGGCACGCGTGAGCTCTCCCAGGATCAGCTTCCTGATCGCCAGGTCCTCGTGCAGCAATTCAGTATACGTGCGTTCGGCAAACCATTTCGACTCCCACTCACTGGAAATGCCGAGACGGAACCCGATCGGATTGACTTTACGGCCCATTAGCGGCCTCCCCTCTCTTCGGCGACGACCGTAATGTGCGTGGAGCGGCGGAGAATCTTCCCCACCCGGCCACGCGCCTTCGGCTTGAACCGTCGCATCTGCGAGGCATCGTCGGCGTAAATCGCCTTGATCCAAAGATCGTTCGGATCCAGGTCGTAGTTGTTTTCCGCGTTCGCCGCCACCGACCGGAGAAGCTTCTCCACATCGACCGCTGCCTTGTTGGGCACGAACTTCATCACTTCGATCGCCTCGGACACCTTCATGCCGCGGACCATGTCCACGACCAGACGGGCCTTGCGAGGAGAGATGCGGACGCGCTGTGCGCTAGCTCGAACTTCCATCGTTTCGTCCTCTCGCCTCGCCTACCGGCGACCGCGGCGGTCTGCGTCTTTCCCGTGACCGCGGAAGGTCCGGGTGGGCGCAAACTCACCGAGTTTGTGGCCAACCATCTGCTCGGTCACAAAGATGGGCACATGCTGCTTCCCGTTGTGAATGGCAACCGTGTGGCCCACCATGCCCGGGAAAATCGTGCTGGCCCGGGCCCAGGTGCGAACCACGGTTCGCTGGCTGGAGCGGTTCAGCACATCAATCTTCTTTTCAAGCTTGGGATCGATGTACGGTCCCTTTTTGGATGATCTCGACACCGTGTTCTCCTCGTTACTGTCCTGCAATCACTGGCGCTTCCCTGGTCCGGAGGCGAAGCACGCCCGATCGCGACTGGGTTCTAGCGCCGCTTCTGCGGACGGCGGCGAACGATCATCGAGTCAGTCCGCTTGTTGTTCCGCGTGCGCTGGAAGGCCGGCTTGCCCCACTTGGTCTTGGGCTGGCCACCAATTGGCGCCTTGCCCTCACCACCACCGTGCGGGTGGTCGCGGGGGTTCATCACCGAGCCGCGCACCGTTGGGCGCCGACCCATGTGGCGGCTGCGGCCCGCCTTGCCGATCTGAATGTTCTCGTGATCCACATTGCCCACCTGGCCAAGCGTGGCCATGCAGGTCAGCAGCACCAGGCGAACTTCGCCCGATGGCATGCGGATCTGGGCGTAATTACCCACCTTGGCCATCAGCTGGGCCGAGGTGCCGGCAGACCGCACCAGCTGGCCACCCTTGCCCGGGTACAGCTCGATGTTGTGGATCTGCGTACCAGTCGGAATGTTGGCCAGCGGCAGGGCGTTGCCCGTGCGAATCGGCGCATCCGGACCGGACACCACCGTGTCGTTCACCCGAATCCCGAGCGGCGCCAGAATGTAGCGCTTCTCGCCATCGGCGTAGAACAGCAGGGCAATGCGAGCCGAGCGGTTGGGATCGTATTCGATCGCCGCCACGCGGGCCGGCACACCGGTCTTGTTCCGCTTGAAGTCAACAATCCGGTAGAAGCGCTTGGCGCCACCGCCCCGGTGCCGGGTGGTGATGCGGCCGCGGTTGTTGCGTCCAGCCGTCTTCTTCAACGGCACCAGCAGCTTCTTCTCCGGCTTCTTCTTGGTGATCTCCTCAAACGTGCTGACGCTCATCGAGCGGCGCGCCGGGGAGGTCGGCTTGTACTTGCGAACGGGCATGTCCAAACGTTCCCTTCTAGCCGTTACCCGGCGCTAAACCTGCTCGAACAGGTCGATGTTCTGACCGGGGGCCAGCGTCACGATCGCCTTCTTCCAACCCGGCTTGTGTCCCTCGATGCGACCAGCGCCACGCCGAATCATCCGCGACTTGGCCTTGCGCTTCACATTGAGGGTGTTCACCGCCAGCACCTTCACATCAAAGGTGGACTGCACGGCAGCCTTGATCTGGATCTTGTTGGCGTCGGGGTGCACCTCGAAGGTGTACTGCCCCTGCTCCATCAGCCAGGTGTTCTTTTCCGTAATCAACGGGCGTCGAATGACGTCCTCAAGCCGCAGCTCTGCCATCTTATGCATTCTCCCCGGCGGCAGCCTCGCGGGCGGCCAGCCGTGCCAGCTTCCACTGGCTCGGTGTGCGCTTCTCTTCCGGCAGGGCCCACAGATCTTGGATCACGGCCAGGGCTTCTTCGGAAACAAGCAGCCGGTCGTACTTCAGCAGATCCCGAATGCTCAGCACCGGGGCCTGCACGGTCTTCACGCCTTCGAGGTTGGACGCCGAGCGCTCAACGTTATCAACGTGTTCGGCCAGCACCACCAGCACCGAACGTGATTCGGGCAGGGATCCGAGCAGGGCCTTGAAGGCCTTGGTCTTCGCCTCGATCTCGCCGAGCCCCTGCACCACCGTCAGCCGATCGTCAGCCAGCTTGGCGGAAAGCGCCGAGCGAATGGCCAACCGGCGCATCTGGCGTGGCATCGCCTGGGTGTACTTGCGTGGGTGTGGACCAAAGACGACACCGCCGCCCTTCCACTGTGGTGCGCGAATCGTGCCCTGGCGGGCCCGGCCGGTGCCCTTCTGGCGCCACGGCTTGCGACCACCACCGCGCACCATGCCGCGGGTCTTGGTTTCGGCCGTGCCGATGCGGGCGTTGGCCAGCTGCCGCACGAGGGCCTGGTGCATGACCGGAATGTTGGGCTCGATGCCCCACACGGTCTCGTCGAGATCGGCGGAACCAACCACCTCACCCTTCAGGTTGTGAATGTCAACTTGCATCGTCGTACTTGCTCCCATGAGTCATCGCGGACGCCTGGTCCGGCGACTACTTCTGACCCTTCACTGCACGCTTGATCAGCAGCGTGCCATTGTTCGGGCCCGGAACCGAGCCTTCGACGAGCAGCAGGTTGCGCTCAGCATCGACCCGAAGCACCTTGAGGTTCTGCACGGTCACGCGCTCGTGGCCCATGTGACCCGCCATGCGCAGGCCCTTGAACACACGACCTGGCGTGGCGCTGGATCCAATCGATCCCGGTGCCCGCGCGCGGTCCGACTGACCGTGCGTCTTGGGACCACCGCTGAAGCCGTGTCGCTTCATGCCGCCCTGGAATCCACGACCCTTCGAGGTTCCCACCACATCAACCACATCACCGGCAGTGAAGGTGTCGGCCTGGAAGACCTGACCCACTTCGATGCCGCTGTAGTCTTCGGCCTTGAACTCCCGCAGGGTCTTGACCAGGTGGCCGCTGGCCTTCACGTGGCCGGCCTCCGGCTTGTTGAGCTTCTTGGCAATGCCAAAGCCCAGCTGCACGGCGTCGTAGCCGTCCGTATCCTGGTTACGAATCTGGGTGACCACGCACGGACCGGCCTCAATGACCGTCACCGGGCGGGCCAGGCCCTGCTCGTCAAAAATTTGTGTCATACCGAGCTTTCGCCCGATCAACCCGTTAACCATTGGCTCTCCCCTGCTCCAAGTCAGGAAACGGAGTCAGCACGTAGGCCGCTTCCGTTCGCAGAGCGTGTTGTGCAACGTTCCAACTATCGAGGTATCCCTACCAGTCGAAACCACCGCCCATCCGCTACAGCTTGATTTCGATATCCACACCGGCCGGAAGATTGAGTCGCATCAGCGCGCGAATGGTGTTGCCACTCGGCTCCAGCACGTCGATCAGCCGCTTGTGGGTGCGGATCTCGAACTGCTCCTGCGAATCCTTGTCGATAAACGGAGACCGGATCACGCAGAACTTCTCGATTCGCGTCGGCAGGGGCACTGGGCCCGCCACCTTCGCGCCAGTCGCTTCGGCCGTTTCCACGATCCGGCTGGCCGACTGGTCGAGAATCTTGTGATCGTAGGCCTTGAGGCGAATCCGGATTTTCTGGGTCGCCTTGCGCGCCGTAACCATTGTTGCGATTCCCTCGCTTACGAGCGGAAGGGCACATCACGGGGTGATGCACCCTTCCACATATCCGTGAAACCTACGCTTCGATCTTGGTGACGGCGCCGGCACCAACGGTGCGGCCACCTTCCCG
>CAZNQC010000004.1:32988-46696 GCA_964574825.1 uncultured Sphaerobacteraceae bacterium | reverse complement strand
AGGGCTCAGTCGTGGTACTTTGGCCCACAGTGTGAGCTTTGTGACCAGATCGGCGACAAGATGACCATCAAGCAACCCACGACCTGGACGCCGCCCGATACCCCGGAGGCGGCATGGCGACCCTGACCCTGCTCGGAACCGGCACTTCAACCGGCGTGCCGATCATCCTCTGCGATTGCGACGTCTGCACGTCGCCCGATCCGCGCGACCGGCGCCTGCGAGCCTCAGCGCTGCTGCAAACTGACCAGGCGACGATTCTCATCGACACCTCGCCGGATCTCCGCGAGCAGATGCTGGCAGCCCGGCCGAACCGGCTCGATGGCGTGGTCTACACCCACGCCCACGCCGACCACACTGCCGGCCTCGACGAACTCCGTCGATTCAACATCGTGCAGGAAGAATGGATTCCGGTCTGGGCCACACCGGAAACGGCCGGCGAACTCCGTCAGCGTTTTGGCTACGCCTTCGAGCACACCTATTCCTTCTTCGGTGCCAAGCCAGACCTCGAACTGCACGAGTTTGATGCGAATCAGCCCCTGCAGGTCGCGGGTGAGACGCTGGTGCCGGTGCCAATCAATCATGGCCGGCTGCCGATCGTTGGGTTTCGATACGGAAACGCGGCCTACATTACGGATGTCAAAACGATTCCGGAGGCATCACGACCGATGCTGGAAGGGCTCGATGTCCTGGTGCTGACCGCCCTTCGCCAGAAGGAACATCCAGCCCACATGAACCTGGCCGAGGCGCTGGCCACCATCGAAGACCTGCGGCCCCGGCGCGCCTATCTCACCCATGTCGCGCACGACCTTGGACGCTATGCGGAGATCGCGCCACTGTTGCCCGAGAACGTCGTGCTGGCTACCGACGGGCTGACGATCGAGCTGGATTGACCGGGTGGATTCGACCCATGGGAGGAATCGCTGTGTCATCATTCGCAGATAACTGTGCTGGCACAGTGTCCGCCTCCATCGCGAGATGAACCGTGAAAATTGCACTCGTTTCACCCTATGACATGGAGAAGCCCGGCGGCGTGGCCGAGCATGTCGCCCACCTTAGCGACGAGTTCCGCCGGTTGGGACACGAAACGGTGGTGATGGCGCCGCGGGGCACACAAGGTGGTCTCGAACGGGGCGACGGCTACTACGGCATCGGCCGGACGATCACGATCCCCGGCAACGGTTCCAAGATGCGGCTCACCTTCGACGTGACGCTCTATGCCGACGTGCGCCAGATCATGAAGCAGGAAAACTTCGACGTGGTGCACCTGCACGAGCCGCTCATGCCCGTGCTGCCCTACATGGTGCTGCTCAATTCCCGGGCGGTGAACGTCGGCACCTTTCACGCCTTCAGCGGGTCGCAGCCCTGGTATTCGGCGCTGAAGCCCTACATGTCGTTCGTGTTGACCCGGCTCGATGGGCGGATTGCGGTGTCACCCCCGGCCCGCGACTTCGTGATGAAGTATTTCGACGGCGATTACGAAGTCATTCCCAATGGGATCGACGTGGCCCGCTACAGCGGCGAGATCGAGCCGTATCCGTGGGCCAAAGGTGATCAGCAGACGATCCTGTTCATCGGCCGGTTCGAGGAGTCGCGCAAGGGATTCCGGTACCTCGTGCGGGCGATGCCGCTGGTGAGGCAGCAGTTCCCGAAGGCCAAACTGATCGTGCTTGGCTCTGGCCGTCCCGAGAAGTTTGCGAACCTGATGGAACGCTACGGCGTGGACAACGTCGAGTTCAAGGGATTCGTCTCGCAGGAGGAAAAGGCTCGCTATTACGCCAGTGCCGACGTCTGCTGCGTGCCGTCGACCGGCAACGAGAGCTTTGGGTACGTGGTCGTCGAGCCGATGGCGGCCGGACGCGCGGTGGTGGCCTCCGATATCGCAGGCTACGCGAGTGTGGTCAAACCCGGTTACAACGGTCTCCTGGTTGAGCCGAAGGATCCAGCAGCCCTTGCGCTGGCCCTGGTTCGGGTGCTGGCGGACCGCGACTTGCGCGATCGACTTGGGCAGAACGGCCGTGAATCGGCCCAGCAGTACGATTGGTCCAGTGTGGCCCAGCAAGTGCTGGAGGCCTATCACCGGGCCGGTGAGCGTGCCCGGCTCGAACCGTGGCGCCAGCGCCAGCGCGACTGAGGCGATCGGCACGGCCATACCCTACAATGCTGAGGCAATTGTTCAGGGTTGGGGTTTGAGCATCGACATGCGCCTCAATTGCCGCAGTAGGGGCCGACCTTTTGAGCCTGGACTATGGTGTTTGCATCCAGGGAATGGCTCGAAGGTGTCGGCCCGCTCTCCCATACATGATCCAGGGGCACTGAGGCGGGGCGGGTCCGCCGTGGAGGGAATCCGGTGATATCGGAGCGGATAGGCCAGTGGGTGCGCCACTACATGCTGCATGTAGGGTCGTGGCTCTCCCGCATTGGCATGACGGCCAACATGGCAACCCTGATTGGCTTCCTCCTCAACGCTGGTGTGGCGGCAGTCATCGCCTCGGGACACCCGCGGATCGGTGGCGTGTTGCTGCTGATCGCATCTGCGTTCGACATGGTCGACGGGGCCATTGCCCGGGCAACTGGTTCGGTCTCCAAATTCGGCGGGTTCTTCGACTCCACCCTGGACCGATACTCGGAAATCGTCGTCTACGTCGGATTGCTGATCTGGCTCAACCAGGGAAATGACGCCGAACTCGGGTCGGTCCTGATTCTGGTGGCCTGTTCGGGCGCGCTGATGATCAGCTACGCCCGGGCCCGCGCGGAAGCGATCGGCTTCAGCGCCTCCGTCGGGTTGGTGGCGAGACCGGAACGCGTGATCCTGCTGGCGCTCTGCCTGATCATCAACCAGCCTCTGTGGGCACTGTGGATCCTGGCGATTCTCACTCACGTCACCGCCGTCTGGCGCATCGTGCATGTCTGGCGAGCAACCCAGGCGGATGCGGGTAGCGAATGACCGATCAGGATCAGCCGGAATCGCCGCGGACAATCATGGTGCCGGGCCGACCCGCCCGAATTGAGTACATCGAGACGGACGAAGAGTTCGAAGGGCTGGTCAACCCCCGCGATCTCGGTTCTGCGTCACGTTCCTGCCTGGCGATCATCATCGTGCTGCTGCTCATTCTCCTTTTGCTCTGTGTGTTCCTGGTGGGAACGGTTGTCTATCGCACCTGACAAGGCGTGAGCCCATTGTGCGCTCGCCCAACCAGCCGGATGGACAGGTCTGCGCGATGCCAGGTTGTCACGTGTTGACTCCCCACTACCCCCGTGATACCGTGAGTCCACGGTCGAGAACCGCTCGACCAGGTATTCGCCTGAACCAGTTAGGGTAAAGGAGGTGATGCCCATGAGTAGTCACGCGACCGAGGGCATCTCGGTGGGAGTTGTGCGCTAGTCGCCAACCACCGTGATGCCCAGGACAAAAAGGCCGGCCCCACGGGGCCGGCCTTTTTGTGTGCCTTGCACGTGTCGTGGTGGGTGTGACATCGTCAACGATGGATGCCGGCGCGGTGTCCCTCGTATCTCTCCGCGGTCAGGAACGACACTCGTGTCCGATGCTTCCTCCTTGCTCCCGGTCAAGCTGGGATTGTTCGACATCATGCAGATTGACCCGCTCCGGGGCGACTCGTTGCCGGACATGTTCCGTCTGCGCCTTGACGACCTCGCGTTGGCCGACCAGCTGGGCTATGACGTCGCCTTCGTCGCCGAGCGGCACTTTTTGGCGCAATTCGCCGCCGCCTCGGCTACGGCCTGGTTGGGAGCCGCCAGCCAACGGGCCAAACGAATGCGGTTGGGAGTGATGGCTTACACCCTGCCCATCAAGGACCCGGTCGAACTGGCTGAGCAGATCGGCATTCTGGACACGTTGACCGAAGGGCGACTCGAAATCGGGTTCGGGATGGGGCATCGCGTTGAGGAACTGGTTGCCCTCGGCGTTGATCCCAACACGCGCATTGCCCGCTTCCAGGAGCGGCTGGCGCTCCTCCGGGCGTTGATGACCGGCGGCTCCGTGACCTACGAGCGGAACGGCTTCACATTGCGGGGAGTGGCAGTCTCACCCGTGCCCCAGCAGGACCCATCGCCTCCCCTCTGGTACGCAGGAACGGATGCGATGGCCAGCCAATGGATGGCGGCCAATGGCCTTGGGCTGGCGGTTGGTTTCAAGCCGACCAGCGTGCTGGCACCAGCGGTGGCGAACTACCGCGAAGGACTCGCCCAGCGTACGCCTGAGGTGATCGTGACCGAGCCGGAGCGGCCACTGGGCCGGGTGGCCCTGATGCGCTCGATCATCGTCGGCGAGAGCGACGAACGGGTGCGGGCCGAGGTGATCGATGACCTGCTGCGGTTGGGCGAGCTGGTGGACGGTAGCCAGAGCGAGGCCACCAGGGGAGAGCGCCGGGCCGGAGCCAGTGAGCGCTTCGATGAAATGGTGCGTGACGAGGTGATGATCGCCGGCGGGGTGGAGACGGTCGCCACGGCGATCCGGCAATGCCGCCAGGTTCTGTCGTTCGACCTGTTCCTGGGCAGCCCGTACGCCATGGGTGCCAGCCACGAGCGGATCGAGACGACACTCCGCCTGCTCGCTGGTCCTGTGCGTGAGGCGCTCGACGCAACGACGACGGGCGCCTGAACGCAAAACACCCCACGCAGAAGTCTCGGCGTGGGGTGTTTTGGCTGTTGCGGGTGCGCGAGAACTATTCCTCGGTGGCTTCTTCCGCTTCGCCAACGGTCTCTTCGACCTCGGCGTCCACGGTGCCTTCCTCGGCTTCAGTCTCGTCGTCCGCCTGAACGGCTTCGGCGACCAGCGATGCAATCATCTCTTCACCATCGGTGAGGAGCGTCACGTTGGCCGGAAGGGTGAGATCCTTCGCGTGGATCGTGTCCCCAATGTTGACCAAAGCAGACGCATCGGCGTCGATCTGGTGCGGCAGATCGGACGGCAGCGCCTCGATCATCACGTCACTGAGCACATTCTGCAGAATGCCGTTGTGCTGCCCAAGGTTGACGACTACCACCGGCACGGTCTGTGAAAGCACAACCCGCATGTTCGGGGCGAAGAAGTCGATGTGCAGCGGGTTGCGGGTGACAGGATCGACCTGGACCTCGCGGATGAGGACGGGCTGATTGCCGCCATCCCACTCCAGCGTGAAGACCGTGGAGTGCCCATTGGTCATGTAGAACTTGTCGAAATCGCGCCGGACGACCGACACCGAAACGGTGCCGTCAACAACCGGACCGTACACCACGCCGGGGATCAACCCCTGGCGTCGCAATGCCTTGACCTTTTTCCCGTGGACGTCCCGCGGTTCGGCCCTCAGAATCAGCTCATCTGCCATGACGAGTTGGCTCCTACCTCCAGACATCCCCGTCAGCGGGATGCCCATCTTGTGTCACGCGGGACCTGTTCAAGGCACACCACAAACACCGCACCAACCTGGCACGCAAGACGGAAGTCTAGCATGGCGACAGATGCGGGTGTCAGGTCGTTGTCGGTTCCGATTCAGAGAGCGACTTGACGATGTCGATCGCAGTGGCCACGACCTCCTGGCTGGTCGTGGCCGACCAGGGGCTGGCCAGGGCTTCGTAGGTGCCGGTCTGGACGGCATCGTGGTCGACGAGATACCCCACGTAGCCGTTCGCGTACCCGATCACCCAGGTGTCATTCGACGACGCACCCCGTTCGATCTGGCGACCGAGCGACGTGAAGAGTTCGCCGGGAACGGTCGCCAGATTCAGGTCATCGCCGAGGCGCCACGCCGACAGCTCAGCGGACATAGGCTCAAGCGTGGCGATCCGGGCCTGGATCTCGGCGCCCTGCAGGCGAGTCCAGGCGACGCGCCGGTCTCCAGCGCTGGCATCAGAATCGCGGCAAGCCGACTCCCACTCGCGCTCGGCGGACTCGAGGGTGGATGCTGTTTCCACCTCGTCGAGTCTGCGTGGTGCCAGCACGACTTCCCGCTGAACGCCGGTCAGGGCTGCAGGCAGGGGATTTTCAGTGGGCATGTGGTCGAGGACCTGTTGGGCGACCAGCTCTCCAATTCGGTCGACCTCGGCCAGCGTCGAGCTACGGCGGATAAAGCGCGTGCTGATGTCGCCGGCAGCACCCGTCATCGTCAGGATGGGGATATCGATGTTCCCCAGCCGGCGAAGTGCCCGGCGAATGCCGCCATGCAGATCGGCCGACACCAGCAGATTCGGTGCGCCCAGGATTGTCGGATGGGCGGGTACGAGCAGGACGACGGAGATCAGGCGTTGAGTCGGCACGTCGCGCACGAGGAGCATGCGGACCCGGTCATCGGTGATGCCGAGCGGAAGGTTGCGGTTCGACCAGGAGCCGGACACGTGCGTGTCGCCGTGCGTGAGCATGGCGGGCAGGAGTCTGCTGCGGGCAGCCGCCAGCGTGTCAGCGGCGGTCGCGACGAACCTCGCGCGCAGGGCGAGGTCGACGGTCTCCTCGCTCGCCGGATGCAAGCGGAGCGGGACGCCGAGGGGACCGCTGTGCGTATGACTTGCAGCAACGATCAGGGATGCCGGGGAGATGGCGGCCGCGCGTGCAATCTCGTTGACGAGGTCCCGGTCGACCGAGATGAGATCTGCGGTCAATAGGTGCAACGAGGTGTCACCCGCCCGCAGCACCAGGGCGCTCACCTCCAGCGGGTCACTGGCTCCGGTGGATGAGCCGATCCGGTCGGCAAAGCCACCAAGGCGAGTCCCGATCGGGACGGGAAAGGTGCTGCTGGCGGCTCCGGCCTGCCAGGTGTTCATCGGTTCCCCAGCGACGTTGCCAGGCGCGAGCGGATATCGTCGGTGACTGGCAGCCCGGCGTGACTGAGGGCACGAAGATATGCACCAACCACCGGCGGGAAGCGAGGCGGCTCGATTTTGGCTGTCGGCCAGGCCGTCTGGATCGTGGCCGCGAACGGTTCGGTCAGGATCGGGCCGGCAGCGAAGATCCCGCCGGTCGGGTAGACGGTGACCGGTTCGCCCGGCAGGTGGAGTTGCCGGATCACCCCCAGCGCCAACCCACCCAGTCGTTCGGCGGCGGTGTCGACGATCTCGGCTGCAACCAGATCTCCTGCCGCCGCAATGTCGATTACCCGTGGAGCGAGCACCGAGACCTGCTCGCGGCGGAAATCCTGGTCGTAGATGAGGCGGATGATCTGACGGATGGTGTCGATGCCGTAGTGATCGAGCACCATCGGCAGGAGTGCCGTTTGTTCTCCCCGCAGATCACTGGCCCGGGCCGCTTCCTGGATGGCCCTGAGTCCGAGGTACCAGCCGCTGCCTTCGTCACCCATCAGGTATCCGAGCCCACCTGCCACAGCCTCCCGCTCCGCCGCATCGACGCCATAGCCAATCGAACCGCCGCCAGCGATGACGACGACACCTGGTGCTCCCCCTGATGCGCCAGCCAGGTTGGAAACGAAGTCGGCATCGACCCAGATCGAATCGGGATCGGCGAATTCATGGACCATCCGGCTGAAGAGCGGAAGCGCTTCCGACTCGCGCGGTGCACTGGTCAGCCCCAGCCCGACAATGCCAATCTCGTCCGGGTCACGCCCTGCGTCGGCCAGGGCAGCCAGTGCGCTCGACCGGATCGCATCGCGATTGCGTTCGTACCCGTTGGGGCCATGCAGATGATCGCAGGCCGAACCACTGCCCAGGCCGAGGATTTCCCCTTCAACCGTGGCAACGATCGCCTTGCTGGAGGTTTGGCCGCCATCAACAGCCAGCACAAGCGGACGAGAGTCGGTCATGGCTTCATCAATGGGATGCGTTGCTGGTACCGCGCGATCAGGTCGTGGTTGTGCTCATCACCGCCAGGCACGTTCTGGCTGACGAAAGCCGGTATCGGGAGTGTCCGCTCTTCCAGCTTCGCGGCTGCGGCCACGAACACGGCGTTGAGCAGGACAGCACCGAGAATCGTCGAACTGGCGCCCACCACGATTCCGGCGTCGCCAAGCGGTTGAACCGCATCCCCCACCGGCACATGGGTGTCGAGCACGAGATCCACGACGTCGGCCAGCCGCTTGCCCGATGAGTGCCGAGTCGGCGCGTCGGCATAGGCAACAGCCGATAGGACGCCGATTACATGGGCACCACGTTCCCGGGCGAGTTCGGCAACCTCGATCGGAACCGGGTTCACCCCGGAGGTCGAGATCACAATCACGGTGTCAACGGGCTGGACATCATACGTGGCCAGCAACGACGGAGCGTACCCTTCGAGCCGTTCGACCATCGTGGCCCGCGCCGACCCGAAAATCGTCAGATTGACGTCAAGCATCGCGTTGACCGGCACCAGGCCTCCCGCCCGGTGGAACACTTCCTGGGCCAGCAGGTTGGAATGGCCGGAGCCGAAGACGTGAACCAGACCATCCGCGGCGATTGTCTGCGCGATGCGATCGGCTGCCAGATCGATGCTGGTCGCTTCGTCCTGCTGCAGGCTTCGAAGCAGGGCGTTGATCGTGTCGAAATACGATGCGACTGGCGATGTCATGAAGTTCCTCGGTGGCGCTGGGCCGATTGCACGAAACGAGACGTAATGGCCATGGGGTTGGTGATGGCGGTGCCCACCACAACAAATGATGCACCCAGGTCGAAGGCGTGATTCACCTGCTCGGGCGTCCAGAACCGGCCCTCGGCGAAGACCGGCACCGGCGACGTGCGCACCAACCAGGTCAGGAGTTCGAAATCGGGATCGTCAGGGACGGGACCACCAGTGTAGCCGCTGAGTGTTGTGCCGACGGCATCGATATCGGCGGCCATCGCCCCCTCCAGATCCGCCTCCGCGGAAAGATCGCCCATCGCCACGCCACCGCGCTCGTGGATCACCTCGACCAGGTCGCGCAGTCGTTCACCATCTGGCCGCGGCCGCCTGGTAGCGTCGAGGGCAATGATGCTTGCACCGGCCGCTGTCAGCTGGTCGACCGCCTCGATGGTGGGTGTGATGCCAACCGGCGATCCCGGGTGATCGACCTTGTGGATCGCCATTACCGGCAGCGATGTTGCCGCCAGCACGGCCGCAACATCGGCCGGTCCATTGACGCGCAGGGCTGTTGCTCCGCCGAGTTCCGCCGCCCTGGCCATCAGCACCATCGAGTCCGGCCCATGCAGCGGATTACCGGGTCGCGCCTGGCAGGAAACAACGACCCCTCCCGCGAACCGATCGAGTGTTTGCCGAATTTGTGCACGTTGCGCCGAACGATTCACGACTCCTCCGCACGTTGTTTCGGGTTGGCCACCTGGCGACCGGTTGGCCCAGTACGAGCACCTCCGGGTTGTGCGTTTCGCCCAGCCGCGGTGCATAATGGGCCATCATCGCACGACGGCGGCGAACTGGCCTTCCTTGACGCTCATGTCTGGCGCCCGGTACATTCTGGGCGATTTCCACAGACGTGAGGCCAACGAAGGCGCTCACAGGGAGAATGACCTCCCGCCATGGAAGCCAGGAACCTCGTTCCGCGGTGCAGATCGTCGCATCCAGGGACCGACGTAATGAGTGGGGATGGTGGCCTCCGTGCCAGCGTCGCCAGCGGGCAGATGACAACGCCCGGTTGCGCGCATCATCGAAGTTCAGGAGACCATCATGGGTCGTTACCTCATCCGGCGGCTGCTGATATCCGTCATCACCCTGATCGCTATCAGCATGATCGTCTATTCAATTCTGTACCTGGCCCCGGGTGATCCGCTGGGCGGTTTGGCCACCAATCCGAATGTGACTCCGGAACAGCGCGAGCGGATCCGGGATGCGTGGGGACTGAACGACCCGCTCTACGTCCAGTACTTCAAGTGGGCGAAGTCGTACTTCTTCGACTTCGACTGGGGACAGTCAATCACCTCCCGCGTGCCGGTCAAGGACTACGTGTTCGATCGCCTCTGGACGACCCTCTCCATCTTCGGCACCGCCTACATCATCGGCATATCGATCGCCATTCCGGTTGGCGTCATTTCGGCCATCAAGCAGTACTCGTGGTTCGACAACATCGCCACGACCTTCGCCTTCATCGGCTTCAGCATTCCGACCTTCTTCTCCGGCCTGCTGCTGATCCTCCTCTTCAGCGTGCAGCTTGACTGGCTGCCGTTCGTCTATGACAGCACCGCCACCGGCTGGACGATGATCAAGCAATGCATCATGCCGATCATGGTGCTCTCGCTGTTCAGCGCCGCCCAATTAACAAGATTCGTCCGGGCCTCCATGCTGGAGACCATTCATCAGGACTACGTGCGAACTGCTCGCGCCAAGGGCCTCAAGGAACGCCTGGTGGTTTTGCGGCACATCATGCGCAACGCCATGATCCCGGTCATCACCATCATCGCGCTCCAGATTCCGGGTGTGGTGGGTGGCGCCGTCATCACCGAGCAAATCTTCCGCATCCCGGGCATTGGCCGGGCCCTGATTGACGGGATTTCCTCCAAGGATGTCCCGGTCGTGATGGCCATCACGTTTGGTGTGTCCATCCTGGTCGTGATCTTCAACGTCCTGGCGGACATCGTTTACGCCTGGCTCGATCCGCGCATCAAGTACACCTGATCATGTTTGTCCGCTGGGAGCGGGAACCGACCAAAGTTGATTCCGGCGTGACACCTGTCGGAGACGAGTTGATGACGAGGCGCACCGAATGAGCCAACAAACGCCAACCCTTGAACAGGCCGCCGATCAGGGGCCGAATCTGGCCCGGGTGCGACCGACCCGTTCGCTCTGGAACAATGCCTGGCGGCAGTTCCGGAAACACAGGCTGGCGATGGCCGGTCTGGTGGTTTTCACCTTCCTGCTGGTGGCCGTGTTGATCGGTCCGCTCCTCTGGCCCGCCAAGGTGAACGATCCTTTCGCCTACAACACCGGTGAATCGCCGTCCCTTTTCGTCAATGCCGAGAACGTCAGTTTTAGTGGCCCCACCTGCGTCGAGCCCCAGGAGTCCGGCACCTGCATCGGCCACCCGATGGGCACGGACTCCCTCGGACAGGACATCCTCGCCCGTATCTTCTACGGTGGACGCATTTCGCTGGCGGTTGGACTCGTGGCTGCCTTCGTGGCCATTTCCCTGGGCACGGTGATCGGTGCCGTCGCGGGATTCTTCGGCGGCTTCGTCGATTCGCTGCTCATGCGCATCACCGACCTCTTCATTTCGCTGCCACAACTCCCGCTCCTGCTGTTGATCACCTTCCTGTTCCGGGAATCGATGCAGAGCTTTGCCGAGGATCGGTTTGGTTCGCGGAACTTTGGCGTCTTCCTGCTCGTGGTGATCGTGATCGCGATCCTGGCCTGGATGCCAACCGCCCGCCTGGTTCGTGCGAGCTTCCTCTCCGTCAAGGAAAAGGAGTTCGTCGAGGCGGCCAGGTCGATCGGTGCCACCCGCGGTATCCTGATGGGCAAGCACATTTTGCCCAACGTGTTGAGCCCGATCATCGTCGCCGCAACCCTCGAAATCGGCGGCGCGATCATTACCGAGTCGGCGCTGTCATTCCTCGGTCTTGGCTTCCCGTCGGACGTCCCAACCTGGGGGCAAATGCTCTTCCAGGCCAAGGATTATCTGGAACTCTATCCGCATGAAGCACTGTTCCCGGGCACACTGATCTTCCTGACGGTGCTCTCGGTGAACTACATCGGTGACGGCCTGCGCGACGCGCTGGATCCGCGCAAGATCAGCTAACTGACTCCTCCAGGGGGAGGGAATGTGGGGATGCGAAGGGCGGTTCCGCAATGGAACCGCCCTTCGCGTTGGTCGGGTGATGAAAACGTCCAGGTTGCGAGTGGATCAGTCCGCCGCGAGGCCATCATCGGCGAAATGGTCGGCTTCAGGGTGACCGTGATGCAGGCGCTGGCGAATAGTGCCCGTGATCAGACCGCTGCGTGGCGCGAAGAGGAAGACAAAGGCGAAGGTGGCAGTCGCCACAAGCACCACCGCCGCACCAGACGGAATGCCTCGGTAGTACGAGAGATAGAGCCCCGCAACCCCGCAGGCCATGCCAATCGCGGCCGATAGGGCGATCATCACCTGCAAGCGATCCGTGAGGAGCCGGGCCGTGGCAGCCGGGGTGACGAGCATGGCCAGCACCAGCACGTTGCCCACGGTTTGCAGCGAGATCACGATCGCCAGCGCCAGGATGATCAGGAACACCTGATCGAGCAACCAGAGATTGAGACCCAGCGCCCGGGCAAACGTCCGGTCGAAGGCAATCGCGGTGAACTCGCGGCGCAGAAGGAAGACCACTGCCAGCACCACGGCACCCACGATGGCCGTCAGGCGCAGGTCGTCTCTGGAGACACCGAGGATCGAGCCGAAGAGGAAGGCGTTGAGATCGCGGGCGTAGCCACTCTGCTGAGAGAGCAGGGCCACTCCGAGCGCGAATCCCCCGGCAAAGATCACGCCGATTGCGGTGTCATTCGAGAGCCGGGCACTCTGGCTGACGACACCGATCCCGAAGGAAACGATCACGGCCGCCACCAGCGCCCAGACCAGGAAGTTCCCTCCCAGGATGAAGGCGATCACCACCCCCGGAAAGATGGCGTGCGCCAGTGCGTCACCCAGGAATGCGTATCCTCGCAGGATCACGAACACCCCGATTACCCCGCAGATGGCGCCGACGAGCATGATCGCGATGAAGGCATGCTGCATGAACGTCAACGACCATGGTTCGGTCAGCCAACTGGTCATCGGTGGCTCTCCGTCGTAGCGATGTCGTCGAAGACCAGGACGTTGCCGCCGAATGTCTGGCGCACACGCTCGGGTGTGAACACGTCGCCCGGTGGGCCATCGGCAATCAGGCTGCGATTCAGGAGCATCAGCCTGTCCGCCCGGTCGCGCGCTTGCTGGATGTCGTGCGTGGCGTAGATGATGGCCGCCCCGCGGGCAGCGAGATCGTCGAAGAGCGAGACGAACAACTCCTGGGTGGGAATGTCCACACCGGTGAATGGCTCGTCGAGCAGGAGGATGCGCCCGCAGGAGAGCAGGGCGCGGGCGAGGAACACCCGCTGTTGCTGGCCGCCGGACAGGGCGCCGATCTGGACATTGGCGAAGCGATCCATCCGTACTTCGGCGAGGGCGGTTCGTGCCTGGTCTTTCTCGGCCTTCGAGAACGGCCGAAACCGGGACGACCGGCGACCCAGTCCCAGCAGGACGGATTCGAGCACGGTGATCGGGAAGGTCCAGTCCGCCCCGGCTCGTTGGGGAACGTAGGTGATACCCGCGACCGGGTGCGTCAACAGGTGCCCCTCGAATCGCACGTCCCCATGGGACGGCGTGACCATGCCGGAGATGATCTTGAGCAGCGTACTCTTGCCCGACCCATTCGGGCCGAGCAAACCGATCGTTTCGCCGGTTGCGACACTGAATGAGACATCGGCGAGCGCTGGCCGGTCACCGTAGTGCATCGAAATGTTGGTTGCCGTGAGGATCGGCGCTGCCGTGAATCTGGAGGTCATGCAATACCGACTCTGCTGAAAGGTTGGGAACAAGTCAAAGACGTAGGGCGTTTCGGCCCTAGCGCCATGGCGAACGCGCTTGCATGGGCCATTCGCTGTGGGCCGTAACACCCTCGCGATGGGTGCCCAGTCATGCTCCCGGAGACGGTTTAGGGAGTGCCTTGCGTGGCGAGGGCCGCCGCCGGGGACAATATCAGCCAGTGAGACCTTGTGTCAATAAGTGGCTTGACCCGTTTCCCACTTGTACCTCGGGACTCGGGCCGATCACATGGTCCTCGCTGTCGGAACTGACTATGG
>CAZNQC010000004.1:23383-32888 GCA_964574825.1 uncultured Sphaerobacteraceae bacterium | reverse complement strand
TGTACCTCGGGACTCGGGCCGATCACATGGTCCTCGCTGTCGGAACTGACTATGGCTGGAGGGCAGGTTGCTGCTGGCAACTGGGGCAGGTGCCGAACACTTCCAGCAGGTGGTCGTGAATCTGGAAGGCTGTGTCCCGCGCCAACGCGGGAGCCAGGTCTTCCAGTGGGCAGAAGGTGAACGGCACGGCCACGCCACAGGACGAGCAGACGATGTGGTGCCGATGTCCGGTGAGATCGCAGACATAGGCCGGATGACCGTCGGGCTGGATGATGCGGCTCAGGACGTCGACCGCGGCCAGGATTTCAAGCGTGCGATAGATCGTTGCGCGACCGATCCCGCCGCCCACGGCCCCCATATCGGCCACGAGTTGCTCGGCAGTGAATGGTTGTGCGTAGGTGAGAAGTGCATCGACCACCGCCGCCCGCGGGCGAGTGAGCCGGTAGCCATGCTGCACCAGAATGTCCTCGATTTGAGGTCTGGTCAGGCCGGGAACTGATGCGGTGGTGGTGGAATCGAGGGACGGTTGCATCATGTGTACGATGATACACCAGTGCCTTCCCGCGTTCACCGGCAATCCGGCCAGGGGGTACGACTCGGGGCAGTGTGTTGTGGCTGGAACAAGGTTCCGCGGGACCAACCATCCGTCGGCGGGCCCCCCACCGGCCTTCTTCGCCTGTCGTAACCCTGTTTCGCAAACACACCGAGCCGCCGACCTGTTTCCAGCTGTCTGTGTTCTCGTTCCGCCCCTGCCACGCACGCATGCTCCGCCACACCCCCGGCCGGGTGCCCCAAATGGGAACCTGTCACAACCTGCGAACGTCTTCCTGATCGAGACACCAGTGCGTGGGATACTGCTTCGGAAAGGTGACGTGTCCGATGCACCCCACGTTTGACGCGCATGTGCGTACTTCATCCCAAGGAGCCAGGTGCCCGATGAGAGCCCCCACCGAGGCAAGTCGATTGCATGCGCCAGCCAGATGGTTGGTCGTGATGCTTGGCCTGGTCGCGGTGCTGGCATTTCTGCTGCCGCCGGATGCCGGGGCGCAGGATTCCGGCGTTGTCTGGGACCAGTTCGACGTCACGATCGATGTCCGGTCCGATGGCACCATGCATGTCACCGAGTACCAGGTCATCTCGTTTGACGGCCAGTTCTCGGCTGGATTCGCCACCATTCCGCTCACCCGCATCTCCGAAATTGACAACGTGACCGTCTCGGTCGCGAATGGCACCGGCCAGTCTGCCGCGCCACTCGACTACGTGCGACCGTCCCGCTACGACGACGAATCTGGCACGTACACCTACGCCGTCGAGTCGGGTGAACTGGCAATCGACTATGCCTTCGACCCAACAAGCTGGACGGGGACCGAATCGCGCGTGGTCGTCCTCGAATACGACGTGGTCGGGGGCATCCGTGTCTACGACGATCTCGACCCAGCCAACCAGCAGGTCTGGTGGTACGCAGTCAGTCAGGATGTGACCGATATCGCACCGGTGCGCGAGTCGACCGTCACCATCAACCTGCCCGAAGCGGTGCCGGCAGACGAGTTGGTCTGGTATCCGGAAAACCCAACCATCGAGGGATCGTCCGTCAGTTGGACGCGCACGAACCTGCGCGAGGGTGACGAGTTCGAAGTCAGTCTCCAGTTCCCTCCGATCACCAACGCCGAGGTTCCTGCCTGGCAGATCCAGGATGACCTCCGACGACAGGCCCAGCAGGAAGCCCAGGAGCGGTCGGATTGGGCCGGATTCCTGATGCTGATTGCCGGACTGGTGGCGGCAGTTGGTGGTGGGATCGCCTTCCTGGTGACCTGGTTCACCCGCGGCCGGGATCCCCACGTGGGTTTGGTGGCGGAGTACATGGAGACCCCGCCTGACGATCTGCGGCCCGGACCAGCCGGCGTGTTGCTGGACGAGACCTATCACTCGCGGAATGTGGTTGCCACCGTGCTGGATCTCGCGAATCGCAACGTGATCCGGATGGAGCCGAACAGCGACCCGGCAACGGTCCGCACGAGCCCCTATTCGTTTACGTTGCTGAACCACACCGAATCGCTGCGGAATTACGAGCAGATGGTGCTGGATGTCATCTTCGGAGCAGGGGCGAAAACTGACACATCGGTGCCAATGCCCAATGTCGCCGGGGCGTTGGCCAGCCAGAACCACCGGATTTCAGATGCCTACTATCAGCAGTTGGTAAGTACCGGCTACTTCAGCGAATCGCCAGAGCAGACGCGCAAGCGGTGGCGAATGATCTTCCGGGCCATTCCGTTCCTGATCTTCGCCGCCGTGGTCGTCATCCTCTTCTTCACCGAAGCGTGGTCGGGCCTGGCCTTCTTCCCGCTCATCGTTGGCGTGATCTTCATGATCTTTGCCCGGCGGATGGCGGACTCGATGCCGCGCAAGTCCCATGAAGGTGCCGAGTCCGCCGCGAAGTGGCGGGCGTTCCGCTCCTATCTGCGCGACCTCAGGGGCAAGCGTGAACTCGAAGAGTCGCAGAAGATCTTCGACCAGTACCTGCCGTATGCCGTTGCCTTTGGCCTGGCCGAGGAGTGGGTGAGCCGGTTCGCCCAGGTCTACACCCCTCCCCCGAGCTGGTTCGGTGGCGGACCGTTGACCGGCGGGGGCACCGTCATCATCACCGATGGCCGTGGACCATCGTCGCGCCGCCGGGGCGGCAACTGGACCCAGCCATCGTCCGGATATCCGTCGTCGGGCGGCTGGACTGGTGGCGGAACGTCTGGTCCTTCCGGTGGCGACTGGCAGATGCCCTCGATGCAGGATGCCAGTGATGCTGCCGGCAAGGGACTCCAGGGCAGCAGTAACAGCTTCTGGGACATGCTTGGCACGGTCGCCAAGGCGTTCGCCGAGTCGGGCGGCTCGGGATCAGGTTCCGGATCATTCGGCAGCAGCCGTGGAGGCGGTTTCAGTGGGGGCGGCTCTCGCGGTGGTGGTTCGCGTGGCGGCGGCGGTGGCGGTGGCGGCGGCCGCCGGGGATTCCGCTAGATGCTGATACTCGTTCAGGCCGTTCCACCCGGTGCCTCGGCATCGGACGATACCGCGACGCAGCTACTGCACCTCGCCTTCCTGGTGGCGATGGTCGCCCTGCTGGTCGGTGGATTCGTTGTTGTGACCGTGCTCTGGTATGTCCGGGGGCGTGATCCCCACACGGGCCTGGTGGCAGAGTACATCCCGGAACCACCGGACGACCTGCCGCCAGGTGCGGCTGGCACCTTGCTCGACGAACGGGCCGACCACGAGGACGTCGTCGCGACGATGCTCGGTCTGGCCCGGCACGGTGCCATCCAGATTCACGAGATCCCGGCGGCCGAAGGGAAGAAGAAGCGGCGGAGTGCCTACGAGTTCGAGGTCGTCGATCCGGCCAGAATTGACTCGAAACTGGAAGGTGACCTGCTTGCCGCCCTGTTCGACGGCAAACCGGAACCTGGCGCCCGCGTGTTGCTGAGTGAGGTGAAGAGTCGCTTCGACACCTGGGAACCGCGCATCAAGCGCGATCTCTACCAGGAACTCGTGGACCGTGACTACTTCAAGCGGTCGCCTGAAGAGACGCGGCAACGTTGGCGCAAACTGGCCTGGGCAGGGTTGATCCTGTCGCCGATCGTCGGCTTCATCGTCTTCCTCCTGACCGATGCCTGGGCCTTCCTGCCCACCATCGCCGCGATGATTGTCTGGTTTGTGCTGTTGCGCATGAGCCGGAACATGCCACAGAAGACCTTTCACGGAGCGGAATCGGCTGCGCGCTGGCGAGCATTCCGCACCTACCTGCAGTCGATCCAGAAGTACGAATCGCTGGAAGAGTCACGGACGCTCTTCGATCGTTATCTCTCCTACGCCGTGGCCTTTGGCCTGGAGAAGCAGTGGGTCGCGGCCTTTGCTGCTGCTGGGGCAACTGCGCCAGGCTGGCTGGACACAGCCTTCGGCGAGGGTATGGGCTGGGATGTTGCTGAGGCGGCGCTGGAAGGCATGCGCACTGCTGCCTGGTTGGGGCACCTCAGCGGCGGGGATGGCATCGATCCTAGTGACGTGAACGTGCCCAACATCGACCTGCCGAATGTCGGCATGCCGAACCTGGGCGATGTCGATCTGTCGGGCATGGCCGAAGGGCTGGGCAGCGGTCTTGAAGCGGCCAGCGGTGGCCTCGCAGGCTTGCTGGATGCGGCTGGCAGCATCTTCGACTCGATCGATTTCGACTGGTAGCCACCCGCCTGCGCGTGCCGTTTCCCGGCCACGGGTGTCGTATGCTTGCCATCGTGGCTCGATGTCGGCCGCGCACCGCATTCACCCGCAAGGATTTCATTCGCACATGGCCCAAGCCGTCGACCAGTCGCCGCCGACCGGACAGGTTCCCTGCAGCTACCATCCGAATGTACTGACCGGATTGCGCTGCAATCGCTGCGGGAAGCCGATTTGCCCGCAGTGCGCCGTGCGAACCCCGGTTGGCATGCGGTGCCCCGATTGCGCCGGTGTGCGTGGTTTGCCGACCTATCGCACGCCGGCCAGCAACCTGCTCAAGGCCGCCGGTGCGGGCCTCGCCGTGGCGGTCGTGACGGCAATCCTCTGGCGATTCCTGCCCGACTGGCAGTTCTACCTGTCATTGCTGATGGGCTTCGGCACGGTGGAAACCATGGCCCGCATTGCCGGCAACAAGCGCGGGACCGACCTGCAGTTGCTGGCGATCGGCATCATCACCATCGGCTTCCTGCTCAGCCGCGTGCTGCTGGCCCAGCGGTTCGGCATCTCGTTCGACCAGATCAATGCGATGGACGAGCGGGTGATCTCTCCGGCAATCGCGGAGCAATACGGACGTTTTGGCGCATCGGTGGCTGAGATCCTGCAACTTCGATTGCTGCCCGACCTGCTCTACGTGGCAGTCGCCTATCTCATCGCCTGGGTCCGCTTTCGCTGATCCGGACTTTCCGCCAGCATTGAATCGGCGTTCGGGACGATTCTTCTCGTCGCTCGAAGGTGTACGTGCGAGCAATTTCGAGAATTGTGGCGGGATTTCGCCTGCTCGATGCGTACGATAGGTATGGATCGCCCAAACGGCGTGGTTAGGATGATCTCCTGGCCCGCCCGTTGCTTGCCCGGAATCGCCGCCCGCCCTCTTTACTCGTTACTCGTCTCTCGTCTCTCGTTCCTTTCTTCGGCACCATTCCGCACGAATTCGCATTTGGTCACACGAAATACGGTCGAAAAAGCTCATGGAATCAAGGTTCCTGGAATTCGTGAAGTAGTGAATTCGTGCGGATGCATTTCACAGGCAACCCACTCGCTGGCGCGATTGAGGTCGTGGAATCGTTAGCGACGCGAGCCAACGTACGCTTCGCCCATCCTGTGTGCCTCGTTCCAGACCTCGCGCAGGGCCAGATCGTGCTGACGGGCCAGCGCCAGGCAATCGTCGTACTCCGGCGCGGCATCGATCACTCGCCCATTCCAGATCCGCAACTTGATCCGGACGTCGCCCCACTTCGTGGCCACCGTCTCGAATGTGCGCCCCGCCTTGACTCGCTCGATCGGGGTAACGCGCACACCCTGGGTAGAGGTGTGAAAGACGATCGCGTCTTCCACCTGATGGCGCTTGCTGGTCGGTGCGATGGCACTCAGCGTCACGGCTGGTCGTGACTTCTTCATCTGGATCGGGGTGAGCCACGCGTCGAGGGCACCGGCGGCGAAGATCCGTTCCAGGGCCAACTCGTGGAACTGCGGGTTCATGTCGTCGATGTTGGTCTCGATCAGCACTTCACCGTCCGTCGCGGCGGCGTCATGCAACTCGCCGATCCAGACTCGCAGGGCGTTGGGCCACGGGAGTTCCTTCTGGCCGAATCCGTAACCGATGGCCGAGGGCGCAATCGATGGCTGGGCGCAGGTGCCGATCGTGGTCAGGATGGCCGCTCCAGTGGGAGTCAGCAGTTCGGCTCGCGATTCCAGCATCGCCGGAATCGGCGCAGCGAGCGGAACCTGCGCGGTTGCCAGCAGCTCCAGCGTGGCGGGAGCCGGAATCGGAATCAGCCCGTGGGCGCTGTTGGTGAAACCGGACCCAGCCTGGGGCGGGTTGAAGTAGACCGCTTCGATCCCGAGCAACGAGAGGCCGATACACGCCCCACAGATGTCCACGATGGCATCGACCCCGCCGACCTCATGGAAGTGCACATCGTCCGGCGTGGCGGCATGAATCCTGGCTTCGGCCTCGGCCAGGCGCTGGAAGATCGCGATGCTGGCCTCCCGGATCGGAGGATCGAGTTCGGAGGCCGCAAGCAGTCCACGAATATCGGCCCAGGTGCGGGAATGATGGTCCTCGGTCAGGTCCACGACGACCCGGCTGCCGTGAATCCCGTGCTGGCTAGCCGGTTCAACTCGAATCTGGTATCCCTCGAGACCCAGTTTGCCGAGCTCACGGGTGAGATGGCCGAACGGCAAGCCGGCATCGACCAGGGCGCCCAGGATCATGTCGCCACTGGCGCCGGAGAAGGGATCGAAATAGGCAATCTTCACCAGGTCATCACTTTCCATCGTGCAGAATCGGACTTGCCGGAGACAGCGTTTGGCGCCATCGCAGGAGGTGTCCTTGTCTCAGCCCGGAGGATAGCAGAGGCTCCATGCTACGATGACGCGAACGAGACAGGCTCTCGTGATTCCCCGCCTGATGAATGGATCCACCAATGTTTCGAACGGGACCGGAAGAACGGGCGAGTCTCGACCAGGCCATCGCCGAACAGGAACGGGCGCAAGGGTTTGGTGGCCACTCGATGGTGGCACCGCTCAAGCGGGTCATCGTTCAGCGCCCTGCCCCGCCCGCAACTCCCGATGATTGGCAGGCTTTTGGCTACACCTCGGCCGTCGACCATGCCGCGAGCGAGGCAGAATTCGATGCGTTCTGCGAGATCCTGAGTGCGGCTGGTGTCCAACTGGTGATGCAGGAACCGGACGAGATCGGCCGGCTCGACTCGATCTTCGTCTACGATGCCTCGCTGGTGACCGACTACGGCGCGATCCTGACCAACCCCGGCAAGGAAATCCGGCGGGTCGAAGTGGATTACGCCGAATCGCTCTACAACAACCTCGGTGTGCCCGTGATTGGCCGGGTGACCGGGGATGCAACGCTGGAAGGTGGCGATGTCTTCTGGCTCGACAGCAACCTGCTGGCGGTTGGTATCGGCTATCGCACCAACCAGACCGGCGCCGACCAACTCGCCAGCTTCATGCGACCGCAGGACGTGGACGTGATCAGAACGGAACTGCCCCACTGGCACGGTCCGGACGAATGCCTTCACCTGCTGTCGCTGATCAGCCCCGTGGCCGAACGAACGGCGGTCATCTATTCCCCGCTGATGAGCACTCCGTTCATGCAGTTGCTGCAGGCGTTGGACTGGACACTGATTGAGATTCCGCCCGAGGAGTTCGCCACGCAAGGCACCAATGTGCTGGCGCTGGCTCCCGGCAAGGTGTTGCTGCTGGAAGAAAACGTTGGCACCCGTCGCTTGCTGGAACAGGCTGGCATGGACGTGCTGACCTATCGCGGACGGCATATCTCGCACAACCGCCAGGGAGGCCCGACCTGCCTGACGCGACCCCTCTGGCGTGACACCAGCAGCGCAGCCGAAGTGGAAGGGGCACGGTAGCGATGGCGCAACAACCACCCTCCGGCTTCAGCAGCATGTTGCCGCCAGAATGGTCGCACCGGTTGAAAGGGGCCCAGTTCGGGTTCATCGCCGGAATCGTGATCGGCCTGATCTTTGGCTGGATCTTCCACAGCGTGATTTCGTTGGCCTTCCAGTTCGGGTTGGTGATGTTCCTGCTGATCCCGTTGGTGGTGATCGGCTGGTTCTGGTTCCGCAGCCAGCGGGCCGCCCGGAATAGCCAGCAGGCGTCTCCGCCCGGCGGCCAGCCGCGAGGTTCCTGGACGACGGTGATTGACGTCCAGACGGTCGAGCCAATGCGGCGCCCACCCACCGTGCAGGAACCGCCCGAGCGGGACACGGAGTTCGTGGATGTGCCACTGGTGAAACCGGCTGCCGATCAGAAGCCCTTGGACATCGAGGCCGAGCTGGAAGCCCTCAAGCGGGCCCAGGAGCGTGGGTCCTGACGCTCATTCTCACCCTGATCGCAACCTGCTTCGTCATCGGCACCCTGCTCGGGTTCATCGGCGCGGGTGGAGCTGGGGTGATGGTTTCGGTCCTGACCATTGCCTTTGGGCTACCCATTCACCAGGCAGTTGGGACTGCTCTGGCCTCGATGGTGGTGGTGTCGGTCTCGGGCACGATTTCACACTACCGCGAGGGCAACATCAACGTCCCGGCGGGTGTGACGGTGGGCCTGTTCGGCATGCTTGGTGCGGTGCTCGGCGCCGACATCGGACAGAGCATTCCGGAACACGTTCTCCAGATCATGGCAGGCCTGGCGCTCTGGTTCCTGGCCTTCCTCGTCTGGTTACGCACGCGTCTCGCACCTCGCATGGCAGCCGAAATCAGCGGAACGGAACCGCCTGCCACCCCGGTGATGGTGGCGCGCGGTGGGGCGCTCGGGGTGGTTGGCGGCATCGCCTCCGCCTTCTTCGGGGTTGGAATGGCGCCGTTCATCCAACTGGGGATGCTGACGGTCTTCAAACTCTCGCTCGTGCGGACGATTGGCACAACCATGCTGGCGCTGATCTTCATCTCCGCGAGCGGCAGCCTGGCGCTTGCCCGGCACGGAGATGTGTCGGTCGATCACCTGATCGGGGCCACGATCGGCATGATGGCGGGCACGTACGTTGGCGCCAAGTTGACCCGGCGGGCTCCCGTCAACGTCCTTCGTGTGGCGATTGTGGCGACACCATTCGTCGCTGGAACCCTGCTGATTTTCGGGTAATGATCGCGGGAAGCAGTTTTCGCTGCCGGCGCCCGGCCGTTCGCCGGGGTAGTCCCCGGTTGGTTGGTGGTTGCGTTTCGTACACTGAACATGAATCGATCGGTGCTGAGCCCGATCGGTCGACACGAGCAATGCATGGAGGACGATTGCGCAATGGCCGTTGAATTTACCCGGGACGATGTCTTTTTGGGTTTGAAGAATGTGTTCGACCCGGAAATCGGAATCAACATCGTCGACCTTGGACTGGTCTACGATGCCGATATTGCCGAGAACGGGGACGTGCTGGTGACCATGACTCTCACCTCCATCGGGTGCCCGCTGGGGCCGGTGATCGTGCAGGAAGTCAACAACGCCCTCCGCGACCTGCCCGAGATCGGCGAAACCGATGTCAAGCTGGTCTGGACTCCGCCCTGGTCACCGGACCTCATGAGCGAAGACGCCAAGGACGAACTCGGCATCTGGTAGGTAGCGCCAGGTTCGCCTTGATGGGAGGGCGCGTGGCGCGGTGATTCGGGCTCAAACGTTTCTCGTGATCCTGATCGTATTGATGGTGATCGAGCGTGGCGCGGTGACGGTCGACCCCGACCAGGTCATCGCCGCCACGCCAACGGCTGAAGCTACCCTGAGGCCCACCGAC
>CAZNQC010000004.1:11628-23283 GCA_964574825.1 uncultured Sphaerobacteraceae bacterium | reverse complement strand
CCCCCACGGTGGAACCCACTCCGACCGAGCGCCCCGCTGCTCCCGAGACCGGGCTGGATTACTCGGTGCTGATTCAGCGCGGAGAATCTGGTCGGCTGGAAGTGGCATTCACCTTCGATGCCGGCGAAGGTCGTGGCCACACCGAGCAGATGCTGGACCTGCTGAAGGAGTATGGTGCTGTCGGGACATTTGGGGTGACCGGTCTTTGGGCCCAGCAGAATCCGGACTTGATGCAGCGCATCCTGGATGAAGGGCACCAGATCATCAACCACACCTGGGACCACTCGTCATTCACTGGTTATTCCACCGACACGCAACCTCTGGCGCCGGACGAACGCCAATGGCAGATCGAGGCTACCGAGCGGCAGATCGAGGCTGAAACCGATGGCTATACCGCCAGACCCTACTTCCGCTTCCCCTATGGTGATTACGATCTGGAAGCGCTGGAGCAGCTTGGTGCACTCGGCTACTCGTACACGATCTGGTGGAGTTGCGACACACTGGCCTGGAACGGCGATCCACCCGAGCAGATCGTCCAGCGATGTGGTGTGACGTCCGATCTGGGCGGACCGGGGGCGATCCTGCTGCTACATGTCTCGGAAGATGGCGACCTCGCCGCGCTGGGTCCGCTGCTCCAGGACTACCAGCAATCTGGCTATACATTCGTGACGATCGAACAGCTCCTCCAACCGTGATACCGGCGACTGTCATCGAGCCGAAAGCGCACTCATGAGTCCTGGCCGCGCTCGTCGATGATTTCGTGCCGAGCCAGAAATGCGTGCGTGGCCTCGATGAACTGCTCGGGGAACTGCCGGTGCAACGAGTGTCCCCCTCCGGGAACCACCTCAACCTCGGCGTTGGGCAGGCGGGAGACCAGGGCCTCAGCATCTTCCGGGTGAACCATGCTGCCACTTTGAGGCTCACCGCGGACCAGCAATACCGGTGACTGAATCTCCAGCAGTTCGGCAATCCGATCCTCACCATCGTGACGTAATGAGTCCACCTTGAGTTCACGGAACACACCCGGAGCGGTGTTGGTCATGATCTCCGCCCGGCGTCTCGCGCGTGTGGGCTCCCATTCCGGATTCTGCTCGAGATAGTGTGCTGCGAGGTCATCGACCGCCATGGCATTCTGGGCGATCCAGCCGTCGAACGCCGGGCGGAACTCTTCACCGCTGCGTAGTGGCGAGTCGACCACGATCACCGCGCTGGCTCTGGCCGGATGCCTGGCAGCCCACCAAAGCGCCACGATGCCGCCGAGCGAATGGCCGATCAGCACGGGGTGGGCCAGCTTGAGTATGTCGACGATCTGGTCCAGGTCATCGATATAGTCGTCGTAGAGGTAACCGGTCGCAGGATGGGCCGATGCACCGTGGCCTCGAAGGTCAACTGCATATGGCTGGAGGAATGGCTGGAGGAGGGGGATCAGCTCGTTCCAGCTGGCCCCGGATGAGCCGATGCCGTGGACAAGCAAGGCCGGAGGACCGTCTCCTGGCCAGGCGGTGACATTGATCGAACGATCCCCCTGACCAATGTGCATCGGCGCAGCAGATGAATGTTTCATAGATGGATTCGCGGTAGAATTATCGGTGTTGTGCACGCCGTGCAGCTTTCCATATGCGAGGCGAATTCCCCCCTTGAGATCACCTGTGGAAAGTAGATCACACCGGCGTGCTCTCTGGTGGCGTGGTTTTGGCCGGACTTGCCGGTCTTCGTTCACACAGCAACCATCGAGCTGAATGCGGTGGTGGAGGAACTTCCCTGATGAAGCGCATGGATCGACGAAAGTTCATGCTTGTCGCAGCGGCAGGCGGCACCAGTGCCGTCCTGGTCGCCTGCGGCAACGACCCCGACGACGTGGATCTGGATCCAACGATGATTCCGGTGGAGGGTGCCCCGCCGACACTGGCGCCGATGGCCACCCCGGGTGGCGGTGCGTCCGGTGGTGGTGACGACAGCAGCGGTGGCGACTCGGGCGGCGCTGACGAGGGCGTGGTGACGCTGGAAGCCCACGACCCCTTCAACTGGAGCACGAACGAACTCGAAGCGGCGCCAGGGCAGACCATCCAGATCACCAACACCGGTGTGATGGAGCACGACTTCGTGATCGATGAGCTTGGCATCCACGAAGTGCTCCCCAGCGGTGAACCTGTCGACGTCACCCTCCCGGATGACCTGGCCGTCGGAGACACTTACACCTACTACTGCTCGATTCCGGGCCACCGCGAGAGCGGTATGGAAGGCACCCTCACGATCGTTGAGGCGAGTGTTGCCGAAGACGCCGAGGAAGTGGCCGAGGGCGATGACGCGGTCGGGACCGAGCCGGATGGACCGGTCATCCTCGAAGCGCACGATCCGTTCAACTGGAGCACCAACGACCTGCAAGCGGCCCCTGGAGCCACGATTCAGGTCACGAACACGGGCGTGATGGAACACGACTTCGTGATCGATGAACTCAGCATCGAAGAGGCGCTCCCCAGCGGTGAAGTGGTAGAAGTGACGCTTCCAGGCGACCTGGCGGTGGGAGACACCTACACCTTCTACTGCTCGATCCCCGGTCACCGTGAGAGCGGCATGGAGGGTACGCTGACGATTGTTGAGGCGAGTGCCCCGGCCGAGGAAGCCGCTCCGGCCGACGAAGAAGCCGCCACACCCAGTGAGGGCGAAGGCGAAACCGTTGCGGCGGGCGAGTCCGTCAAACTCCGGGCGATCGATCCGTTCAGCTGGAGCATCGTGGACCTGCAGGCGGCTCCTGGTCAAACCATCGAAATCACCAACGATGGGGTGCTGGAGCACGACTTTGTCATCGACGAACTCAGCATTTCCCAGGTGCTCCCGACCGGCGAAGTTGTCGATGTTGCGTTGCCGGAGGATCTGACTCCTGGCGACACCTACACGTTCTACTGCTCGGTTCCTGGTCACCGCGAGAGCGGAATGGTCGGAACCCTCACGGTCATCGAATCTGGAACCCCTGCCACCAACATTACCGTTCCAGCCGGTTCCACGCCGGTAGCGGAAGACCTTCCGTCGGTCTCTGACGAGGCGGCTGCCTCGCTGGAAGATCCGGCGGTCATTGCCCTCGAATCCACCGATCCGTACAACTGGAGCCGCAAAGAGATCAGCGCGGCGCCGGGCCAGATCATCCGCGTCCTTAACCGCGGTGTGCTGGAACATGACTTCGTGATCGATGAGTTCGATATCTCCCAGGTGCTCCCGTTCGGAGAGCCGATCGATATCCAGGTGCCAACGGATGCGGAGATTGGAAGCACCCACGAGTACTATTGCTCGATTCCTGGCCACCGGGAACGGGGCATGGTCGGTGTGTTGACGATTGTCGAAGGTGACGGGTCGGTGGCGGCAACGCCGGCTGCGTCACCGGCCGCTTCGCCGGTTTCCGAAACGACCACTGGTGGGGACGCCGCCACGTCCGTCGATGTCTCGGCCGTCGAACTCGCGTTCGAGCCGAAAGAATTCACCATTCCGGCCAACACGGACGTCACCATCAACATCACCAATGACGGCGTGCTGGAGCACGACTTCGCGGTGGATGATCTTGGCATCGAGTCCGACTTGCTGGCCAGTGGCGAGCAGACATCGGTCGTCATCAATGCCGCACCGGGCACCTACGAATTCCATTGCACCGTCACCGGGCACGCTCAGGCGGGCATGGTCGGCACCATCACGGTGGAATAAGGGGAAAGTCCCTCTTCCATCACCGCGCAGGATACGAGGCGCCGTTTCTTCCCGAAACGGCGCCTCGGCGCGTCTCCCGCACCGTTCAGATGGTCCGGGCTCTGCCCGGGTGGCGGGAGACGGATACCGCAACCTGCGGTACAACATGTGCCAGACATCTCCCGCACAGGCGGGCTGAATTGGGACACAAAGGGAAGGAAGCCGCTGCCATGGCCGATCGCGAATTCACCTCGGTCGACGAACTGCTGAAGGAAGCCGATGGCATCGTCCGTATCGAGGGCGACGGCGTCGAGATCCTGGATGCCAACGCCCTGCGCGGGCACTATATCGACCGGCTTGTGTGGTCGGCGGTCTTCGGCAACGATGATTTGCGAACTCAGTCGCGCCGGTTGATCCGGCTGCTGGCGGACGCCGCTGGAGCCTGGACCGCTTCGATCGAGGAGCTCTACCGAGCTGCCGGGCGCGGCGAGTATGCCAACGCGACCACGCCCGCCATCAACGTCCGGGCCATGGCCTACGATGTGGCCCGAGCGGTTTTCCAGGCCGCCGAAGAGACTGGCACGAAACAGATGATCTTCGAACTCGCCCGTTCGGAGATGGGGTACACGCAACAGCGTCCGGCGGAATACGCCTCGGTCGTACTCGGTGCGGCCATCCGGGAGGGGTGGCAGGGACCAGTCTTCATTCAGGGCGATCACTACCAGACCAGCCTCAAGGCCTGGGGCAACGATCCGGCCGCCGAGGCCGAGGCGGTTAGGAATCTGGCCGTTGAGGCGATTCAGGCCGGGTATGGCAACATCGACATCGACACGTCAACGCTCGTGGATCTCTCGCAGCCAACCCTGCGTGACCAGCAGCGGACGAATTACGTGCAGACGGCTGCCCTGACGGCCGCAATTCGGGCAGCCGAACCGGCGGGCATCACCATCTCGATCGGCGGCGAGATCGGTGAAGTCGGCACCACGAACAGCACGGTCGAAGACCTCGATGCCTTTATGGATGGCTACCTGGAGGAGCTGCAGCGCCTGGAGCATGAGACCGGAACGCGCCTGGCGGGGATCAGCAAGATCAGCGTCCAGACCGGCACCAGTCACGGCGGCATCGTGTTGCCGGATGGCTCGATCAAGGAGGTAGCCGTCGACTTCGACACCCTCGCGCTGCTGTCCGAGGTGGCTCGCGAGCGCTACGGTCTGGGTGGAGCAGTCCAGCATGGTGCCTCGACATTGCCCGAGAGTGCCTTCGATCGATTCGCCAGCGCCAATGCGGTCGAGGTGCACCTGGCTACTGCCTTCCAGAACGCGATCTTTGATTCGCCCTATTTCCCCGCGGAATTGACGACCGAGATTCAGGCCTACCTCGACGCCAACCACGCCGATGAGCGATCGGATGGGCAGACCGACGCCCAGTTCTACTACAACGCGCGTAAGAGGGCGATTGGACCGTTCAAACGTCAGTTGTGGACCCTGGACGAGGATCGCAAGCTGGGCATCCTCGAGCATCTGCGGGCGCGGTTTGCCATGATCATGGGTGAACTTGGGGTAGCGGGACGTGGTGAGCTGGTCGACCAGTTCGTGACACGAGTGCCGTTCCCGGTTGTGATTCCGGATGGCGCGGTGCCGTTGACGAACGTCGACCTCGGCGATGAGGGGGAGTAGCTGGGTCAGATTCGTTTGCGGACCTTGATTGTGATCCTGGTTGAGAGGGGGCCAAGCCGAACGAGCCGGCGCTGGTCCTCACGATCTTCACGCCACGAGCGCACCGAGTCTTCAACCACGGGCGTGCGCTTGATCATGCCACCCCAAACCAGGGCGACCAACTGGCCCGCTTCCAGGAGCGGATTCCCTTCTCGGTTTACAGCCATCACGTCGAAGCCATGGCGGGTGAAGAGTGACTTGAGCTCCTGCGGCCCGTAATGCCGATGCCACCCCTTGAGCTTGGTCTCCTGGAGGGGCTTGCCGAGCCCGGAGATGTCCTGGGCGTAGCGATAGAGATTCAGCGCATCAAGCCAGGCCGACGGGCCCTCCAGGGGTACTCGCAATGTGGCCGTTCCACCTGGTTCCAGCGCAGTCATGATGGCCTCGAGCCACGCCTCCTCGTCCAATACCGCTTCGAGCACGTCCAGGGCCACGATGTGGCGCACCGATCCGGCAGGAACGGGTAACTCGGGGAGTGGGTCCTGGGCAGGGATCGAGGCGAGGGGCTCGTTTGCTGGACGGCATTGCCAGCCCACATCGATCCGGGTTTCCGTGCTCTCGGTAACGGTGCGCAGGACGAGCGTGGACGAAGCGGCAGCTGGGAATGACGGCACGGGTAACTCCGGTTGGCAGGGATGCAGTTCCTGTACCTCGTATACTCCCATGGAGGCAGTGAGATCGCCCAGTAGGCGGCAGGAATGGGATCATGGAGATCGTATCGCTCCATCCAATCGATGACGAAACTGTTCGAGCCTATGTGGGCTCTGTCCAGACCGGCGTGCTGGAGCGGGCTGCAGCCGGTAGCCTGCGGGCCGCCAACCAGGTGTCGTTCGGATTGGCGGAGTATCTGGCCCAGCGTTCACCCTCATTCGCTTCACGGCCGTTTGGGCTGAGCTTTTGGGAGGCCCAGGTAGACCGGTCGATGGGGCTGTTGATGCGGCCACCTGCACGCTTGTTCCTGCAGGCTGGGCTTGACCGACGGGTGGCCAACGTGATGCCGATCCGGCTGGAGGCGCAAGCGGGAACCATGGGGGGAGCCTGGATTCCAGCCCGGCTCATTCCGGCGGCACTGGAAGGGTTCGATGCGCATCTCGAACGGTCGGCGAAGCGGCTGCTTGAGGCGGAAATCGATCCGCCGCTGGCGATCGAGTTGATGCGATCGGCCTTGACGCATGCGCACGAGGCGCAGGTGGGTCTGTTCGAGGCCCAGGATCTGGTAGTGCCAGGGCTTTCAATTCCTGGCCAGATCGTGATCGGTCCCGACCAGCAGCGGCTTCCGCCCGAGGTCGTGGCCCGGATTGAGGTTGTCCTCGTTCCGCCGAAGCAACCTGGGATCTTCGACCGGCTGTTCCGGCGGGCCCAAGCTGCACCACCGGAACCAACCAACGGTCACTTTTCGGATGTCACCATTGTGGAGCGACATGAGCAGTAGCATTCAGCCGGCAGCAACTTCCGACACAGGGCGCGATGACCTGGAGTGTGTCGACTATGTGGCCCACGGCCTCCGCATCCGGATCACGGTGTCCGACCCGGAATTGCTGGAGCTCGCCCGGGAAGAGCTGCCGCCGGGGGTATTCGAGGCTCCGCGTGAGGATTTGGATGTCGATCGCTCCTATCTCCTGGTGATGGAGGATGGTCCTCCGGAGGGGTACTACCTGGAGGTCGACGGCGAGCGAAGTGGACCGTTTCTATCAAACGAAGTGGCAGTGGAACGGCTGGAGTCGAGCCTGCAGATCTATGTGGCTGAATTCGCCCAGCCGCACCTGTTTCTTCATGCTGGTGTCGTCCAGTGGCTAGGCATGACCATCGTGCTGCCGGGATCATCCTTTGCTGGCAAATCTACCCTGACTCGCGCGTTGGTCAACGAGGGCGCCACGTACTTCTCGGATGAGTTTGCGGTGCTGGACCTCGATGGACGAGTGCGGCCCTACGCCCGAAAGCTTTCCCAACGGGAAGGCCCACTGGGACCGCGAGGGCGGATCGATCTCGACGATCGGGCTCCCGTGCTGGACCACACGTTCGAACCGCCTCCGGTGGACGTGGTGGCCCTGATCAGATACGAAGCCGATTCGGCCTGGGAAGCGACTCGCCTGGTTGGTGGGGAAGCGGTGATTGCGATGAGCGAGCACATGGTCGCGATCCGCAACCGCCCGGCTGAGACACTCCAGATGTTGGTCAACGTCGCGGATCATGCCCAGGTCTATCGCTGCACCCGGCCGGACCTGGATTCTGCCCTGACATGGTTTCGCTCGCTTGCGACGGAACGGGCAGGACAGGGCACCAGCGACTGAGCTTCGGGTCGAACCAATGCCTGGCAAACAAAACCCGAGCCCACCAGTAATTCGGTGGGCTCGGGGTATCTGCGCAGAATGCAGGTGAGAGTCCTCAGTCGGCGGCGACGGCATCGAGTTCGAGCGTCTCGTCGAGCAAGGTAAGAACTGCATCAGCACCGATCGCCAGGGGCGATGCGACCTTGCCATCCTCGTCCAGCACGATGGCCGAAGGGGTACCGTTGGCGCCGAATGCCCGGCCCATGGTGAAGCCGTCGTCCAGCATCATCCTGGACTTGAGGCCCTGCTCACGATTGGCTTCCGGATCGCCCTGGGAGACGATCAGGATCCGGGAAATCTTGTCACCGGCCTCGTCTTCGATCTCCTTGAGGTCCGGCAGCATTCGCTGGCAGAAGCCGCAGGTCACATTCCAGAACACGATCGCCGTCTTCTCGCCCTTGAAGTCATCCAGGCTGAGGAATTCGCCGTCGACCGTTGGCAACGGCAGGCGACTGGCCCCGCTTCCAACCTCTGGACCTTCCGCCTTGCGCAGAATCTCGGCCAGCGGGTCGTCGCCCGGGTTGATTGTCGGCTTCTGGTCCTCTGGCCCCTGGTCCGGGCTCACGGCCCGGTTGACCAGTTGCCGGATCGAGTCGCGACCAACGCCATAGGGCTGGCGAATGATGCCATCGGGGTCGATCAGGATGGCCGAAGGGGTCCCGCGGACCTCATAGTCGTTGAAGACTTCCCACTCTTCCTGCAGGCCGATGTTGCCGACGCCCTTCGTGACGAACTTGTCCTGATTCGATTCTGGCGTGCCGCGACTGATCACCGCCATCGTCAGGTCTTCGCCAAAGCGCTTCTGCCATTCGGCAATGTCGGGCGTCAGCGCCGAGCACGGACCGCATCCCGGATCGGCGAAGACCAGCATGACCGGCTTGCCCGGTTCCTTCAGGCTATCCAGGGTGAGGCGCCCACCGTCGAGCGCGGCAATGTCGAAGTCAGGAGCCGTGTGTGGGGCGCTCTCGGCAGCCGGGGCAGCGGCCGGAGCCTCACCATTCACCACCACGGGGCGATCGGCGAGGACTTCGAGTCGGTTAGCCAGATCGGCCTGCAGGTCGACGAGATCGCTGTTGAGCCTGATCAGCCTCTGGAGCAGGAAGATCAGGCCAATGCCAACACCCAGCAGCGCGAGACCGATCAAGGTTATCGCTTCGCCGTCGTGGGTAAGATCATCGAACCATTCGACCGGCCCGACCGCCCCCTGCCAGACCACGACGAGCGCGGCCAGTGTCAGCACGACATTGCGGATCAGCGTCGGCCAGCCAGCTGGCTCGGAATGGATCTGGCCAAAGCAGTGGCATTCGGGTTGTTTGCCCTTGCTCAGGTTGTAGCCAATTCCAGCAATGAAGGCCAGGAAGAGAAGGGCTGCCAGCAACGCGGCCCACCGGGCGGTAGCCCCCCACAGCAAACCAAGACCCAGGACCAGTTCCACGCCAGGAAGTGCGGTTCCAGCCAGATCGGCGAACTGCTTTGGCACGCCAAAATCCGCGACAGCCTGCCGTGAGCCGGCCAGGTCCCGGAACTTGCCATAGGCGGCGACGATCAAGACCCCAGCCAGAATCAGTTGCAATAAGACGACGAGCGTATCCACAAATTGTCCGTTTCTGTGAAGCGTCAATGTTCCTTACCAAATGTTACTTTACCGGGAAGCTGGCAGACTACCAGTATTCGGGGTAGTGAAGTAGCCATTCATGCACTGATCCGGACTATTCACCAACTAATGAGGGCACGGCATGACCCTGCAGAGCAGCATCTGCGCATGGACTGCCCGTTATCAGGGCAGGTCGTTCGCCGATGGAGAGCTCCTGTGGAAAGGAGAATGATTTTCCTCGCGACCGGCACTGGCCCATCGCGATGGCCGCTCGGGGCGCTGATCGGCTGGACGTTGCCCGGAGGACCGCAAAGCCATCACGGCACTCACGATTGCTGCCAGCTCCTCATCTGTCGCCTCCGGATTCACTTCCAGCCGAACCGTATGGTCGAACGAATCCATGCCCGATATTCTCCTTTCCATTTCCTGTTTCCTCGTTAAAGGGGGATGTTGCCGTGCTTGCGGCGTGGGGCGGAGACTCGTTTGGAACGGGCCAGGTCCAGCGAGCGGATCAGCCACGGCCTGGTCGTGCGTGGATCGATCACATCGTCGATGTACCCGCGCGATGCCGCCTGGTAGGGGCTGGCAAACAGTTCTTCGTAGTCGGTAATCAGCTCCTTGCGTCGCGCGTCCGGATCATCGGCGGCTGCCAGATCGCGACGGAAGACGAGGTTCACGGCAGCGGAAGGACCCATCACCGCGATCTCGGCAGTTGGCCAGGCGACATTGAAGTCGGCCCCGATGTGCTTGGAGCACATCACCACGTAGGCTCCCCCATAGGCCTTCCGCGTGATCACGGTCACCTTTGGAACCGTCGCCTCCGCGTAGGCATACAGGAGCTTCGCGCCGTGGCGAATGATGCCGTTGTATTCCTGCTCGGTGCCGGGCAGGAACCCTGGCACATCGACGAAGGTGACCAGGGGGATGTTGAAGGCGTCGCAGGTGCGGATGAACCGCGCCCCCTTGATGCTGGCATCGATGTCCAGTGTTCCGGCCAGGACCCGCGGCTGGTTGGCGACGATGCCAACGGCGTGGCCATCCAGCCGCGCGAACCCGGAGATGATGTTGGCCGCGTGATGAGGTTGAACCTCCATGAACTCGCCGTCATCGACCACGGCGGCGATCACCTCATGCATGTCGTAGGGCTTGGTGTTGGTTTCCGGCACGATCGTGTCGAGTTCGGGAGCCTCCCGCACCGGGTCATCGTCCGGCGCGAACCACGGCGCGTCGTCGAGGTTGTTTGAAGGCAGGAAACTCAGCAGGTGGCGGACCTGGTCGTTGAGGTCGTCCTCGTCGGTCGCGGCAAAGTGGGCGACACCGCTGATCTGGGTATGCGTCGCGGCGCCACCGAGGTCGTCCATCGTGACAGTCTCGCCGGTCACGGTCTTGATCACGTCGGGACCGGTGATGAACATCTGGCCGATACCCTCGACCATGAACGTGAAATCGGTCATGGCGGGAGAGTAGACGGCGCCGCCGGCGCAGGGGCCGGCGATGATGGAGATCTGGGGAACCACACCCGAGGCCCGGACATTGCGGAAGAAGACGTCACCGTATCCGGCGAGACCTTCAACCCCTTCCTGAATCCGTGCCCCGGCCGAATCGTTGATCCCGATGATCGGCACGCCGTAGCGTTCGGCCAGATCCATCAGCTTGACCATCTTTTCGGCGAAGGCTTCGCCGAGCGACCCGCCGAACACCGAGAAGTCCTGGGAGAAGACGGCCACCTTGCGATCATCGATCGTGCCGAAACCGGTCACCACCCCGTCGCCGAACGGTCGTTGGCGATCCATGCCGAACATTGACGCCCGGTGCCGTACGAAGGGATCCAGTTCAGTGAACGAGCCTTCATCGAGCAGCGCGATCACCCGGTCGTAGGCGGAGCGTTTGCTGCGTCCCGCCTGCTTCTCCCGGGCCGTTTCGCGTTGGGACTCAATATTCGCTCGATACTCGTCCAGGTGTTCCGCCCTGGACCTTGGCAGCGCCTCCGTTGCTTCACTGCGATGGTCCTCGCTGATCGTCACTCGCTTCGCCTTTCCCAAAGTACATGTGCATTCTGCTCCGAGGCATTGTACCGGGACGCTGCAGCGGGGCCGTGCTTCACCAGTCCTTGCTTCTGTTGGCCGCTCGTTCGGAAGGCGGTGCAGCGTGTGCCGTAGTATGTTGACGCTATCGGAGTCCGGACTGAGTTGAGGAAATGGGCCGCGTGGCAAAGACGATCTACATCACCTCGGCGGAAGGCAATACGGGTAAGTCCACGGTTGCCCTTGGGGTCCTCGAATCCCTGCGGAGGGCAGGGCAGCGTGTTGGAGTCTTTCGACCCGTCAGCCGGTCTGGCACCGCG
>CAZNQC010000004.1:0-11528 GCA_964574825.1 uncultured Sphaerobacteraceae bacterium | reverse complement strand
CCGGTGATCCTCGTTCTGAGTGGCCGTCGCCAGGGCGAATCCTCCTCCACCAATACGCCTGTCTTTCTGGGTGAGGCGCGAACGCCGGCCGAGATGGCCCAGGTGGCGGAAATGACCATTGCCGAGCTGACTTCCGAGCGGGCCACTCTCGCCGGAATTGTCGCCAACCGAGTTGATCCCGCTGAGTTGGCCGAGATTGTGGCCGCGATCGAAACAGTGGCCACTGGCGAAGGTAGCGTGCCGGTTTGGGCCATTCCGGAGGATGCCGTGCTCGTCGCTCCGACGTTCCGTGCGCTGGCCAATGCCGTCGACGGCACGACCTATCAGGGTGATGCCGAGCAGTTCGAGCAGGAGGTACTTGGCGTCGTGGTTTCGGCGATGTCGCTGGAGAACGTGTTGACCCGCCTGGTGCCGGGTGCAGCGGTCGTCATTCCTGGAGACCGGCCGGAGGTGCTGCTGGCAGTGCTGATGGCGCACGAAGCCGCAACCTTTCCACAGCTCTCCGGCATCATTCTCAATGGCGGTTTCGCGCTCTCTCCAGCCATCGAACGCCTGGTTGAGGGCCACGGCTCCGATCTGCCCATCGTCGAAACCCGCTTCAACACGTTCGAGACGGTCATGCGCATCGTGCGGACGCGCGGTCGTTTGGCGGCCGAGTCGCGCCGGAAACTCGACCTTGCGCTGGATCTGTTCCATCGGTATGTGCCGGAAGGGCAGATCGTTGAAACCATCGCCCATGCCGCCTCCGCCGCCGTCACGCCGCTCATGTTCGAGCACCAGTTGATCGCGCGGGCCAGTGCCGATCGTCGGCATATCGTGCTGCCCGAGGGAGACGACGACCGGATCCTGCGGGCGGCCAGCATCATTCTCGCCCGCGGAGCGGCCGACCTGACCATCCTGGGTGACCCGGACCAGATTGCCCAGCGGGCCGGGGAACTGGGGCTCGACCTCACACCGGCCAGTCTGGTCAGCCCCTTCGGTCCCACTCTGCGCGAGCGGTTCGCCGTGGCCTATGCCGAGGCTCGGGCCCACAAGGGGATGACGCTGGATCGGGCGCGGGATGTCGTGACCGATGTCTCGTATTTCGGCACGATGATGGTGCAGCTGGGACTGGCCGATGGTATGGTTTCCGGCGCCGCCCACACCACCGCCCACACGATTCGTCCGGCCTTTGAAGTGATCAAGACCACGCCTGACGTTTCCAGTGTTTCTTCCGTGTTCTTCATGTGCTTGCCCGACCGGGTGCTGGTCTATGGGGACTGCGCGGTGATTCCGGAACCTACTGCCGAGCAACTGGCGGATATCGCGATCTCATCGGCCGGAACTGCCAATGACTTTGGCATCGAACCGCGGATCGCCATGCTCTCGTATTCGACCGGGAGTTCCGGTGAGGGAGATGCCGTCGAGAAGGTGCGCCGGGCTACGGCCCTCGTCCGGGAACGACGGCCTGACCTGGCGGTGGAGGGACCGATCCAGTACGACGCCGCGGCCGATGCGACCGTGGCGGCGGCCAAGCTGCCCGAGTCACTGGTCGCGGGTCACGCAACCGTTTTCATCTTTCCCGACCTGAATACCGGAAACAACACCTACAAGGCGGTGCAGCGAAGCGCAGGCGCGGTCGCGATCGGGCCGGTGTTGCAGGGCTTGCGCAAGCCGATCAATGACCTCTCGCGCGGGGCGCTCGTGGAAGACATCGTCAACACCGTCGCGATCACGGCCATTCAGGCCCAGCAGGAGACTGTCTCTCGATGAGCATCATCATGGTCATCAACTCCGGTTCATCGTCGATCAAGTACCAACTGTTCGAGATGGCCGATGAGTCCATTCTGGCCAAAGGGCTGATCGAGCGCATCGGGACCGACCACGGCTTGCTGACCCACGAAGGACCGGACGGCAAGCACGAACTCGAGCTTCCGGTGCTGGATCACACGGCCGGGTTCCGGGCCATGATTGAGGCCTGCGCTGCCTGGGGGCCGTCGCTGGACGACGTGCCAGTGCGAGGCGTCGGGCATCGGGTGGTGCAGGGCGGCGCGCGGTTCGTTGCGCCCACCCTGATCGATGCGGCTGTGTTGAAGGTAATCGACGGCCTGTCGTCTCTGGCGCCGTTGCACAACCCGGCCAATGTGCTTGGCATCGAGGCGGCGTTGCAGACATTCCCCGATGTGCCCAACGTGGCGGTGTTCGACACAGCATTTCACCAGACCATGCCGCCCGTGGCCTTCACCTACGCGATCGACGCAAACCTGGCCGCCCAGTATCGAATTCGTCGCTACGGCTTCCATGGGACATCGCATCAATACGTCGCGCGAAAGGCAGCCGAGTTCCTGGAAATTCCGTCTGACGAGTTCAACGCGATCACGCTGCACATCGGCAACGGGGTCTCAGCCTGCGCCATCGAGAGTGGGAAGTCGATTGACACCTCCATGGGCATGACTCCGCTGGAGGGGCTGGTGATGGGCACGCGTAGCGGGGACATCGATCCCGGTATCCTCTTCCACCTGCATCGCCAGGCTGGGATGTCGGTCGACCAACTGGATGACCTGCTCAATCGGCGTAGCGGCATGTTGGGAATGGCCGGGAGCCTCGACTTGCGCGACGTACAGGCATCGGCCGAACGTGGCGAACTGCGTGCCCAACTTGCTCTTGAGGTCTACGCCTACCGCATTCGGAAGTACGTGGGTGCGTATTTCACGGCTGTCGATCCGTTGCACGCCATCGTCTTTACAGCGGGGGTTGGCGAGAATTCCGCGGCGGTGCGCGAACGGTCCATCGTGGGATTGGGCCGGATGGGCATCGATCTGGACCTGGAGCGAAATTCAAGTTCGGGTCGCGACATCCGCCGGATCAGCACCGACGAGTCACCGGTCGCGGTTCTGGTCGTGCCTACCAACGAGGAACTCGAGATCGCCCGCCAGACCAGGTCAGTCATCAGATGAGGGGTCTGATGCAGAGGTCAGGGATAGATCCTTGTCTTCCATTTCCCATGCGTGATCCATCAAATGAAAGGCCGTGTGCCGAAGGAGAAAGGCCAGTTCCCAGGTTCTGGCCTTCTTCCCTGCGGCGTTGTACTCGCGAAAGGCGGCAACGTACTCCTCACGGTGGATTCGGCGTCCATCCGCAGTCAGTTGCACACCCTCCGGCGTCTTGACTCCCACCTTCACAGCGAACTGGGTGCGTTCGCAGCCAAGCGTGTGATTCATGATCTCGTCGCGGTCCCGCCCCCCTCCACGCGGACCCTTCTGGAGCTCTGGTGAGACACGAGCCACAACCTTATCGAAGAACGCCCAGCAGGCCTGGAGCAGGGCCAGTTTCCGTTCGAGTTCCGCCTCGGACATGGGGCCCATCTCGAAGCTGGACGGTGAGAACGAAATGCCCCAGAAGTCAGTCGAGCCGGTGCCAATTCGATCTTCGACCACGTCGAGGTCTCCGGCCGCGTCGAACTCGTCATCCAGACCTGCGGCTGCCGCAATCGGGCGATAGCGGTCGCGATAGGCCGCCAGCGTTGCCAGCGCGTCGTCGGCTGACTTGGCGCCGCGACTCCAGCCTGGCCAATCGGGCGCGTAGGCCACGACCTTTTTGCCCTTGGGACCTCGTTCCAGCACCACTCGTACGCTCATCGATCAGCCCTTATCGTGACTCGAAGGGGACAGATTCTTGTCTTCCATCTCCCACGCATGGTCAAGGATGTGCCACGCCATGCGGCGGATGGCGTATCGCATCGGCCATTCATTGCCGGTGACACTGCCATCGCGCCGGGCAATCAGTGCCTCGTAGACCGTGGCCGAGTGTGCCTTCCGAGCGGCATCGTCGAACGGATCGAAGGGGGGAGTCTTCACGCCGATCCGGCGAGCATAGCCCCGATCGGCCTTAACCACGTGCTCGACGATGGCATCGCGATCGCGGCCTCCTCCGCGCGGCCCCTTCCTCAACTCCTCGGATACTCGCCCCCGGACATCATCGAAGAAGAGCCAGCAGGCACCCAGGATATCCACCAGCCGGGATGCTTCCTCTTCATCGAGCGGCTCGTAGTCGATCTGATGGACCTGGCCTGGCACCCCGAAATTCGTATAGCTATCACCGGGCAGCCGGTCGACGATATCGACGGTGGTCGGCAGCTGGAGGAGACCAGCGAGTTCGATCACCTTGCGGTAGCGGTCAGCATACCCAGTGACGGTGGCAACGGCCGCATCTTCAGTCTTCCCGGAGCGGCTCCAGCCGGGCCAATCAATCATCGTGACGAACGTTTTAGCCTGGCCTGATTCGGCGACGGCGCTGTTTCGAAATCCGGTTGGCATCATGATCCTCCCTTTCCTCGTCTCATGCTGGATGCAGAGTATCGGAGAAGGAGGACGAAAAGCGGCCGCAATTGCTGTCCACTGATTCATGACTGTCTGCAGGCAGCGGGGAGTGCAGAGATGCCGAAGCGACTGGAGGTTCTCCCCCAGCCGCTTCGCACCAGATGTTTGTGATGGAGTGGGGACGACGCCTACTTGTCGTCGTCGTTGATTTCGCGGAACTCGCCTTCGACGGTGCCGTCATCTTCCGGCGAGCCGGACTGGCCGTCCGTGGCGCCAGCGAACGGATCGCCGAAGTCTTCACCGGCCTGACCTTCCTGACCAGCCGCGGCAGCCGCTTCGTACATCGCCTGCGAGGCGCCCTGGAGGGCGGCCACCAGCGCTTCGTGGGCGGGCTTCAGCCGGTCGACATTCTCGCGGTCGTTGTCGAGGATGTCCTTCACCGCTGCAATCTTGGTGTCGAGATCGGCCTTGGTTTCCGACGGAATCTTGTCGCCGTGTTCCTTCAGCGTGTTCTCGGCCTGGAAGACGAAGCTCTCGGCCTGGTTGCGCAGATCGATTGCCTCACGCCGCTTGCGGTCGTCCTCAGCGTGCGACTCGGCTTCCTTCACCATCCGCTCGACTTCATCGTTCGAGAGACCGGACGAACCGGTGATGGTGATCTTCTGTTCCTTGTTCGTGGCCGAATCCTTGGCGGTCACGTTCAGGATGCCGTTCGCATCGATGTCGAAGGTCACTTCGATCTTCGGCACACCGCGCGGAGCGGCCGGGATACCGTCCAGAATGAACCGGCCCAGGCTCTTGTTGTCGGTCGCCATCGGGCGCTCGCCCTGCAGGACGTTGATCTCCACCTGCGGCTGGTTGTCCGAGGCCGTGGTGAAGCTCTGGCTCTTGCGGGCCGGAATTGTGGTGTTGCGCTCGATCAGCGGAGTCGCCACGCCACCCAGGGTCTCGATCGAGAGGGTCAGCGGGGTCACGTCGAGCAGCAGGATGTCCTTGACGTCGCCGCCAAGCACACCGCCCTGGATCGCAGCGCCAACCGCCACAACCTCATCCGGGTTGATGCCCTTGTGCGGTTCCTTGCCGAAGAAGTCCTTGACCTGCTGCTGCACCAGCGGCGTGCGGGTCATGCCACCCACCAGCAGGGCTTCGTCCACATCGGACTTGGAGAGGTCGGCGTCCTTCAGCGCGGCTTCCATCGGCGTCAGGGTGCGGGCAACCAGGCCGCCTACCAGCGACTCGTACTTCGCGCGGGTCAGCGGGATGTTGAGGTGCTTCGGACCGCTGGCATCGGCCGTGACGAACGGCAGGTTGATGTCGGTCTGCTGGGTGCTGGAGAGCTCGATCTTCGCCTTTTCGGCCGCTTCCTTGAGTCGCTGGAGGGCCATGCGGTCGGAGCGGAGGTCGATGCCTTCCTGCTTCTTGAATTCGTCGGCGAGCCAGTCGATCAGCACCTGGTCGAAGTCGTCACCACCGAGGTGGGTGTCGCCGTTGGTGGCCAGCACCTGGAAGACGCCGTCGGAGAGGTCGAGGATCGAGATGTCGTAGGTACCGCCACCGAGATCGTAGACGGCAACCTTTTCCTCACCCTTCTTGTCGAGACCGTAGGCGAGGGCCGAGGCAGTTGGCTCGTTGATGATGCGGAGCACTTCCAGGCCGGCGATGCGGCCGGCATCCTTGGTGGCGTCGCGCTGCGCGTTGTCGAAGTAGGCCGGAACCGTGATGACCGCCTTGTCGACCGTCTCACCGAGGTAGGCCTCGGCATCGGCCTTCAGCTTCTGCAGGATCATCGCCGAGATTTCCTGCGGCGAGTACCAGCGATCGCCCATCTTGACCTGAACGTCGCCGTTGTCGGCAGCCTTCAACTGGTAAGGCACCAGGGCCTTGTCGCGCTCCACGGCCGGGTCATTGAACTTGCGACCGACGAAGCGCTTGACGGAGAAAATGGTGTTGTCCGGGTTGGTCACAGCCTGGCGGCGGGCAAATCGCCCAACGAGGCGCTCACCGCCGGAGGTCACGGCGACCACTGATGGGGTCACGCGCTCACCCTCGGCGTTCGGGATGATCGTTGGCTCGCCGCCTTCGATCGTGGCCATTGCCGAGTTGGTGGTTCCGAGGTCAATACCGATGGTTCGTCCCATGTTGTTGGTTCCCTCTCAAATAGTGCGAATGCGTTTGGCAAACTGCCGCTGAGTGTTCAGGCGTTGAATGATGGCTGGTCTTCCGCCGCTGGCGAATCGGGGGCGTCCCCGGTCTTCACCATGGCCGGCCGCACCAGCGTGTCGCCGATCCGGTACCCGTGCTGGTAAATCTCCACCACGTTGGAGCCGGATGTTCCGGGTTCGGTGGCGACCGCCTCGTGCACGGCAGGATCGAAGGGTTGACCGAGCGCGTCGATCCTGGTGATGCCCAGGCGATCGAACACGGCCGTGAGCTTCGCCTGGATCATTTCCACGCCCTGCACGAACGCGGCGTCGGATCCGTCGGTGGGGGCCATGGTCATGGCCCGTTCGAAGTCGTCGATGACAGGCAGGAACTGGGAAGCGATATCGCGAGATACGAAGTCACGCAGCTGGGCGCGCTCCTGATCGTTGCGCCGCCGGAAGTTGGCGAACTCGGCCCGGCTGCGTTGCAGCTGGTCCAGGTAGTCGTCACGTTCTGCGGTCACTTTCGCCAGTTCTTCGGCCAGTCCAGGCTCTGTTTCGACCACCTCCTCTTCCGCCGGTGCTTCTGCCTCAGCGCCCGACGGGTCAGGCCATGTTGGATGTTCGTTCTCGGTCACAGATTTCTCCCACGAAGGCGAAGGAGCTTGCCGCCCGTCCGCCGGTCTAACGCGCCAGGGTCCGCCACGACGCGGACGTTGGTAGTAATTCATGATGAATACAAATCCTCCATCAGGTCACTCATCAGCCGGGCCATGTAGCGGACCGAGGATATGGACCGCCAGTAGGACATCCGGGTGGGTCCTAGTACTCCCAAGATACCGGTTACTTCGCCATTGATGCCATACGTTGCCATAACGACACCGAACCGGCGCAATGCATCGGCGGGGTTTTCGTCGCCGATGAAGACCTGTACATCCTCGTTGGAGGTGAGTTGCGGCAGCAGCGCCCCGAAGAGCGAACCACCACGCAGCAACTCCAGCACGGTTTGGGCTTCCTGGCCGGCGAATTCCGGCTGGCCCAGAATGTTTTCGATTCCCGAGTGCCGCACCTGGGTGTGTTCCACCGAGTGCAGACCTCGCAACCCGAACGCAAGCTGGTCCAGGATGTGCCGCGTCAGTTCCGTTCCACCTATCACCCGGGTTTCGATCTCGTCGGCGCTGAGGCCGCGAGTATCTGTTGTGAGACCGTCAGCCAGGGCCGAGAGTTCGGTCTGGTCCACATCCACCGGGAGGTGAACCATGATCTGGCGGACCACTGTTTCCTGGGTGACCAGAATCAGCAAGGCCAATCGCGGCTGCAGCGAGATCAACTCGAAGTGCCGCAGGCGCGGAACGAGGGTGCGCGGTGCCGAAACGATGGATACGTTGCCAGCCGTTTCCGCCAGCACAGCGGCCGCGAACTCGACCCATTGGTCCAGTTGCGCTTCCACCTGCCGAAACTGGTGCCGGATCATGATCTGGTCACCGGGTGAAAGCTCTGGCGCACCCATCAGGTGATGGACGTAAAAGCGATAGCCATAGTCGGTTGGAACCCGCCCGCCGGAGGTGTGCGGTTGTTGCACGAATCCTGCGTTTTCGAGTTCACCCATTTCGTTGCGGATGGTGGCCGATGAGACACCGACCGGGTACCGCTCTGTCAGGGTTTTCGAGCCGACTGGGCGGCCGGTGGCGACGTATTCCTGGACGATGAGCTTGAGAATGGCGCGCTGACGCTCGGTCAGCGGATTCCCCATTCCATTGTTCATCTCCATGACGCGTTGCCTCCAGCTCGTTAGCACTCTATACACGAGAGTGCTAACACAATGAAAGATACCAACCCTGACCACCTTGTGTCAAGGTTGAGCTCCGATATCCAGACGCAGACCGGAGATGATTGGGCCACTGGCCGGCGGCTGGTCTGCCAGTGTGTATCGACCAGGATGCACATTGTTGGCGGTCGCTCCGGAGTCCGTGCCCATTGGTCGCCTGCAGGGAACGATCGTCATGTCGGTTCCCGTTCACCCAGGTTTCGTTCCGCAGTAATTCTTTAATTCGGTAATTCCCGATTTCGCTGATTCCATGGTCTTTTTGCGACCGCTTTTCCTGCGAATTCCTGCGAACCAACGCGGAATCGTGCCAGCCTGGCACGATTGGAGTACAGGTGCAGACGACCGCAGTTTGTGCGATCCCTACCTATCGTACGCATCGAGCAAGCGGAATCTCGCCACCCTTGACGAGATTGGCTGTTCGTACGCGGGGTGGTCCCTGGCGTGGACGCGTGATTCAGACGTTGGACGCCGAGATCATGACCAGCACGATGAGGAAGGTGGCAACCGTCACGGCGAAGATGGCCAACGCAGCGACCAGCCGGCCATCGGTGTCGGATGTTGGCTGGAACGGTGCTGCCACGCTGCCGGACCTGGGCGCGGCGACGTGCTCAGGTGGGGATGAATCGTCGGGTGTGAGGTGCTGGCGCGTGGTCATGAATGTTCCTGTCGCTGGCAGGGGGCATCAACTTCTGTTGAGAGTATACGGAAGCAGAGGGACGCGCTGACCCTGCCATCAGGGCCGGGATTGGTCAGAACGCACCGCCGAGCAGTGGGTAGAGCAGGCGCTCCCAGTTGGCAGCCACTACCTCGCGGTAGCGCTCCTCCGTGACGATGCGAATCAGTCGCCGGTGCTCCTCGTAGCGCTTCAGGTCGTCGTCGCCGATGCCTGCGACATCCCGCCAGGGCATGAGCGGGCGGAACCCGACCGGAGGACGCTCGAATTCGACCCAGACATCGGTTTTCCAGCGCTCCGGCTTCGGGATGTCGATCAACACTGCCGTCGTCGGCACGGTCTCGCCCAGGAGTTCACCGAGGGACGCTGCCAGGGCCAGTTCCACGCTCCGCCGGGCTGCGGCATCGAAGTAGAGATTGCCCAACCGCGCGTACAGCTCGAAGGCACCGGCGCTGACCTCGACTGCCCGCTTGTGAATGTGCCGCAGTGCCAGGGCATCTGACAGTGTCCGAGTCGATTCCGGCATAGTGGGCGACCGCATGAACGACAGCAGCGAGGCATCGTCGTGGTTTGTCAGTGAGGTCGGGGTGATAGCATCCGCAACCATCGCATCCTGTACGGCTCGCAACAGCATCACCATGCAGGCCCGGTTGGTGTGGTGCCAGTAGACGTTGTCGAACATCTCCTGCCGGGCGTTGATCAGCGAATGGAGCGGGCTGATCCCCTTGTCGCGAATGCCGATTCGGGCATGGCCCATCGACCCCGGCGGTTCCACCACGGTCAACGCGGCGAGCAACCGGCTGGTGTCGACGCCACCATAGGGAACGGAGCAGCCGTGGGCGTCGCGCGGCAGGTAGTCGAGTTTGTCCATGTCCAGCGTGCCCGAGAGGAGACCGCGCAGCAGTCGTTGACCGGCCGAAAGCTCATGTTCCTCCCCATGGATCATGGCGGCTACTGCGTGAGGATCGACCTCCCACCGCTCCCGCAGGATGGCGGCGACATCGCCCTGCTCGACGATCTGTCGCCCCACCTCTTCGTGCGAAAGGACCGGTGCGCCAAGCTCCTCGACCGCGTGGGAAAACGGATAGTGCCCAATGTCGTGGAGCAACGCAGCCGCGATGGTGGTGCGGGCGTCGGTGTCCGAAAAGGGGGGGTCTTGCCCCTGGTCGCGCAGGTGCGAGATTGCCAGCCGGGTCAGGTGCATCACGCCCAGCGAGTGCTCGAAGCGGGAGTGGCGGGCACCGGGCCAGACCCGGGAGACAAACCCCAGTTGCTGGATACCATCGAGCCGCAGGAACTCGGGCGTGGAGATCAGCGCCTGTTCTGCTGGTCCAAGTTCGATCAGGTCGTAGAGGGCATCGCGGACATACCGCCTCGTCACTGGTGCATCTCCGGGTCGGAATCTATCGCCACCGGCCGGGCCGGAGGATGAATCCGTGCAGCATACGCTCTGAAGCTGCCGGATGCGATTTGGGAAGGCGAGTGGGATACTTCGGCCAGGAGCACCAGTCGGTGTTCACCCAATCGTATTCACCATTCCGTTCCGGAGTTTTCCGCCGATGAGCATGATGCGCCGCAGCATTCTGGCCGTTGCCGACAATGGGTTGGTTTCGAACTTCTTTCAAACCAGTTCCCTGGCGCGATCGTTGGTCAACCGGTTCGTGGCGGGCGAGAGTCTGGAGACGGCGATTGCCGAGGTAGCCGCCCTTCAGGAGCACGGTATCACCTCCACGCTCGACCTCCTGGGCGAGAACGTCGAATCGGCGGACGCCTCCCGCGAGGCGGTCGCAACCTACCAGACCATGCTGCGAACGTTGAAGCAGGACGGTCTCGAACCGAATGCCTCGGTGAAGCTGACGATGCTGGGTCTCGACTTCGGGGTTGAGGTGGCAACCGGGAACATGGTTGCCATTCTCGATGTCGCCCGGGAGGTTGGTGGGTTTGTCCGGATCGACATGGAAGGTTCGGATTACACCGACATCACGATGCAGATCTTCGCGGACCTTCACGACCGTTATCCCGACGAGGTCGGGATCGTGATCCAGACCTACCTTCACCGCGCCGAGAGCGACGTGCGCCAGATGATCGAGCGTGGGGCACGCGTACGCCTGGTCAAGGGGGCCTATGCCGAACCACCCTCGGTGGCCTTTCAGGACAAGATCAAGATCGACGAGAACTATGCCCGGCTGGCCCGCCTGCTGCTGAAGGACGGCAATTACCCGGCGATTGCCACACACGATATGGATCTCGTTCGCACCACGATTGAGTATGCCAACCGGGAGAGCATCCCCGGATCACGGTTCGAATTCCAGATGCTCTACGGTGTTCGCCGCGATCAGCAACAGCGGCTGGTCGACGATGGCTGGGGCATGCGAGTCTATGTCGCCTATGGCACCGAGTGGTACCCATACTTCACGCGGCGGATCGCCGAGCGGCCGGCCAACGCGTTCTTCGTCTTGCGCCAGCTTCGCGGCTGACAGCGATCACAGGCTCCACACAGCAGATGAACGAACCCGGAACGCACGATGGTGCATTCCGGGTTGTGTTTTGTCATGGATTGGCGCTGTTTGGCTGGTTCACGCCGATGC
>CAZNQC010000003.1:16770-47442 GCA_964574825.1 uncultured Sphaerobacteraceae bacterium | reverse complement strand
CCGACCGGACTGTACGAACGAGCAATCTCGCAGATGGTGGCGAGATTCTGGCCCTTCGATGCGTACGATAGGTAAGACGATACTCGCGCCTCACCTCTTCATCAGGAGCCCCAGCCATGCCAGCCTCGTCGACGAACTCTCAGATCAGCAGTTGCCGCCAGTCTCCACGGCCAACCAGCAGCGCCAACCTGGCAATATCCCGTCGGGAGAAGTGGGGGAATCCCGGGCCAATTTCGGCCTGGAACGCCCATGGAATCAACGGAATCAGGATTACCCCGATTGTCCGGGCTGGTTTTTGTTTCACGCTCGGCACTTCGGGTTGGCTATTTTCCAACGTCTGACTTGTGATATTATCGAAGCGTTCGATCGCACCTGTGCACGCACCGCGTTCGGTGCCTGCCAACACATGGCAAACAGGGCGTCTGTTGCGCGATGGTTTCCCAACTCCATCGCGATGCAAGAAGGGACTGAGAATCCATGGCTCGTGAACTTCCTCCCCTCCCCTATCCGTTCGACGCGCTGGAACCACACATCGATGCGCAGACGATGGAAATCCATCACGACAAGCATCACCAGACCTACGTGACCAATCTCAACAACGCGGTGGCCGGCACCGATCTTGAGAATGTCTCGTCGGTTGACCTGGTCAAAAACCTCTCGACCGTCCCCGAAGAGAAGCGGACGGCTGTGCGCAACAACGCCGGCGGCGACGTGAATCACACGTTCTTCTGGGAACTGCTCACGCCGGGTGGATCCAGCGAGCCAGTTGGCGCGTTGGCAGAAGCCATCAACGCCAAGTTCGGCGGCCTCGATGGCCTGAAGGAAAAGGTCAACGCTGCCGGCGCTGGTCGGTTCGGTTCTGGCTGGGCGTGGCTCGTGGTTGATGGCAACGGCGACCTCGAAGTGCTCAGCACCGCCAACCAGGACAGCCCGCTGACGGACGGCAAGACCCCGGTGGTCGGTGTCGACGTCTGGGAGCATGCCTATTACCTCAAGTACCAGAACAAGCGGCCAGACTATCTGGCGGCCTTCTGGAATGTGGTGAACTGGGACGCGGCTGGCAAGAACTACGATTCTGCCAAGTAGCCAATCGCTCGCTTCAATCCGCTTCACACCCCCTGCCTGGAATCACCTGGCAGGGGGTGTGTGTTTTTCGAAGCGATTGACGGAGACGGTAACCGTCTCGTAGGGTAATTGCGTTGAGTTGCGAGCGTACGCTCCATGCAGGGAAACGAGTTCCGTATGACAACACCGCATGCCGGCCGCCTTCGCAGCCTCCCGCCCCGCGCCATCGTCGTTCTGCTGGCCCTGGTCCTCGCCGGTGCGAGTGTGGTGGGCGCTCTGGCTCAGGCTCTTGGCCCAGCCGGTCCATCACCCGCCTCTGGTGAGTCGTCCGTGATTGCCCAGGGGGTGATTACGGTGCCGGATAGCCAGCAACGATGGCAGGTCAGCACCTACACCACTGCGCCCGACGGCGAGTCGCTTTCCATCACCTACCCATCCTTCGTCCTGGCCCGGTCGACCCCACTCCTGATCACCGATGAGACTTCCGGACACCAGACACGGCTCGCCGCGGGTGAGGCGTCGTTCCTGTATCCGGGGCAGACAGTGACCCTCACAACATTTGGACCACCGGACGGGTTCGTCTTCATCGAGCTGACCGACCCGGATGCGTTCAGCATTGGCAATGATGTGGTGATGGGCGAACCATTCCAGCCGTTGGCAGGCGTCCGCGACCTGGACCTGATTCGAAGCCGCGTCGATGCTGGCGAAACGACCGAGATACCGGCCGGTGCCGGGCGGCTGGTCGTTGTCGGTCTCACGGGTGACGTCACCGCCAACGATGTCACGATCCTGCCGGGCGACCTGGCCGAGTTCGATGGCGCGATCACCATTACCGGGAATGCCGATGGTTCGGAAGTCGTGACGGCGTATATCGGTGCGGTCGTCAGTTTCGGCGACGAACCCGCTGCCAGCCCGGCTGCTTCCCCGATTGAGACATCCGAGGCCACGGAGGTTCCAACCGAAGAGCCGACCGAGGTTCCAGCCACACCTGTCCCGACTGACGAGCCAACCGAGGAACCGACGGAGACGCCCGTCACGCCAGAGCCGACTGAAGAACCAGCGGAGATACCCGCAACCCCGGATGAAAGTGTCACCACGCCAGATGAGGCGTCGGTGGCGGAAGGAACGCCGGCACCAGAGACGCCGAGCTGCGTGCCTGGTACGCCAGAAGCCTCCGCCGACGGTCCGCCGTTTGCGCTGGTGGATATCGAAGGCGATACCGGGGTCGATTCTGATCGCGACGGTCTGTCCGACGCCCGCGAGGAGTACTACGGGACCGACCCACTGAATGCCGATTCGGACGGTGACGGCATCAACGATTACCGCGAGCTCGTGGACTTCGGCACGGATCCGTTGAACGCCGACACCGACGACGATGGCGTGAACGACTACAACGAGGTGTTCCTGTTCGGCTCCGACCCGCTGGACCTCGACACCGATTGCGACCTGCTCTATGACGGCGGCGAGCTGATTTTCGGCAGCGACATGCTGAATCCCGACACTGACGACGATGGAATCAGCGATGGCGACGAGGTCTACTTCACGCTAACCGATCCAACCAACCCCGACACCGATGGCGACGGGTATCCGGACGGCGAAGAAGTCGACAACGGCTCCGACCCGCTCGATCCAAACGACCCAACTCCGGGTGGGCGTCCAGCAGCATGAATTGCGGAATGTCGTGCCCGTTTGTGGGCACGACATATCCCTCATGACGGTCATCAACTATGGAAATTGCTTTCATATGAGGTGAAATCTAAAGGGGATATGTTGCGCGAAGACGGGGCAAATTGAACGACAACGAGAGAACCGGCCGACCACAATCTGGTCGGCCGGTTCTCGCTTATGCTCGGATTGGGAGCGAAGTTCAGGAGCGGAGCTTCTTCGGAATATCACCCTGGATCAGGCGCGAATTGCGGCCGAACCGGAAGTAGCTGGTGATCCACTGTGCGATGACCAAACCACGATTGGCGAGGCCATTCAGGTACAACACGTGGATGACCATCCACAGCAACCAGGCCGGGAACCCACTGAAGTTCCGCCCACCAACGGCGGCGACTGCCTGATTGCGGCCAATGGTCGCGAGGCTGCCCTTGTCGTTGTAGACAAACGGCTTGTAGGCCTCACCGTTGAGCGCGCGAATGATGTTGTCCGCGGCCCAGCGTCCCTGCTGCATCGCGGCCGGCGCCACGCCAGGAACGGGCTTGCCCTCGGCCGTCTTCACCCCGGCGGCATCGCCGACGACGAAGAGCTCCGGGCGCCCTGGCACGTGCAGTTCACGCTCGACCTGCACACGACCGGCACGATCGAGCTCGGCGACCTCGGAAAGCACCTTGGTCAGCGCCGAAACCTGGACTCCGGCAGCCCAGATCACGGTGGCGGCGTCGATCCGCTCATCACCGATGTTGACACCGTTCTCGTCGATCGCCGTCACGAGCGAGCCAGTGCGGACCTCGACCCCGAACTCGCCGAGATCGGCGGCGGCGGCGGCAGAGAGGTCTTCCGGGAACATCGGCAGAATCCGCGGCAGGCCTTCGAGCAGCAGGATGCGGGATTCGCGGGGATCGAAGTTGCTGAACTCATTGACCAGCGTCTTGCGGGCAATCTCGCCGATTGCACCCGCCAGCTCGACCCCGGTCGGACCACCACCAATCACGATGAAGGTGAGCAATCGGGCACGACGAGCAGGATCCTGTTCGCGCTCGGCCTCTTCGAAGGCCAGCAGGATCTTCGAGCGAATCGCGACTGCATCGTCCAGGGTTTTCAGGCCCGGGGCGAGCGGCGCCCATTCGTCGCGGCCGAAGTACGAGTGCGTGGCACCAACGGCGACAATCAGGTAGTCGTAGACCAGTTCCGTGCCATCATCGAGACTGATCTTCCGCCCCGGCACGTCGACGTTCTCGACTTCAGCCAGAATGACGGACACATTCTTCTGGCCACGCAGAATGCCGCGAATCGGTTGGGCAATGTTGGCCGGCGAAAGCTGCGCGGTGGCAACCTGATACAGCAGCGGCGCAAACAGGTGATGGTTCCGGCGATCGATCACCGTGACCTTCACCGGGGCATCGGCAAACTGCTTGGCCGCATTGAGGCCGGCAAACCCACCGCCGATAATGACGACCTGCGGTTTGCCGCGAGTGTTCACTGAAGGAGTGTAGGTCTCCGCCACGCTCACGAATTGGTCAACCTGCGCACCATCTGCAGCAGTCGTCTCGGGATTCGAATCAGTCACACCGATCTCCAGAACACCAGGCGCCAACAGGGATCCACATTGGGACCGTGGTCACGTCGTTTCGCGCTGGCCTGCCGCCTGGAGCAGGTATGCCAGCACACTGGCCATCCTATGGCCGTGGGGAGAGTAGCAATCCCCACAACATTCATGCAATAGCTGGTGACGATTTGTCGCGCATCGTGCACGCCGCAATTCACCAAATGCGGACCGATACCGGCGCAAACAATGCTCGTTGTCGTCTCGCTGCCCGTTATACTGGGAGTTTTCGGTACCAAACCCCCTAAAGCGTTATAGAATGAGTGACTGGTACCCTGCTTCAGTACTTCCTGATGCAGTCGATATGATGAAGGACACATACCTTGCCAGCCCGTCGGACTACTCCAATTACGCTTTCCACGCATTTTGACGAAAGTGAGGAAGGTTCGTTCCGCCATTTGCCCTTCGACCTCCCATCAGGTGTGGAGCAGATTCGCGTGCGAGTGGACTACAACGACGAGGTCAGCTCCGACCCGCGCGTGTCTGGTGGCAATACCCTCGACATTGGCCTCTTTGACCAGCACGGGACCGAAGCAGGGAGCGACGGTTTCCGGGGCTGGAGTGGTTCCAACAAACGTGAGATTGTCATCGGCAAGAAATGGTCGACCCCGCCATACCGGGTGGGCAAGCCAAATGCCGGAACCTGGAACGTGCTGCTGGGCGCGTACAAGGTTGGCCCCAACGGGCTCGACGCCACCGTGACCATCGAACTCGATCCGGAGGTGGAGTCGGTTTCCGAACCATCGATTCCGGCCCTCGACGATATCGAGCGCGCCGAGCTGCGCAAGCCGGCCGAGCGGAACTGGTATCGGGGGGACCTCCACGCCCACACCATCTATTCCGATGGCAGCGCAACTCCCGCGCAGTTGATGGTGGCCGCCCAGGAAGCAGGACTCGACTTCCTCGGCATCACCGATCACAACCGGGCCCAATCACCGGTCGACCTGGTGCCCACGGGCGACGGTTGGCCCGTGCTGGTGCCAGGTGTTGAGGTAACGACCTACGCTGGCCACTTCAACGTATGGGGCACTGACACCTGGTACGACTTCCGCGACCCTTCGCCGAAGGGAGTGCAGGCCGCAGTCACCGCGGCCCGCAAGGACGGCGGGTTCGTGGCGATGAATCATCCCAAGCCGTTCGGCCCAGACTGGGCGTATCCGGAAGTGACCGGATTCCACGGAATCGAAGCGTGGAACGGCTGGTGGGCCGGGCTGAACGCGGTGGCGCTGGCTGCATGGGATGCCGCGTTGCGCCGGGGAGAGAAACTGGTGCTCCTTGGAGGGAGCGATGTGCATTTCCCGGAACGACCAGGCGAACCAACCAATCCCCTCACCCCGGCCAAGCTCGGGCATCCCACACTGTGGATCCACACCCGGAAGCCCCTCTCGGCCAAGTCGATCATCGACGCCGTAAAGTCGGGGCAGGCCTTCCTCACCGAATCCCCGGAAGGACCCGAGATCTACATCTCCCGCGAAGCTGACCTGGTTACCATTCGAACCGTGGCCGGCAAGGGAACGGCACTGGTGCTGGTTGGCGCAACCGGCATCATCGCCACGGAAGCGATCACTGACGACGATCAAAGCTGGAGCTTCGCCATCAACATTCTGGGCAAGGGTCAGCCGTTCGTGCGGGCCGAATTGCTTGGCGAAGCCGGCGAGGTACGCGCCCTCACCAACGCCCTCTGGCTGAAGTAGGACGCACCGCTACCATTCGTCCTCTTCCTCATCCGGCGGAAGCCAGCCCGGACGCCATGGGTTGTCTCCGGGAACCTGGCGGCCGCCGAGATGATCGCGCTCACTGTGATCCAGTTCGGCGAGTTCCACCATGCGGTCAACCATGCCCTCGGCACTGGCCTCGGCGTCGTGAAAGCGAAACCGGCCGAGTTCGTGCAACATGGTCGCGCCGGGATCGAACTGGTCGCCGCTGAATGCGAGTAGCGCGATCCGGATAAGCCGGGGATCGTCGGCCGGAAGGGTGACGATCAGCCCGGCCAGTTCCTCCAGGCCGACCGCCGAGCGGTCCGACCGCTGCGCGACCTGCGGGCCAAGTCCCAGGAGATCCTGCTGCGAACGCTGCCGACGCCAGTCCGCGATGGACAGGATGCGCTCGCTGATCGTTGCCCGTACGTCCCTCGCCATGTACACCCTTCCGCAACTCGTACCGGAAATCGAATGATTGCCTGACTGGTCGCGTGCTAGAGCAGCACAGCCAGCAGAAACACGACGATCAGCAGGACCAGGATGACGGCCCCGATCTTCATGATCGGAAGATTGCGACCGGTAGTCGCGGACGGCGGCGGCGCAGCTTCGATTGCGCCGCCGCCGATGCGATATTCCGCGAACGGGAACAGTTCCTGGCGTTCTTCACGGGCCTGCTGGAATCGCACAATCCTGTCCGCCAGGACACCGGCATCCATTTCCGTCCAGTCGAAGTCGTACAAACTCCAGCGACGCTCGAGCTCGACGATGGCCGTCAGCGACGCCCCCTCGGACTGCTCGGCGCCTTCCATCGCCAGGGCATACGAGCGCTGATCGCGGGCGATATCCGCTTCCAGCGAGGACCGCACATCCGCCACTGACCGGCCAGCGTAGTCGGGATGCCATTCGAATACCGTGGTAGTTGATACCGGTCCTTGACCGTCCGTCACAAACACCTCCATTTCATCAGGTTCGGGCCGCGAAAATGCGATCGCCTTCCGGGACACCATCCGTTCGCCACCCAAGTGACCCTACAGCGCGATCGTGCCTTCGTAGACGAGATCGCGGCACCGCATCTCGATCTCTGCCGGATCGATCTCCACGCGAGCCAGCCCCTGCTCCTGGGCAGTCCGGGCCACTGCGGCGGCCACCCGAGGCGCAACCCGGAGGTCCAGGCTGTCGGGGATCAGGAAGTCCGGTGAGAGCTTGTCGGCGGTCACCAGGTCGGCGATGGCATGGGCAGCCGCGATCTTCATCTCGTCGGAAATGGTGCGCGCCCGAACATCCAGGGCACCGCGGAAGACGCCCGGAAAGGCCAGCGAGTTGTTGATCTGGTTTGGGTAGTCGCTGCGGCCCGTGGCAATGGCAAACGCGCCAGCTTCGCGGGCCAGGTCCGGCGAAATCTCTGGTGTCGGATTGGCGAGCGCAAAGATCATCGGCTCCGGTGCCATGGTGCGAATCATGTCGGGTGTCAGGGTGCCCGGTGCGGAGAGTCCAACGAAGACATCGATCCCCGATAGCACCTCGGCCAACGGGCCGGTCTTGCCTTCGCGGTTCGTGATCTCGGCCAGGGCGCGCTTCGAAACGTCGAGGCCCGGACGATCCTGGTAGATGGCGCCCTTGCGGTCGCACACGATCACGTCCGCCGCACCCACGGCATGCAACAACCGGGCAACCGCAACTCCGGCCGCACCCGCCCCGTTGATCGCGATCTTGAGGTCTCCGATACTGACGCCGCGGAGACGAGCCGCGTTCAGCAAGCCGGCGAGGACGACGATGGCCGTGCCGTGCTGGTCGTCATGGAAGACGGGCATGTCGAGCCGGGCGCGCAGCTTCTCCTCGATTTCAAAGCAGCGCGGCGCGGAGATATCTTCCAGATTGATTCCGCCAAACGACGGGGAGATGTTATAGACCGCCTCGACGATCTCATCGGGGTCACGGGATGCCAGGCAGATTGGGAACGCCTCAACGCCGGCCAGGGTCTGGAACAGGACAGCCTTGCCCTCCATGACTGGCAGACCGGCCTGGGGACCAATATCGCCGAGCCCCAACACCGCAGACCCATCGGTAACGATCGCGACCAGATTGCCCTTGGCCGTGATCTCGGTCACGGTGGAAGGATCATCGCGAATCACATGCGCCGGCACCAGCGCTTTCGGCGGCACATAGAGGGTGTTGAGAATGTGGTGATCGCGAATGGGGACCTTGCTCCGAACCTCCAGAATGCCGTGGTGCCGTTCGCGCAGATCGATCGCTTCCTCGCGCAGGCTCCGGTCTTCCTTGCGCACGCTGGAGCGGGCCGGTGTCAAACGCCCCTCGTAGACGTAGCGGCGAGTACGAGCGGCCACCTCGGCCGCATCGACATCAAGTGAGGCCTCACCCGATTCCTGAGCAGCACGGACCACAGCCTCGGCGATGGCCGGTGCAACCCGGAAGTCAAAGATGCGCGGCAGGATATTGTCAGCATGCAGTTCGTCAGGCGGCACCATGTCAGCCAGGGCCTGGGCGGCCTGGAGCATCATGCGCAAGCGAATGTGGCGAGCGCCGCTGTCCAGCAGGCCGCGGAAGAACCCGGGGAACACAAGCGAGACGTCCATGTGATTCGGGAAATCGGAGCGACCGGTGGCCACGACCCGGGCGCCGCCTTCGCGAGCGCTCTCTGGCTGAATCTCGGGCGTAGGTACCGCGAGGGCAAAGACGATGGGGTTGGACGCCATGGACCGGACCATTTCGGTGGTCACGATGTCGCCGGTGGAAAGACCAACGAACACATCGGCACCAACCAGCATCTCGGCCAGGCTGCCACGCCGGTCGTGGCGGTTGGTTTCCTTGGCCACGTATGACTTGGCCCAATTCATCCGGTCTGGCCGATACCGATGAATCGCTCCGGCCCGGTCGCAGACCACCAGGTCCTTCACGCCAGCCCGGGTGAGCAGGCGGGCCACACCGATGCCGGCGATTCCTGCCCCACTCAGCACCACCTTGACGTCCTCCAGGCGCTTCCCGGTGACCTTCAGGGCGTTCTGCAAGGCTCCCAGCACCAGAATCGCGGTTCCATGATGCTGGTTGGAGAAAACGGGGATGTCAGCGGCCTTGTCGAGGTTGTCGGCGATGGTGAACGCACGCGGAGACGAGATGTCGTCCAGGCAGATTGCCCCGAACGTGGGCGAAATGGCGACACCCGTATCGACAATCTCGCCCACGTCGTGCGTGGCGAGGCAGATCGGCACGGCATCGACACCGGCAAAGGTCTTGAAAATGACGCTTTTCGCCTCAGCCAGCGGAATGGCCGCCTCGGCGGGCCCCGATTCGCGACCAAAGATGTCCGAGCCGTCGGTGAGGATTGCGACCGTGTTCCCACGGCAGGTCAGATCGTAGGACCGAAGTGGATCTTCCTTGATGACGAGGCAAGCCTCAGCCACACCCGGGGTGTAGACCAGCGACAGCACGGAGCGATCCCTGATCGGCACTTTCGAGGCGACGCCAATCAAGCCCCGATAGCGGCGCCGGTAGTCCAGCCCCTCGTCGTCGGCGGCATACTCGAGTCCAGGAGTCCGGTCGACAATCTGGTCGACTATCTCTTCGATGTCTCCCGGAGCCGGGGCCGGGACATTGAACGCCTCGTCTGCCGCTTCTACCGCATCGCCAAGGTCTGATTGCTGGTGAGCCACTGCCGTTGCCTTTGGTTGGGGTCATACCGCCTCTCGCTCGGTGCGAGAGGGATCTTCAACTCAGGTAGCCAATGGTACAACGGGCAATCATCAGAACCAGACGCGGCAAACCCGCGATGCGTGATGCATCGCGGGTTTGAACCGGCTGAATCTTTCAGATGCGCGGAGACTAGCTCACCGGCGAGGCGACTGGTGAAGCCACTGGACTCGCAGCAGGCGAAGCAACTGGCGTCGCGTCGTCCGTCACTGGAACCACCGGCACGACTTCATCTGCCGGTGTGGCAGCGGCCGGGGACGCTTCGTCGGTCACGACACCGCCCGGAACAACCGGCGTGGCGGCAACCGGTGACGCAACAGGCGAACCGGCTGCATCAGGCGTCGCAACAGCTTCTTCGGTTTCTGCCACCGTTGGTGGCGCCTCCACGGTCTCTTCAACTGCGGCCTCGGTTGCCGGAGCCGACGTCGGGGTAGTGTCTTTGTCATCATCGCCCCCACAACTCACCAACAGCAAGGTGCTGAGACCGATGGCGGCGACGGACAGTGCCTTACGTCGCTTTCCGTTAGGTGCAAACACGTGGTTCTCCTCCTTCTTTGCAAACCGAGGTCATCGTGAAGCTACGGGTCTTCGCGATGTGATGTGATTCACATTATCGCACGCGACGCCCGGATGCTACCCTAGCGCCGGTATCGCACAGGTTTCGCGCAACGTTGTGACTCCGATGAGTATGCACTGCACAGGTGGCGGAGTGCGAGCACGTGCAGCGTGTCCGACCAACGGAACCGCAACGGCGGTTGCTACGTCGAATCGATGGTGCCGTGGCAACCAACAGGCCCAGGAGATCGACCGCCAGGACGTCCAGCCGCCGGGGCATCAGGACACCCTGGCGGAGTTGGCGTTCGGAATCGCCCGGCAGTAGCCGCCGGGTAGCAAGGTTCAATCAGGTGATGAAACAACTCCTCGACCGATCCGGGCAGTATCGACCAGAACTCGAGGTTGCCCTCGACGCCGCCCAACAGGCGGCCGAGGTCATCATGGCGTTCTACGACGCCCAGTCAGCCGAGACTTATGTCAAGGGCGATGGCTCGCCGGTCACCGACGCTGATATCGCGTCGGATCAGAAGATCAGAGAGGTTATCTCGGCCCGATTTCCTTCCGACGCCTTCCTGACCGAAGAAGGCGTCAAGGACCAAAGCCGCCTCGAGAATCCGCGGTGCTGGATCGTCGACCCAATCGACGGCACGGCGCAGTATGTGGAACGCACGGGGCTGTTCGACGTGATGATTGCCCTGGTTGTCGACCACACACCGGTCGTGGCGGTCTCGGTGCAACCGGCGGTTGGTCGCGTTCAGGCGGCTGTGGTCAGCGAAGGCGCGTGGGAGCACCTGAATGGTGAAACTCACCAGCTACTGTTTGCCCCACCACCGACCCCACCCCGGATCGTGTCGTCGAAATGGTATGGCGGCCGCGAGGAGGAACGCGGAGCTGCGATTCGACGCATCGGTGCCCGACTTGGTGATCCCGATCCGGAGATCATGGAAGTTGGCTACCAGGCACGAGCGTTTTCGCCTGACCTGCGTCGCTGGGACGCCTTCATCGGGTTGCCCCAGTCGAACCTTGGCTCCATCGCCCAGGAGTGGGACCTGGCCTGCATCGATCTGCTCACCCACGAAGCCGGAGGCGCGCTGACCGACTGCTGGGGACGGCGCCATATCTACAACAAGCGATCGTCAAGCATTGCGGGTGGCATTCTGGCCAGCGCAAGCGTGGACCTTCACCAGCGGGTGGTCGAGGCGGTGGCACCGGAACTCCCCGCGGAAACTCCGGCCCTGGATCCCTGGGATGACGGCGTTCGCTAGTCGAGGGCCAGCTCAGCCGCGGCGGCTGGTTCGGTGATGACCGTCAGGCGCTCGCCGACGGTTTGCAGGAACGAGCCGGGCACCTCGGTGGAGACGGGTCCCTCCAACGAGTCACGGAGAATCCCGGCTTTGCCACTGCCACTGACGATCAGCACGATCTGCCGGGCTTCGAGCAGCGTGCCGATCCCAATGGTCATCGCCTGATTGGGAATCGCCTGGTCGGAGTCGTAGTACGCGGCATTCTGGGTGCGCGACTCCTCGGTGAGATCCACCACCCGAGTACGGGAATCGATCGGCGAGCCTGGTTCGTTGAATCCGATGTGTCCATTGGGCCCCAGACCCAGCACGGCAAGTTCGAATCCGCCCAGCGTCTGAATGGCTGCTTCGTACTCATTCGCAGCCCTCACTGGGTCTGACGCCAGGGTCGGCACGAAGTGGATGTTCGGACCATCGAGTCCAGCTGGCGTGAGGAAAGCCTTGTCCAGCCAGGCAGTCAGGCTCGTTTCATCGTGAATGCCCTTGCCCAGATAGTCATCGAGGCAAAAGAACTCGACCGACGTGAAATCGAGCTCACCCGCGAGGATCATCCGGGTGAGCGCTTCGTACATGCCGCGAGGCGTTTCACCAGTCGGCAATGTGATAGCGCTGCCAGGATGGGCCGCGATCTGTTCGGCAACGATTGACGCTGCCACATCGCTCATCGCAGCATAGTCGCGAGCGACAACAATGCGTGCGCCCGACGAATGTTCGACTTCTCGCGATGATTCCTGATCCAACATGCCGCTGCGGCCTCCAAGATGTCTGTGAGAGATGACGATCGGCGAATCGAATGCAATGTCGTACCCTAGTTCACATCATGATACCGGAAATCATGGTGCCGGTGGCTCACTCCACCCTGGCACCGAAATTGGGGAAGGCTGCATGTCCCGGATTCAGGAAGCACTTGGCCGGATCGATCAGTGGGTCGACGAGGGGGTCGTTCAAGGCGCAGGCGCCGTAGTGTGGCACGATGGGCATGTTGTAGCCAGCAACTACACAGGCAAAGCAACACGCGCTGAGCCAGTGACAGATAACACGTTGTTCGCGCTGGCATCGGTTTCAAAGCCAATCACAGCGACAGCGATCATGCAGGCGATCCAGTCAGGCGACCTGTCACTTGATGCCCCAATGAGTCTCTACGTTCCGGAAGCCAGCGAGGTCGCTGATCCGCTCGACCCGGACGTGTTGCCTCCCATCGAGGCCCTGCGCGACCGAATCTCTCTCCGACAATTGCTCAGCCACACCAGCGGGCTTCCCGAAAACGTTGGCGTGAAACGGATCCGGATGCGAGACGAGCCCACGTTGATCGAAATCGTCGATGCGATGTGTGGAGTGCCGCTCCAGTCAGCTCCAGGGGACGTACTGCGCTACTCCAATGTGGGCATTGGCATCGCAGGGCGGGCACTGGAGCACGCGACGGGGGAGCCCATTCATGCGGCCATTCGCGAGCGTGTGCTGAACCCGATGTCCCTGTCCTCCATTCTGTTGACACCTGGTCCGGCAGATTCCAACCGTATCGCCTGGGTAGACGACGCCGCAGCCGCCGGAACACCGGTGGAAAGCTACAACAGTGACTATTGGCGCGGACTGGGAATCACCTGGGGCGGCTACTACGCAACTCCAGGCGACATTGCCCGGTTCGCTGCGTCGTTCTTTCCGGGGGCTACCTCGCCTCTCACTGAGGAAACCAGGGCCGAGATGATCGTCGACCAAACCGGAGGCGTCCCGGGAGGCGTTGGGTCGGCTGGCATTCACTGGAACCGTGGCGCCTGGGGACTTGGCTGGGAAGTCGCCGCCGACAAGCGACATCACTGGACAGGGTCACTCCGCTCGCCGCGAACGTTCTGCCATTGGGGCCAATCGGGCACGCTGGTCTGGGCCGATCCGGATCGGTCCCTCGTGCTGGCGGTGTTCGCCAATCGGGCCGTGCACACCCCGTGGCCATTGCGCCCCGCGCGTTGGGCTGCGCTCAGTGACGCGCTGATTGAAGCGGTCGACGCCATGCGGCCACGCTAGCCCCAGGCCGAGTGCGGGGGTATGCTGCACTCAGTCCGACTGTCGAATTGCAGGAGCAGCACTCTCCATGTCCATGACACCAACCGTTGCCACCGGCCGGGGCCCCAGTTCACGCGCGATGGCCTGGACGGCTCTCCTGCTGATTGGCATGCTGGCATTCGTCGCATTGCCGGGCTGGATTCTGGCGGCGGAAACCCGCTCCGGGAGCGATGTCACGATCGCCTCAACCGAAACGATCACCGAAGACCTCTATTTGGCAGGGGGAACCGTCGACTTCCAGGGCCGCGCAGAGCGAGACGTCTCAATCGCCACCGGCCAGGCCACGATTGGCGGAACCATTGGCGGTTCACTCAATCTGGCCAGCGGACGAGCCGAGATTACCGGCCCAATTTCGGGGTCGCTGCGCATCCTCTCTGGAACCGTCACGCTGTCCGGCAACGTCGGCGGCGATGTCGTGATGTTTGGCGGGCAACTCACGGTCACGAGCAGCGCGCGGATCAACGGCAATATCGTGATGTCAGGCGGCCAACTCGATATGCGCGGACAGGTCACGGGCGATATTGGCGGCGCCGTCGGCTCCTCGACGATCGGGGGCACCGTTGGCGGATCGGTCGATCTCAACACCGGCAACCTCGACATCACCAATACGGCGCGAATCACCGGCCCAGTAACCGTCACCGGCAAGCAGGATGCCAACGTTGCGTCCGGCGCCCAGGTCACGGGTGGCGTCACTCACAACACCGTGAGCCCATGGGGTGGAACCGAGAGTCCCATCCAGGCCATCTCCGGCGGCCTGCTGCGCACGCTCTGGATGCTCGTCACCGGTGGTCTGATCGTGCTGGTCGCCCCACGTCTCGCCCAATGGCTCGGCCGCAATGGCCAGCGGGTGATCCCGGCATTGCCACTCGGATTGCTGGCCGCCATAGCGCTGCCCATCATCGCCATCGTGCTGATGGCGACGGTGATCGGATTCCCCGCCGGCATGATCGTCCTCTTCATGTTCGGCATCGCGCTCTATATCACGCAGGCGGTGGCAGGCATGGCCATTGGCCGGTTCATCCTGCCATCATCGTGGAATGACAGCAGCCGCGGGTATCTGTTGCTGGCGATGACGCTTGGTGTGATCATCATCGCCCTCTTCCGTTTTCTGCCACTGCCATGGGTCTGGGCGGTCGTGAGCACTATCGTGACCCTCTGGGGGCTTGGAGCAATCGTGATGCTCCTTCCCCAGTTGGGGCGCCGCTTGCAGGCAAGCTAGGCTCAACCCTCCGCAGCTTCGATTTCCGCGAGACCCGGCAGGAACAGGGCATTGAAGAACGCACGATAGGTGCCCCGCGCCTGCGCGCGGAACCAGGGGCGGAAGCCGAACAGGACGACCCGCCCGCGGCCGTAGGTCACGTCCAGCAACGCCCCACCGCCTCGAATCCGGTCGGCTCCATTCAACCAGCCACTCAGCAGCGGTGACGACTGCGGATAGCGGGCGATGGTCTTCACCTCTGGACTGGTACCACGATAGACCCGGCTGTTGAGGAACAGAACCGCCAACTCGCGCGGCAATCCGAAACCCAGCAGGTGCTCGGGGTCAACGATGACCTGCAGCAGCGACCCCGGACAGGAAAAGTCCGTGGCAGCAACGCCCTCGAGCACGTTCTCGACCGGGAGCGCCAGGGCTTCGATGGCGTAGTCTGCCGACCGGTCACAGGCAATCAAGGTGCCACCGCCAGCGACGAACTGGCGCAACGACGCGATGCCAACATCACCCAAACCGCCCAGATAGGCGGGAGGATTGGGGTCACCCTCGCGATTCTTTTCGCTGAGCCCCTTGCGATATTCGTCGACGCTCATTTCTGGCAGCACCAGCACGTCAACGCGGTCGAGCAGGTCGCCCTGACGAATGTCCGCCGTCTGCAAGGTCTCGTAGCCGAGCCCGAACTCCTCGAGGACCCAGCGGGCCCACCCTTCGTCGATGCATGAGGTCCAGGATTGATAGAGACCGATCCGCACCGGATCCTGCCGCCAGCCAGGCGTGGCTGCCTGCCAATCGGCAACGGTCACCACGGCGCCCGACAGGCGGGCAATCTCTTCGACCCGCTCCCGGGCGAGATCCTGCTGTTTGACGAGTACATCTCCGGTCCGTCCGTCACCACGCTCACGGTAGACCGGGACCCGCTCCGGAAGCAATCGCGCCAGAACGTCCGCGACGGCGTTGGACCGGGCGTCGAATCGCCACCAGCCATCCTCCACGTCGCTGGCATCGACATGCCCAGACCACTCGACGGGACCGTCGACCAGTTCCAGGGCCGCGTCCCCGGCAAGCGGCTGATCAACCTGGTAACAGGGCACACCCATCTGGATTGGCAGCGTGTGGCCTGAAATGTCGTATGGCGCCTTGAGTGGCCCTTCCGGGTGGGCGCGCAGTTCCGGGTAGCGCTGCACTTCGAGCAGCGTCTTGGCGAACGAACCGGCGGGCTGGTCGAGCCGCACCACCCAGGTTCCGGCTGGATAGGTGACCCCGTCGGCTTCGATATCGGCCGTGGCGCGGTGAATCTCCACCAACCCGCGCTGGAGCAGGTCGAGAAGCTCGGCGGTCGCGCGTGGATCCGGCCCATTCTCGGGAATGATAAAGGCATAGGGCTTCCGGTCCCGCGTCGAGATGCGCTGGTTCAACGCCTGGTAGTCGTGCAGCCACTGGCGCCGGTTACGGGCGAGATGTTCGAGAAACGCCCTGGCGGCGGCGAGATCGTAGGCAACGATGTCCTGCAGCGACCATTCGCCCGCTTCCCAGATCAGCGGCTGATTCCACGACCGCACCCGTGGGTCGATGCCGTACTTGTCGTTGAGGTCAGACTCCTTGAGGGTCACTGGCGTGGCGAGACGGACACTCGCAGCTTCGCTGAGGAGGTCGACGCTGCCGTGATAGTTCCCATAGGCCAGCGAGGGCGAGTAGTTGTCGAAGATGGCGTTGGTGACCACGCCAGCCAGGCCAGCCGCGGTCATGCGCTGGGCAATGTGGGTGCCGAGGGCGGCGAAGCCCTGCTGAACGACCGGATCCTGGTTCGGGTCGAGGGGATCGATAAAGGGTGGCACCATGAAGCGCGGACCGTACCGGCCCATTTGATGCATGTCGAAGACGGCCTGCGGATGCTCGCGATTGTGCAGGTCCACGTACAGTCGCGTTTCGGCCTGGGTTTGCATGAACCAGTCGCGATTGTTGTCGTGGCCGACGTAGGGGTGATAGAGCCATGGCATCCAGGTGCCTTCCCACTCCTCCCCGATCGATTCGAGGTACCACTCGGCGATCATGTCGGCGCCGTCGGGGTTGTGGGACGGGATGAGGACGGCGATGCTCTCGTCCAGGATCTGGAGCGAGTCGGCATCGGTGGCAGTTGCCAGTTCCCAGGCAAGCTGCATCGTCATCAGCAGGGAGCCGATTTCGGTGGAGTGTTGGGTGGCGAGAATGAACCCAACCGCACGGCCCTCATCGGCAAGGGCTGGAGCGTTCGGCACGTCGCGGCTGTCCCAGAGTTTGCCGAGCGTCTCGCGGTTGCGAGCGCGAGCGGCAGACTGCAGATTCGCCGCCGACGAAACATGCACCGCGAGATAAGGGCGCCCAGCGGTGGACATGCCGACGACCTCGAGTTCGACCCGGGTTGACTCCTCCGAGAGATAGGTGAAGTAGCCAACAACGTCGTCCCAGCGCGGCAACCAGCCCGATTCGCCCAGTTCATGACCGAGCCAGGCAGCCGGCGACTGGATGGTTGGAGACGCCGCTTTTCGACGGCGACGAGCCGGTGCCTTGTCCATCGCTGCACGCGCCCGATCCAGCCAATCCTCGTCGAAGAGAAGGACTCCGGCCTCCGATGCCTTCGATGCCGCCGGAAACGTCCCATCATCAATCCGGGCCTTGATCAGATATGGAGAAAGATCGAGCAACCGGGCAACCTGCGACGTGGTGCGGAATGACCCGAGATCCTCAAGTTTTGCTCGTGGCACGTGCGATCCTGCTCTTGTAGACCGTGAACCGCGCCTGCGCTCCACGGACGTCTTGTTCCGGTGTACGGAACTTCCTGCGCTAACTCAATGACCAAACCGCCGGTTCCGGTCATCCTCCGATTATTGCGCGGTGGCGTCCAGATCGCGCGGTCCGAAGGCATCCGGCAGCAATGCATCAAGGGTCGTCACGACCGGACCATCGACGCCGTCCAGGATGACGGCCATTGTTCCCGCGGACGGTTTGAACTCGTTCAGCACCTGGCGACAGCCTCCACACGGCGAGGCCCGAAAGGCGCGCGGCGCGGTCACTGCGACGGCGACAACCGTGCGCACACCGTTGGCGGCGGCGGTATTGATGGCAACCCGCTCGGCACAGATCGAGAGCGGATAGGACGCGTTCTCGATGTTGGCCCCGCGGACAAGGTCGCCCTCGGCGGTGAGAATGCAGGCACCAACCGGAAAGTTGGAATACGGTGCGTAGGCATGGGCGGCGGCCAGCCGGGCCTCGTCCAGCATGCGATCGATGAGCGTCTGGTCGAGTTCCAGGGTCATGGGTCCTTCTCCGTAACTGATGGCATTCTGCCGAGTATGCTGTTTCACTGGTATTCTGCACATCGCGATTGCTACTCGTCATGTCATGGTGAGTCAGCGCGAAGCATGTCTGCAATGGCCTGGCAACATCGGGGTTATCCACATGTCAGATGAGTTCGACAACGACACACCGCTCGATTCCGCGTTCGACCCGATGCGCTCGGTGGCGGCAACGTTCCTCGGCGAAGTGCTGGACATCGCCGACGCCGACATGCTGGAGCAGGACCTCTCAGCGATCAAACGCGACGCCAACGCCTCCATTTACACCATCCAACTCGACTCCTCGGTGGGACCTGCGGCCTTCCTCGTCTACGCCTACGTGTTGAACGAACGCGGCGGCGACGGACACACGGGGAAGGAATTGTTCGAGAACGGCCTCGCGACTCTGCAACAGGCCGCGCAACGCTCCACGCCAGGTCCTCGTGCAGTTGCTCACGCGGACGATGAGACGTATGGCTTCATTCTGGCGACGACACCGGGCACCTACCGGGCACTGACGGGTGAGGGGCCGGCAACCGCCGACCTGGAAGCAACGCCTGCCGACCTGCTGCCGGTGGACGATGCCGCAAGGATCCGATCCGAACTGGCCCAGGAACTGCTGGCATCGCTCAAGCAGGCGAACCAGCAGGCGACCGACTGGCTCAAGGCCATTCAGTCGATCGAGGCAGCTGGCGGCGCCACCGACGACCTGCTGGCATTCACCTCGGACGAAACGGAACTGGCACTCTACCTGCTCGACGACAATTCAATCGGCAACTTGCTGAATGCCCTCAACCTGCTGGTCACGAGCGCGCAGCAAGGCGCCGAGGCCGTGATGCACGACGATCAAGACTAGCCGGAAGCACTCTCAAACCGGGTCCGGATGGCTTTGAGTTCTGCGATCAGGTCGTCTTCGGTGTGGACGATTCCGAGCGAATGCTGCAGGCCACCAATCACAAAGGCGTTGATGTGCAGGGCCTGATTGTCGACGCCAGTGCGGTCCGGATGCGGTTGCTGCTGGAGCCGGATATCGGTGGCGAGACCGAGCACGCCCAGCCAGCGAGTTGGATCGACCCGGCTGCTGAGGCAGTCCATGTATCCGGCCTCCCAGTTGGTACCCGAATCCTCGCTGACCTGCATCACGTAGACGTGCGCCCACTCCAATGCCTCGATGTCGGCGTCATAGATCTTGCGGGCGGTGATATCGGTCCGAGTCTTGTCGTTGATCGGTTCACTCTCGTTCGGGCAGTAGACTGCGAAACCGTGCTTCCGCAGTTCGGCCGCCAACCACAGGTTGTAGCGAACCTCGGCCGCCACGAACATTGGCCCACCCAGATAGACATTCATCAGTCGACCTCCTGCCGGGCGATCCCACCGTATCGTTCCTGCCATGCCGCCGCCTGGGAAGCAGGGACGCGCACGAACTTTGCCGTGCCGTCGGCCAGCAACACGCCGTCTTCCTCGCGCCGGATCTCGCCCCGAACATCGATCATGCGCCCGCGGTCCTGCACCATCCAACCACGGGCAACCACCGGCTCGCCCACTACCAGAGGCTTGCGATAGCGCGTCGTCAGTTCTCCGGTAACAGCCCACACGCCGAGCCGGTAGAGCGACCAGGCCATGACCTCGTCGAGCATGGCGGAGATGATGCCACCATGGACCATGCCGGTGTAGCCCTCGACGTACCGCGAAGGCACGAACCGGCTCACGACACCGTCGCTCTCCGGATCGGCAAAGAGTTCGAGGTGGAGACCATGGTCGTTGAGCTTGCCACAGCCAAAGCAATTGTGATCGTTGACGTCTGGCCGGAGGTTGAGCGGCAAGTTCGTCGCCTCAGACATCGAACGCTTCTCCTTCATCTGCTCGAACACGGGAGACAATACCGGACAGGGCTTCACCGGCGCCGCCATGGATTCGCACGTCGGCCAGGTCATCCAGCGGGGTCGCCGACTGGTTGATGATCACGAGCCGCGCGCCACGTTCGCGGGCAATGACGGGCAGCCGGGCGGCCGGGTTGACCACCAGTGAACTCCCGACCACGAGCATCAGGTCGGTGGCGCGGGAAACGGCCGTCGCTGTCCGGAGCGCCTGTTCGGGGAGCGCCTCTCCGAACAGGATCGTGCCGGTGCGAAGGATGCCGCCACAGACCTCACATCGTGGGTCAACCTCCCCCGCTTCGAGGCGGCGCTGGATGTCACGGCCATCCCACTGGCGGCCACAACTGAGGCAGCGCAAGGTGTGCGTGGAGCCATGCAGCTCAATCACTCGCTCTGGATCGTTGCCCGCCTTCTGGTGCAGACCATCGATGTTCTGGGTGATGATGGCCAGGAGGTAGCCCATCGCCTCCAGATCGGCGATGGCGCGGTGGCCGGCATTGGGCTCGCGGGCAAGCATCTCCGGATACCGCTGGCGCCGGTCCTGCCAATGCTCGATGCGCGAGTCGTCATCAGTCCGGATGCTGTCGATGTGTGGAATCGCCTGGCGGGCCCAGACTCCGTTGGGACCCCGGTAGTCTGGAATGCCGGACTCGGTGCTGATTCCGGCGCCGGTAAACACCACGAGGCGTTCGCTCGAGCGGATCAGGCTGGCGACCAGATCGAGGGTGTGCGGACTGATATCGTCCTGAATGTCGTCGAATTGATGTGCTGCGGTCACGCGTGGTTGATTCCAATCCTTCGATCGCTCCGTGATGAGCGATGCTTCCAATTGTGATCGTTGGTTCGCATCCTGACATCCGGCAGCTGGTTAGCTGGCCGCGTGACACGAACGCCCGAGCTCGAAAGGCTGGGCCCTACGGACGTCGATCGAGCACTGACGGACGTTCGCACCCTCATCGCTGAACAGGTACTTCGAGTCATTCCCACTTGTGTACGTACGCCTGCTGTGCTACAGTCCAGATCAGAGAACTGTGTCATCAAGTCACAGTCGCTGACTACATGATGTGTGGGGCATCGAAGTCTGGTGACGACGGTTGCACTGGCAAAGTCGCAAAGGCGCGACCTTGCCTGCGGGACTGCCTGTGCCGGAAATGACACGCATTGGGGAAAATCGAAGGCGTGGGGAGCCTGAACGATGATGGTGACCGATTTGGCGATGCGGGATATGAGTGATCGGAGTGATGCCGCGATTGAGCGTCTCTGTCGCTGGTTCGCATCCCCGTTTCGTCATCGCGCCCAACCCGATGCTTCGTTCGGAAGCATCGAGCCGACCATGCCAGCGGTCGAACCATCTGCCATCACCACCAGTCAGGCAGCAGAACCAATCGACTTCGCGCGGCATCGCTCATTGAGTGCCTGCCGGCGTGCGCTCAGGCTGGCGGCCCAGCACCGCTTCAACGAAGCGCGCAGTGCATTCCACACCGCCATCGCAGCCGATCCTCGCTTCGACCCTGCCGACGTATCCGGCTTCTGGGACCTGCCGCGCCGGGGCATGTTCGCCGCAATCGAGGCATACGAGGATCATGGCCGCTACCATGACGCCGCTGCCCTGGAGATCCGGATCCTGCAGACCTCGCGGGTCGCGCCGGAGACTGCCACGTCGTCCACGGCCGTTCGGTAGTCCAGATTCCTCGAGCATAGTTCTTCGTCCCCAGGGGTGATCCTGCGCCGATTTATGGCGCCTCGCCCTCCCCCGTCGTTGCCAAGGTCCATCCAAGCCAATCACGCCACCGATCAGCGCGCTTCGCGTTGCGGCCAGTGACGTGGTGCGCTGAACCCAATCGGAATTCGGAGACGATGGTAGTCGGGTCCGCGGCTTATGGTAGATTCCTTGACCTCAACCCGGTGAATCCTGCGGAGCTCTCCAGGTCCTGAACACAGAAACGCCCGGTGCTTGCGCACCGGGCGTTGATTTCTGTTCGATCGCTGCCGAGGGATACCAGCTTGACCGCGATCGACTGGTCAGGCTTCGGAGAGGAGGGTTGTGAAGTGGTACCAACATCCGTCGTTTCCCTCAGGTGTCAGCACACTATTGTGGGGAAGATGAGGATTGTGATGTGCCAGGCGACCGGCTAGCTTCGCCCGAGGCGGCAACGTTACTGCGGACTGCAATGCCAATGAGATCGAACGTCGGATGCTGCATTGCATTCCTGGTGGCCCTGCGTCGTCAATTCCGATAACTGATTCGGAAGAGCGGCGAGCCAATCGGTTTGATTGTCAAAGTGCCAACGCGTTTTCAGCGCCGTACGTCTCTATTCCTGAGTCGTCTGCGACTATCGTAGCATCGCGATATGGTGTTGTCTACCCCCTGAAGGGTCTTTGTGACGAATTGCACGACTTTTGGCTAGTTCGCCCAGTTGTCACGCTTTATCCCACCCGGGCCCGAAGCGTTTCCGCCATCGCAGCGACCCGGTCACGGTTGATCGCGTAGTACTTCATCCCGCGCCGTGGTTCGACCTGGATCAGGCCCGCACGCTCCAGTTGGGACAGGTGCCGCGAGACGGCAGACTGGGCAATGCCGAGCCGCCCAACGATCTCCTGCGCGTAAAGCTGGCCGCTGGAAAGCAGATCGATGATCCGGAGGCGATTGGCATCACCCAACGCCCTGAGCATTTCCAGCAACTCATCGCCGGAGAGCTCCGGAACCGTGCCGGCAGTCTCCATGCCGATGGCGGCCGGGCGACCGATTTCGACGTCACTCTCGGGTACCGCCGTGCCGATCGCATGTTGGGCCGAGAAGAACACAACCAGGTCAGGTGGATAGCTGATGTAGCTCACGAAGGCGCCTATGTGGGCGGATGGGCAGAATGTCACGCTGGCGACCTGGTTCAACCCTGCCGCGAGCGTCGACGGCAAGCGATTCCCCGTCAACTCCGCAAAGGCCATCCCAAATCCGCGCCCGGCTTCGATCCGGGCCACACGTTCGGCTTCCTCAAGCTCTGGCCGGCGAAGCTCGTACTCTTCGCGGTAGACCGTGTCCCAAACGCCCCGGATGAGGCGCTTTGTCCGATCCTTGAGCATTTCCGGATCACGAATGAGGGCGACGACCTCGTCCGCGCTGGCGGTGGTGAGACCCGGTTCAACGTAGCGATACCAGGCGGCCTCTTCATCTAGGCCGGGCGCGGCGAGACCGGTTCCCAGATCCTGGTGAACTCGGTCGAGAGCGCGAATCGCCATCTGCCGGAACTCGTCGGCATCCAGTTCACCAAGGAACCAGAGCAGGTCGTCGATTGACGCTCCGACGCGGTCTTCCCGTAGCGGGTCGAACCGCATGATCGGTTCTTCCATGTAGTAGAGAAGACGACCCGAGAACCCATGAAGCAGATCGAGGTCTTCCTGCAGTTCGTAGGGCAGTTGTCGCCGGGCGGCGATGAGCCAGCGATCGAGGCCGCTGCCGGGAACTGCCCGGTAGAGCAGCGACATGACCGATACCATGTCGAGCGGCACTGAAACCGCCGACTTTACTTGCAACGCTGGGCGGCCAACGACGAGTTCACCCATGGACCGAATCTTTCCTTCCCGCGTGCGCCCGGCTGGTATGAAGTTGAAGAATCATGGGCGCGGCACCTGACACCGGGATCGACGGTAGCATCGTTGTTGCTCCGTCCCAAAGTGATGATGTCATCACGATACTAGCATAGCGACCGTGGATCAGGACGAGTGAACGAACACTCTATTCTTGTTCGAGGCGTCACAAACATTTCAGCATATCGGAACTTATCAGGGCGCCCCACCGCACCTGCCATCGTGCGTCCTTTCGGTGCCCTGCGGCAGGTTCCGCCAGCCCTCGTCGAGATCATGGTGCGGCTTCGGAGATCGAGCCAACGAGTACGTCTATCCTTCGAAACGGACTCAATCGCCGTGTCCCATCCCCGATACAGGAAACAACCGCGCCACGGACACGCCTGCGCCCCGGGTTCACTGCAAACCAGGGCCCTTCATTGCCGCATCGCTGTCGTTGCGTCCAAAAAGCGGCTCGGCTTGACATGATTCGTTGCGGTGGCCATAGTCGCCGACAAGATCTGCGCAGTAGAAGGTGGTTCCAGATGACCGGAGAGTCGAACGAACAGGGCCGATCCCGCTTCCGCGGTCGGGACGGCGTCACTTCTGCCGAGCGCGAAGCACCCACTCCAGAATCACCGAATCTGCAAGAGCTCGAATCGGAAGTCGATCGTGGTGGCGCCGAACAGATGGCGCTGTTCACGCTGACCGACACGGGATCGAAGTCGCCGGAGATTGGGGCACTTCCTGCGCTCACGAGTCATTCCAGCCTGGAACTGGCGCGCACGGCATTTCGGCGTCACCTTGACGCAGGTCGTCGCCCCCCGAACACCATCGAGGCGTATTCGTACGACCTGCAAGTGCTGGAGGGCTTGATTGGCTCGATTCCCATCAACCGGATCGAACGCACCGACATCGCCCGCTTTCTGGGCGATGCGTCCAGCAAATCCACCCGCAAGCGACGCTTGACCTCTGTCCGCCAGTTCTACCGTTACCTCATTGAAGAGGCGCGCGTCGTCAAGTTCGACCCAACGGAAGGCTACTATCCGCACTCGATCTCGTTGCGGATGCCAGTGCCGTTGTTTGCAGGCGAACAGGAAGCATTGCTGGCAGCCGCCGAACGAGACGAGCCGTGGAGCCTGCTGGCGATCTGGTGCATGTTGCGCCTCGGACTCACTCGGGGAGAACTCCTGGACCTCAAGCGCGATCACATCGACCGGTCCCAGCCCGAGGCACCGGTCGTCTACGTCGTCTACGAACAACTCGCCAAGCAGTCGAAAGATCGCCATCTGGCCGCGGACGCCGATTTTGCCACCATCTACGAACGCTACCTCGAAGCACGCCACCCTGGTGACGTCCTCTTCCCGATCGGTCCTCCAGCAATCAATGGCATGGTGGAGCGGGTAAGGCGTTCGGCCGGAATCGAGCGGGATGTCACCCCGCAAACACTGCGCACCACCTTCGCGGTTGAGCGGGCCCGGGCCGGAGCCGACCAGCAACAGCTCCTGGCCTTGCTCGGGCTGGTCGATGATCCGCGCAACCGGGCCAGTGTCAATCGCTACCTTGCACTGGCTGCCGACCCACTCCCCACAACCGGCACTTCGGCATCCCCATCTCTCCGTGAGAGCGAGGATCCCCAGTGACGACCGGTCAACTGGTGGTGATCGGGCTCAGGATCCTCATCCCGCTCATCATCTTCAAGCGACCGCTCTTTGGCACCGTGGCCGCCATGTTGCTCGACGGTTTGGATGTCGTGATCGTCGAACTCTTTGGGCCGGGCGGCATGGGGGACCACTATCACAGCATCGACAAGGTCCTTGATATCTATTACCTGTCGATCGCCGCCTGGACCACCAGAACCTGGGACGAGTGGATCCCGCAGCGTATCGCTCAGTTCCTCTTTTTCTACCGCGTCATCGGCGTTGGCTTGTTCGAACTGATCGGCTGGCGACCACTTCTCTTCATCTTCCCGAATCTCTTCGAGAACTGGTTCATCTTCGTATTGGTGATCTGGCGCTTCTTCCCCCAGGTGAAACTCAACACCTGGAAGCGATGCCTGACCTGGCTGCTGGTGCTCTACATTCCAAAGCTGGCGCAGGAATACCTGCTGCATGTCGCCCAGGCCCAACCATGGGGCTGGATCAAGAGTCGACTCGGAATCTAGCAAGATCCGGCGTATCGCCAGCCAGTGCCAGGATTGCCTCCGCAGGCACTCCAACCTCGCGAGCCGGCATCACGATGTCCTGTTCGAGATCCGGCACCCAGGCCACCAGGGCCGTGACGTCATTCCCGGCCTCAACCTCCGCCCCATCGCCCGCCCAGACGACTGCCGACTGACCAGCAGCCAGTGACTGGCCACCGATGATGGCATCTCCGTTCAGCAGCGTGACGACCGCGGCACTCGCCGGCCACCCCACGGACAACCGGTCGCCGGCTGCCAAATCCAGTCGAGCCAGCGCGAAGTACCGGCAGGCGACCAGCAGCGATGTCACCCCGGCGTCGCCGGGAATGCGAACCGGATCGATGAACGCAGGTCGGAGTTCGGGCCGCGACACGGCAAAACCGGGTTCGAGATGCATTTCGCGGGGGTTCCCGGCGGCGTCGACCCGCCCCCAGTCGTCCAGCCGATAGGTGACATCGGACGGTTGCTGAATCTCGTAGACGATAACCCCGGCGCCCAGCGCGTGAATGGTTCCGGCCGGGATGAGCAGCGTTTCGCCGGGCGATGCCGGTGCGAACCGCATCAACCCCGAGGACGAGCCATCGAGCAGCGCCGCACTCGCCTGGAACTCTTCCATCGAGGTGCCATCGGCCAGACCCACGTAGAGTCCAGCCCCCGCTTCGGCGTCCAACACGTACCAGGCTTCGGTCTTGCCCAGCTTGTCGAGCGGCGCGGCGACGTCATCCGGGTGGACCTGAATCGAGAGGTTCTCGCTGGCGTCGATCAGTTTGACCAGCAGGGGAAAGATCGGCTTGCCGCTGACGGCTGCCAGGCCAAGCGCTCCTGCCCGGCCAGCCGGATCGACCCGCACCAGGTCATCGAGGGTTTGACCGGTGCCAAAGCCCTGGGTAACGACGGCATCGCCGGCTGTGACCAGCGCTTCACCGATCGGGCCATCCGGCAGCTCGAGCCCGAACCTGGTCAACCGGCGACCGCCCCAGGGCTTGGAGTCAAGACGCGGCGACACGATGGAGACCTGGGACATGGATTCCTCACCTGATAGAACGTCAAACCGCAAGGCGAGCAGCATGAATCTGCACCTGAATGCTACCCGGTCACGATCGCCACTGCCCGGATCTGGCGCCATTGGGTATGCTTCCGGCAACGGGCGATGCAACAAATCAGGAAGGATCGAGGTCGAGATGGTGAGTTCCACACGGCAGAGCAAACGCTCATTCTGGGCAGTCATCCCAGCGGGCGGATCGGGTTCCCGCCTCTGGCCCCTGAGCCGCTCGGCGCGACCCAAGTTCCTGTTGCCCCTGCTCGGCGCCAGATCGCTCCTGCAGCAGACCTTCGATCGCCTCTGCGCGCTGACCGAGCCCGAGCGCATCCTCATCGTTTGCGGACCAGCCCACGTTGCAGCCATTGCCCGGCAACTCCCGGAGTTGCCCTCGGCCAACATCATTGTGGAACCGGCCCCGAACGGCACCGGGCCGGCGCTTGCGCTCGCCACGGCGATCATTGCGGCGCGCGATCCCCACGCCATCATGGGCAGCTTCGCAGCCGACCATGATGTCGCGAACCTGGAAGCGTTCAATTCCGCGGTGCGCACGGCCATCGCGGCAGCCCGGTCTCGCCGGTTGGTCACGATCGGCATCGAGCCGACCCGCCCGGAAACTGGCTACGGCTACATCGAGCGAACGGACCGCGTCGTGGTCGAGACGCCGGAGGGAACGGCCTTCGAGGCCGCCCGTTTCATTGAGAAACCGGACCTGGCCACGGCCGAGGCCTATCTGGCGGCCGGCACTTACCTGTGGAACGCCGGCATGTTCGTCTGGCGGGTAGATACGCTGCTGGCGGAACTGAAGCGCCTGCAACCAGACATTCACGAGGGCGTGCAACACATTGCCCGAAACTGGGAGCAGCCGCGCTCCGAGCGCATCCTGATGGAAACCTGGCCTATCCTGCCCAACATCACCATCGACACCGGAGTGATGGAACTGGCCGAACGCGTGGCGGTTGTCCCCGCCGAACTGGGCTGGTCCGATGTGGGGGACTGGCACGGACTCGGTGAGCTGATCGAGCAGGATGCCCTCGGCAACTCGGTCAAGGGCGACCTGTTGCGCATCGAGACGACCAACTCCGTCGTCTGGTCAGAGACCGGTCGGATGGTGGCGATGCTGGGCCTCGACAACATCATCGTGGTCGACACCGAGGATGCCCTGCTGGTGATCGATCGCAAAAAGTCCCAGGACGTCCGGAAACTGGTGGAGCAGCTTAAGGCCAACCTGCGCACCGAGCTCTCCTGAATCAGACTGCATTTCTGCGCGATGGTCTGACCTCAGTGGGCCACCGTCATGACAGAGTTCGCTCAGCCCTGGGCGAGGGAGGCGAGACAGAGCAGGGTCAATGCGCCCGCCTTGGCCACGCTGGGGATGGAGACAGTCTCTATCGTATCGCTGGAGGTATGGTGATACGGACTCTGCCCGTAGAGTTCGCGCCCAATCATGATGGAATCGAAACCCTGCTCGCGCAACCGGTTGTCGTCCGCCACGATGGCATCGTTGGTCATCGCATTGATCGTCTGATTCAGGCCGTAGGTTTCGTTCAGTCGCTTGTAGAGGTCGATCATCCACATCGTGGTGGCATCGCCATTGAGCACGACGTAGGTGTACTGCCGTTGGGCGCCAATCGAATCGAGATTGAACACTCCTTCATACGGAATCCCGTTGGCTTTGGCGTTCTTCGCGAACTCCTGGCTCCCCACGATGCCGACCTCTTCCACATTGACGAAGATGATCCGCACGGGATGCTGCAATTCGTAGTCGGAGAGAATGCGCGCGATTTCCAGGGAGGCGGCAACGCCGGTGGAATTGTCATCGGCGCCGGGTGAGACGTTGGTGTCGTCCGCAATCGTGTCAAAATGGGCCATGACGCCATAGATCGAGGACGAGTCTGCCCCCGGAATTTCGCCAATCACATTGACGACAAGGTACCCCTCCCAGGTCAGGAAGTCCTCATACCACACCTCGAGCCCATACGATTCGAGCTTCTGGTAGAGATATTCGGCGGCCCGCATGTTGGCAGCGGTGGTGTAGTACCGCGTACCAATGCCTGACCCGTCGGAGGATCCCATGCCGATCAGGTCCACCATCGATGCCTCGATATTGCTCTCGGAGACGTCATCGATCAGGGAGCCGATCTCGATGGTTGAGATGTCGGTCGGCTCCTCGGCCACGACAATCTCGTCGGGCGGAGCCGGCGCAACCTTGGAGACTTCGTAGCCCCAATCGGTCAGCGGCCGCACATTGGCCGGAACCGATCCGACCTCCACCAGCCGCCAGTCACCCGCCGCATCGAGGATGGTGCCGAACGACGCCACCCGATCGTCACTGGAAACGTCTGCCGGAATCCGCGTCACGTAGAGATGCAGTGTGTCCGAGGAGGTGCTGACCAATGTGGTGTCGGCATGCTGTTCGATCCAGGCAATGCCGTTCGGTTCGGCAATGACCCAGTAGTACCCGTCGGCAGCAAACGAGGCCCGGGTTTGGGCCTCGTGTATGAGCTGTTCCGCGTTACCCCCGGCCGAGAACCGGACAAGGCATCGCTCCGGACAGGATTCCGCCACGGGACCAAGGGTGATGTTGGCAAGTGGATCGCTCCCATCAGCTTCCGGTGTTTCGCTGGGATCGCGATTGCGCTGGTTGTCACCGCCACGCTGCGGCGTGGGTGTCACGTCGGAATCGGTCTGCTGCGTGGGGATTGGCTGGAATCCAGAGGGGGTCGACTCGTCCGCATCCTCGGTTGCACCATTCTCGGTCGGTGCGCCGATCACCATTTCCGGCGTTTCGGTGGCGTTTCCACCCGAATCACCCCCTCCCCATTGGACGGCGATCCAGATGGCAAGCAGGATCAGGAGGGCCAGCGCCGCGATCCCGCCCAGCGCCGGCAGGGTCGGACGACCATCATCGCCAAAGGCCCAGGGAAAGCGATCGTTGATCGACGCGAGCATGCCTCCGCCACCAGCCGCGGCCGCTACCGGGGCATCATCGGCCTCATCGACGTACGCGATGTCATCGTCGTCCTGCACGGTGTCTCGCCACCGTCGACTTGAGCGTGGCGTCTCCCCGGCATACGTACTGGAGGTAGCGGCACGGGATGAGGCGTCGGCCGGAGTTTCCAGGGCGCCCTCATCTACAGGGTCCTGCTGGCGAGATGAACTGCGTCGCGATCGGCTCGATCGACCCGAGGCGCCGAACAATTCGGCCGACGAGCGAACCGTTGATGAGACGTACGACCCAAAGTCGACATCCTGATCGCTGCCGGACGGTGCAGATGAAGGACCCTCACCTGGTTTCGTCCCACTGCTGGACTGGCCCTGCCGCGAGGAAGGGGGCTGCTGGCGTGGATTCCGGTTGTCGCCAGATGGCATGCAGGTTCTCCGTCGCGCCGGCATCCTGTGGTGCGGGAGGAAGGGGCGCGCTGGGCTGAGTCGACGCGTCGAGTACGCTCCGCTGACATGGTAAATACCATGATTATGAAGAGCTAGCGATATTCTAGTCTATCGCCGGGCGTTGCCGTCGGGCGACGACCACTGACCTTCCGGGCTCAAGTGCGCATCGTCCCGTTCTTGCGCAGGCTTCACGCTGCCCAGCATTCAGGCAGGAACACGAAGCTCGGCAAGATCCAGTTCCAGCAGGTTCTCGATGATGGCCCGCAGGTTGTTGGCGGCTTCACCAAGAATCGTTGCACCAGCTTCGGGTGTGGCGTTGGTGGAATCACCGGTCGCCCCGGAGGCACTGGTCACGTCCTGGCGAACCGGAAGGACCCCACCAGCCGCCCGGACAAGGGTCTGGGAACGACGAACCTGCTCGGACACCTGGCGCTCGCCGAGTGC
>CAZNQC010000003.1:7661-16670 GCA_964574825.1 uncultured Sphaerobacteraceae bacterium | reverse complement strand
ACATCGAGCACGATCGAAATCAGGGTCTCTTCCTGGAGCGTGATCGTGCCCGGGAAGCCCATGTGATGCCAGGATACGCCCCACGGAATGGCGGGCGCGACGGCCACCCGCGGCGCCAGCAGTGTCCCCACCAGGGCCGATAGCACCTGGGCCGAAAGCGTGTCAGTCGAGACTGGCAATGCCGGACCGTGCTGCTCGTGCGCGCCAACCGGAACCAGCACCGCCTCTACCGACTGCATCGCGGCGGCAAAACCCGGGGAGGTGAGTTCGGCCAGCAGAATCGGCCCCTGCCGCTCTACCGTTCCATTGGCTCGTTGTTCTTCCGACATCCTGGTCCTCCTCGTGGCATGCAGGCTGCGCAATCGCTGTTGCTAGCCATCAACTCGTTTGCACCGTATCATCGACGTCAACGGATTCACGGGACCCAATCGAAGATCAGGCCGACGACCGAAGCGAAGGCTCCCTGCTTGCCGCGGGAGGCTCGCCCCCAGGAAAAGCTCCATGCGTCGACTCGAGTCGAAATGGAACGGCTACCTTATCGTACTCACGATTCTCGGCATGCTCGGCTCTGCCCTCGGGCCAGGTTTTGTGCCCGAAACTGCCGCGCAGGCTGGCATGCCAACCAGCAAGGTCGCCGAAGGAATCTACTACGTCTACGCGACACGCGAGGGACTGGTCGGTGGCTGGACCTCGTCGGGTCACCAGATCGTGGAGAACGATTTCTTTGTCGCCCTCCCCTCCTGTACCCCACAGAGTTGTCCTCGCGGCGCCACGCGCGGCAACATGACCAACTGCGGCTCTCGCTGCTATGTCAAGGTAGTCAATCCCGTCACCAATCTCTGCCGGGTGGAGCCCATCAAGGACATTGGCCCCTGGTTCACCGTCGATGACTGGTGGAATCCAACCGATGTGCGGCACCTCAACAGCCTCGCCACCAATCCCCAGATCCTGCCCCAGGGCTACACCGGGGCAGATGCCGCCCGGAATGGCCTGAATGTTGGCTATGGCATCGCCAGCAACGGGATCGGGATGGACAACACCCACCAGCTGGCCAATCGCGGACCGCGAGCGGTCGGGAACCGTGCCGCCATCGACCTGGCCGACGGCACCTGGCGAAACCTGAAGCTGACCTCTCCCGATACCATTGGTTCTCGGATCTACGTTCACATGCTTTGGCAGACGGGCGGCGATCCTGCCGCCGAGGCCCAGGCCTGCGGTCACCAGCTCAACCAGCGCGGCGGCACGATGTATCCGCTGCCGGTGCCATCGACAACGCCCCTGCCCTATCCTCCGGTGACGTCAACCATGACGGTGACGCCGGTCAGCGGCGCCCAGGCCCAGGTTGTGAACACGGGCGGAGTTGGTCTGCGCTGCCGCACTGGCCCCTCGACGGGTGCCGGAGTCATCACGACACTGGCCGAGAACTCTCGCGTTGCCGTCCGTGGACTACCGGTAGCCGGTTGGCTGCCAATTTCCTGCAACGGACAGGATGGCTGGGCGTCCACTGACTACCTGTCCTACACGCTCCCCACGCCAACGCCGACCTCTCCAGCGAGCCCAACATCAACGTCCGAGGCATCACCGACCGCCCCAGCCTCGCCGACGGAGCCAGATGGAAGCCCTGGCGCGGGTTCACCGACCGCCACAACCGAGGATGGCACCCCGTCCGCCACGCCTACCAGCATTCCCCCAACGGAAACACCGACGGCTACTCCAACCGCGACCAATCCGCCAACACCGACGTCAACGCCCAATCCGGAAGGTCGTGCCGTGGTGAGTGGCACCGGCGGACTCGGCCTTCGTTGCCGGACCGGGCCATCCACCGGCGCGAGCCAGATCGGCAACCTCGCCGAAGGGCTGACCGTGACGCTGCGCGGACCTGCTACCGCTGGCTGGTATCCCGTGTCGTGTGCCGGTCAGGAAGGCTGGGCATCGGCCAGTTACCTCCGCGTAACCGTGCCTCCTGGCACGCCGGCAAGTCCCACGCCCACCGCAACTCCCACGACGACACCAACCACAACGGCCACCGTCACGTCGACAGCCACCGCGACCGCAACGACTCCGGCCACCGCGTCGGTAACACCAGCTCCAACCGGTTCGGCCAGGGTGGTCGGCACCGGCGGTCTCGGGCTTCGTTGCCGAACGGCACCATCGACTGCCGGAAACCAGATCACGACCCTCCTGGAAGGCACCACCGTGCCAGTAACCGGTCCGTCAATCGCCGGTTGGTACCCCGTGCGCTGCGCGGGGCAGGACGGTTGGGCTTCAGGATCGTACCTGCAGATCACGTCCGCGCCGCCCACGGTGACCCCGACAGCCACGGCACCTGTGACCACGCCAGCCGCAAGTCCCACGGGCACGAGTCAACCCGCGATGACCGGTACCGTTGCCAACACCGGAGGCGCGAACGTGCGCTGCCGGGTGGGTCCTTCGACTTCGACCGGCATCATCGTCAATCTGCCTGAGGGTGCGACCGTCGTCGTCCGGGGTGCTCAGCAGAACGCATGGTATCCCGTCCAATGCAGCGGCCGCGACGGCTTCATCCACGCGGACTACCTGGTCGTTGGTCCTGCAAGCGTCGCCCGGCAGGCGATGATCGAGCAGGATCTCGAGACATCAACCGACACGATGGAGCCAGCAGCCACAGACGTCGCGGCGGCCACCGCAACCGAACCCGTCATCGAAGCGACAATTGTCGAGGAAACACCAACCCCCACGGAGGCTGTGCTGGGTGCGGGCTGGATCGCATCTGATACCGGCGAGGAAATCAACTGCCGTGCCGAGCCATCGATTGAGGCCGGGATCCTGACGACGCTCGGCCATGGAACCTGGATCGAGACCCGGGGCGAACCGATCGATGGCTGGCAACAGGTCGGCTGCGCTGGAACGTGGGGGTATGTCGCCTCACAGTACGTCAGTGCGTCCGAACCTGCCCCAATCGTCGAGGACGTGGCCGGGGAATCCGTCTCCGAGGTGAATGAAGAACCACTCGCCGTCGACAACCCGGCGCCTTCACTCCCGGCCGGATCCAATCCCGTGTTTCCCGCGTCGCTCGTGTCGGTACCCGGCGCCATCGGTGCTGACGGCGCAAGTGCCTGGGCCGCGGTCGATCGATCGCCCGACTCGGTCTGGTCCGGCAGCCGCCTGACGCTCGACCTGGGAACCACGACTCACGTGACAGGTGTGCGCTGGCTCACGGCTCCATCCGACGCTCCAGCCGAGATCACGGTGCTCGCATCCAGTGACGGCGAATCCTGGTGGACCGTAGGCGTCTGGTCCCCACGCCAGCCCTGGACCTGGGAAGGCGCCTGGGTTGAATCCAGCGTGCATTTCGTCCGGTTACAGAGCCCGATCTGGTTCAGCCTGGCAGAGGTCGAGGTCTGGGGTGTCGTCTCTGGCAGCGATGCGCACCTTCTGCCATTGGAACACGCGGCGCTGCTGCCTGGACAGGCGAGCAGAAATTCCATCGCAACTGCCCGGATCAGCGGTACCATTGGGAACGGCAGACGCCGCCACCGTTCGGACGTGGGTTCGAATCGCGCGGCCATTGGCAGGAACCTCGCCGACCATGGTGTCGCGGGGCGGCTGCATCGGGAAGCGAGACAGGATGTTCAAGCGTATCGTCGTCCCCCTGGACGGCTCGGACCTGGCTAGCGAGGCTTTGGTCTCGGCCCGGGAACTCGCCCAACGGCTGGACGTGCCAATTCATCTCGTACGGGCCATCGACCCGACCGCCATCAACCGGGTCGGTTCGATCGGCATGGGCTTTGACTACACCGCCGTTGACGAGCTGCTCAGCGAAGAAGAGCAGGATGCCTCTACTTATATCGATGAGCAGGTCAAGACCTTTTCGGACGAAGGCTTCCAGGTCAGCGGTGTGGTCCTTCGGGGTTACGCGGCGGCAGCCATCAATTCGACCACCGAAGAAGGCGACATGCTGGTGATGGCCTCCCATGGCCGGACCGGCGTGAGACGCTGGTTCCTTGGCAGCGTGGCCGAAGAGGTCCTCCGCCAATCGACCGTGCCCGTGCTGCTCATCCGCCAGCCGCACACCGAAGAGTAGAGCCCTGTGTCATTGGGAGCGGCCTGCGCGGCTGCTCCCAATCCGCCTGCTGCCCATCGACAACCCCACGCTGGATCACTCATGTCCTTTGGCCCATTCGCCATCCTGAGCCTCTTCTACGTCGTGATCGGCATCCGGGTCGTCTATCGCCTGGTCGGCTCATGGCGCACGGTCTGGGATCCCAATTTCACCCAGCAGGATCGCAGCATCGTCGATGAGGCAGCGTTCTTCGTTCTGGTCCCTGTTTCCGTTGCCCTGCACGAATTTGGTCACGCGGTCGCCATCTGGAGCATGGGCGGCGACGTTGTCGACTGGGGATTCTACGGATTCGCCGGATTCGTCTCCTATTACCCGGCCCAGTTCACGGCCGTCCAGCAGACGCTAATCGCTGGAGCCGGATCGTTCGTGAACCTGGTGTTGTGCCTCGGCGCGTTTGGCCTGGTGCTGTTTCGGCGCCCCCCAATGCGGGCCTCGATCAACGAATTGCTCATCCAGTTTGCATTCCTCAGCGGCGCCAATGCCTTCATCGTCTATCCGCTCCTCGACCTTGTCTCCGGCATGAACGGCGACTGGCGACAGATGTATGACAGTGGTGTGCCCTGGCTGACCGGTGTGATCATTGCCATCCAGGCGGGAGCTCTGTTGCTGGGCTACTGGCTGGCCACCAATCCAGGCATGAAGGCGCGCTGGGCCAGGCTCACCGATGTGCCTCCCGGTTTTGAGCGGGGGCTGTTCGGCGGCATCAAGCCAGGCAAGATCGCCCTCGACCAGTTGACGCCCACCGAGCGCTCGTTGCAGGAAGCAGTGGATCGGGTCAAGAGTGGCTGGCCCGAAACGGTGACAACCCATCTGCAGCGGATTCCGAACGGCACGGCTGTCATCCTCGAATGGGGATCGCCTCAGCATCGCAAGGCGGTTGCGGTGCGGACATTCGGTGAGAAGTCGACCGATATCGTGCGGCTGCCATTGGTGAAGCCGGGGCAAACACCACCTCCACCGGTGCTCCTGCATCGCTGGCCCACGATTCCCGCCACCGATGAGCTGACACTCGGGTTGCGGGTCGCCATGGAGCATGTCAACAGCCAGAGTTAAGGGCCGGACAGTCAGTCGAACGAAGTCAGGAGGAACTGGCGATGACCCGGGCTGAGCGGTACTCGATTACGTTTATCCTCTTGTTGAATGTGTTTATCTGTGGCCTGGTGATTCTGGTGCTTGGGAACGCCAGCACCGTCGAAGACCTGACGTACATTGCAACCAGCGATGCGGCCTTCCTCTTCATCGCCGCCATCGCCGGACTGGTGAGCAACATCATGCTGGCCTGGCTGCTGTTCCGGCTCCTCAACCGCAGCATTCGCCAGCAACGAAGCCGCCCCCGGATCACCGGCGAATAGAGCACAGACGCGAAGAGGGGACGCTCGATGAACGTCCCCTCCGACTATCCTGGCTGAGCAGTCGCGCTATCCGTCGCTCGCGCCGTCCTTCCAGACACCATTCTCGTCCTGATGGAACTTCTTCCGCACTGCACTCCAGGCGATCTCCAATGCCTTCTTGTTGTCGTGGTGAACTTCTTTTTCCGCGTCGTTGTAGGCGTCCTTGAACACGTGCTGCGCGTCTTCCGGCAACACGTTTCGAACATCCTGCGGCAAGTCGTGCAGTGCATCGTATCCCACGTTTGAGCTCCTTCCGAGCGGTCACGGTCGTTCTGTCTCAGCAATCAACCGCGTGCTGTCTGACCAATCACTGGGCGTATATACCCACCCCAAGAGTACCAGCCGCAATGCGAAATGACCCTCGAAAAGAGCGTCGACCTTCGAGGCATTGTTGATGGTGCGGCAATCGGTTCAGGCGATCAGTCGTCGCTGGCGCCCTTGACCCAGTCTCCGTCGTCGTTCTTGTGATACGAGCGCTTCACCGCGCCCCAGGCGACCCGATGGGCTCGTTCCTCGTCGTGGTCATACTCGTCCCACGCGCTGTTGAATGCCTCCTTGTAAATATCCTGCGCATGAGCAGGCAGCACGTGCTGAACTGATTCAGGAAGCTCGCTTCGCGTGTCGTACGGCATATCGGTCTCCTTTCGGCCCAATGGTGGGCTGCTGAGGAAACAACTCTATCCCAGACGTTGAACACCGACACGACGATTGGAGAAAACGGCCCAACCGTGGTCGCATCGTTCTCCGAAGCGGCAAACCTGCCAGGGAACCTTGCGAATCATTGGCAACTCTTGCCCATCGTCCAGTTTGACTCGGACCTGATACAATGCTCTCACTGTTTGAGGTATTCGAAACTCCCAACGCCCTGCGCAACGTCAGATGCTGGCGATCGACGCAAGGCAGGTCCGCGTTCAGCGCACCACGTACTCGTCGCGACAGCCGCGTGTACGACTCTGGGAGGTTCGTCCTCACGGAATTCGATGGAATGGAGCCACTCACATGATCGAGCTGACCCAGAAGCGACTCACTCGCCGCACAACCATCGCCGCCACGGCTGCCCTGGCCACCGCCACTCCCTTGCTCCGATTCGGAATGGCCGGTGCGCAGGATGCGGCGTGGCCATCCGGCACCCTGCAGATCATGGCGCCCGCTGCTCCAGGCGGCGGATGGGACACCACTGCCCGTGAAATCCAGCGCGTGCTGACCGACGAAGGTATCGTGTCGACCGATGTCGAGGTCTTCAACGTCGAAGGTGCGGGTGGCACCATCGGATTGTCCGAAATGGTCAACGAGCATGCCGACGATGAAAACATGCTGATGGTGATGGGCCTGGTGATGATCGGCAGCATTGGCCTGAACGACGCACCCGTCACGCTCGAATCAGTCACTCCCATTGCCCAGCTCACCGGTGAATTCGAAGTCATCGTGGTGCCTGCCGACTCTCCCTATGAGACCCTGCAGGCATTGCTGGACGACTTCGTGGCCGATCCCACCTCGATCAGCTGGGGCGGAGGTTCGGCTGGTGGCACCGACCACCTGTTGATTGCCCTGATGGCCCAGGAACTGGGGGTCGATCCTACGCTCGTGAACTACGTGCCATTCTCCGGCGGTGGCGAAGCACTGGCATCCGTGATGGGCGGCCAGACCACGGCCGGGGTATCCGGACTCGGCGAATGGGCGGGGCAAATCGAAACCGGGGAACTTCGAGCCCTCGCCATTTCCGGTCGTGGCGAAGATGCCACGGAGGACGATCCGTTCTATTCGATTCCGACGCTGCAGGAGCAGGATATCGATCTCGAACTGGCCAATTGGCGCGGCGTGGTCGCGCCGCCAGATATTTCCGAGGAGTCGGTAGCCGCCATCGTCGCTGCCTTCGACGCCCTGAACGAGTCCGAAGGCTGGGCTGCAGTGCTGGAACAATACGGTTGGACGAACGTCTATCTCTCCGGTGAGGAGTTCGCGACCTACCTCGACGAGCAGATCGTCACTATCAACGATACCTTGACCGAACTTGGTCTGATCTAGCCTCCCTGACTGGCAACCGGGCTGTACTCCATCGAGCCAGTCCGGTTGCCAGCCCACGCTGGAAACGGTCATGACCCACAGCCCGGTCGAACCAGACACCAATAGCACACCATCAGACAGCTCGAACACCCCAAGCTGGGCGCGATATGCCGAGGTGGCCGTTGCGCTCTGTGTGGTGGCAATGGGCATCGTGATCCTGATCGAGACCCAGGATATCCGCGTGCCCAAGGCATTCACCAGCGTCGGTCCCCGCGTGGTGCCCACCATTGTCGGTTGGGGCCTGATCGTGGTTGGTGCCTGGTATGCCATCGAAGTGCTGATCGGGAAGACCGCCGTTCCGGCAGCCGATGCCGAGGACGCCGACCCCACGTTGCCCGCAAACTGGGGTGTGCTCGCCGGACTGGCAGCGACGCTACTCCTCTACGCTTTCCTCATGAAGCCTGCCGGGTTCGTCATCGCCAGCACCGTGCTGTTCACGCTCTCGGCAATCGTGATGGGCAGCCGCCACTTTCTCCGAGACCTCGTCATTGGCCTGGCGGCCGCGGTGCTGACCTATCTCGTGTTCAGTGAGTGGCTCGGCATCCGTCTACCACCAGGACTCCTGGACCGATTCTTCTAGCGTGAGAGGAACGACATTGGTGAGACACCAATGAATTCCCTTTCCAGTCTGGCCGAAGGCTTCAGCGTTGCCCTCACGCCAGAAAACCTGCTGTGGGCACTGATCGGCGTCTTTCTCGGCACCCTGGTCGGCGTGCTGCCCGGGATCGGGCCTGCCCTGACGGTGGCGTTGCTGCTGCCGATCACGTATTCCCTTGAACCGATTCAGGCCTTCATCATGTTCGCCGGCATCTACTATGGCGGCATGTATGGCGGCTCCACCACCTCAATTCTCCTCAACACTCCAGGCGAATCCGCCTCGATTGTGACGGCCCTCGAAGGCAACAAGATGGCCAAACGGGGCCGAGGGGCGGCCGCCCTGGCCACCGCCGCCATCGGCTCTTTCGTGGCCGGAACCATCGCCACGTTGGGATTGACCTTCCTGGCGCCAGTGATGGCCGACGTAGCCCTCAACTTCGGTCCTGCCGAATACGTCGCCCTGATCGTACTGGCCTTCACCGCCATCACCGCCCTGCTGGGATCATCCCTGGTGCGTGGTCTTGTCAGCCTCTTCTTTGGGTTGGCCCTCGGGCTGATCGGAATCGATGCCCTCACTGGCCAGCCCCGGTTCACCTTCGGCAACCAGCACCTGCTGAGTGGAGTCGATGTCGTCACGGTGGCCGTTGGACTCTTTGCCGTCGGCGAGACGCTCTGGGTAGCCTCCCGTATGCGCCACGACGAAGCCCAGGTTGAGCCAATCAAGGGCTCGCTATGGCTCACACGCGAAGACTGGCGACGCTCGTGGAAACCCTGGCTGCGCGGCACGGCCATCGGCTTCCCCATCGGGAGCCTGCCCGCCGGTGGGGCCGAAATCCCAACCTTCCTCTCCTACTC
>CAZNQC010000003.1:0-7561 GCA_964574825.1 uncultured Sphaerobacteraceae bacterium | reverse complement strand
CTGCCCCTGGTCGGGCTGTGGGTGCGGTTGCTGCTGATTCCCCGGCCGCTCCTCTACGGTGGAATTCTGCTCCTGGCCGGTTTGGGCACCTGGGCGCAGAGCCAGTCCGTCACCGGCCTGATCGTGCTCTATGTGATCGGCGTGGTGGGGTACGTTATGCGGCGATTCGACATTCCGGTCGGCCCGGCGGTCGTCGGCTGCATTCTTGGTCCCGAACTGGAAGCGCAGTTCCGACGCGCAATGCAGATCAGCCAGGGTGATGCCAGCGTCTTCCTCACCCGGCCAATCTCCGGAACCATTCTGGTCATTGCGGCCGTGCTGTTCTTGGGGCCACGCATCTACACCTTCATCCAGCGACGTATTCGGGCCGACGAAGGTACTGCGGCAAGCTGACAGGTGGCGGTCAGTTGCAGGAGATCAGGACTGGGCGCCCTCGGTTCCATCGGTGTCGATCGCCACGCCAGCCGGGCCGACAGCGATAGCGTCGTTGCCCTGGGCGGCGATCACCTGCAGATACCGTTCCCAACTCACCCTGTACTGCCAGGGTCGCGTTTCGTTGGTGGTGGTAGGTCCCAGCGGGTCGCGAATGATGACATCGCTCTGGTTGAAGCCCATCACGATCAGCGCGTGATCGTTGGTAAGCACCACCGGATATTCATCACCGTCCGGGCAGATCCAGGTGGCAGGATTCCAGTCCAGGAAGTCGACCGTCGACTTGAAGTAGACCGGTTGCCCTTTCAGCAACGCCGCCTCGGTCGAACTTCGGTCGGGTGTTTCGGTCACGGTCAGGTCAACTGCCTCGAACGCCTTGCGGACAGCGCTGGTTCGCGCCCTGGCGAGGATGTTGCTGGTGTAGTCGCCGGAGTACATTTCGGCAATGTCGCCACCGTACACCCAGATCCGGGACGGCGTCTCTTCCCACCAGGGCTCGATCGAGAGGTCATGGCCCACGACGGACAACTGCTCGTCAAGTGTCATCGGTGCCCCGTAGGCCTGCAGGATGATCCAGGACGAATCGAACTCGCAGGTGTAGTGAAAGTCCTGGCCTTCCTTGATCGGCAGCTGAATGTAGGCATCCCAGACATGCCCGTCAGACGATTCAACCGGCGCCAGGCCATCGGCAGGTTGCCCCACCTGCTGACCCACAGTCGTGGTCGCGTCCATCGCAGTAATGAACGTGTAGGGATCCATCCGCTGCGCCACGGCACCGGAGCGCATCAGGACGGACCCGCCGAGCACCGCGCCAGCGCCTGCCGCCATCAGGTGACGGCGGTTCAACAGGAGTCCGGATCCGGGTGACCGGCGACCTGCCAGGTGCATACGCCTGCTCCGATGGTGTTCGAGCTGTTTTCCTTGAGTCATGGAGATTCCTGCTCTCTGTCCGGAATGCGAGTATGCTGTCAAGGTCGACCGGACAGATTCGACACCCTTCCATTTTACGGTGAATGGCAAGGCTGGGATTCACGAGCAAGGGACCCCACCGTGATCGAGGGCATCGACCACATCGTTATCCTCGTGGAGGAACTCGACACTGCCGTCGCCGGAGCAGTCTCGGCTGGCTTCACGGTCACGCCCGGTGGGCAACACCGCGCAGGCAGCACACACAACGCCCTGATCGGCTTTGCCGACGGGACCTACCTCGAACTCCTTGCGTTTACGTCACCTCCGGATCCAGCACACTACTTCGCCGATCGTGTCCGGCGGGGACCTGGATTCGCTGACTTTGCCTTGCGCAGCAGCGACATCGACCATGACGTCGACGCCATCGCGGCGGCCGGGATGACCTTTCCGCTTCCCACACATCTCTCCCGCCAACGTCCGGACGGCGAAATCGCCTGCTGGCGGATGAGCCTGCCCCAGGTTCTGGAGCCAGGGACCGCCTTTCCGTTCCTGATGCAGGACCTCACGCCCAGAACGCGGCGCGTTCCCACGGAACCCGGCCAGACGACGCATGCAAACGGTGCCCAGGGCATGGTTGGCCTCACCGTGGTCGTGCAGGATCTTCCTGCCTATCAACACGGGCTCCAGACGATACTGCAGGCCGGTCCGGCAAACGACGGCTCGCACTTCCGTGAGACACGAGGCGTGGTCCAGATCCCCCTCACCCCCGATGGTCTCCAATCGCTGGCGATCCTGCAGCCAACGGCCAACTCCGTGCCGGAACGCCATCTCGCCCGTTTCGGCAGCAGCATCTATGCCGTCAACCTGCGGACCACACCGAACGACACGATGAAACTCGGCACGGGAGAGTTGCTGGACATGGCCGCATTGGGCGGTGCCCGGATCTACCTGCAATCCTGAAGACCAGCGGATCACCTCGATCGGCAAGGGTCGAATCCAGCCGGCCCAATCGCCGGCTGGATTCGATGCCTGTTTCCGGTGTGACGGGCGCAAGTTACCCCTTCACGGAACCTGCCGTCAGGCCGGCCACCATGTACTTCTGCGCCACCATGTAGATCACTGCCACCGGAATTGCGGTCATGATGCTGGCCGCGAACATCTGCCCAAACGGGAAGATATCGCCAATCACCATGTTGCCGAGACCAACCGGCAAGGTGCGCTGCGAATCCGGAGACACCAGCACGAACGCCAGCAGGAATTCGTTCCAGGAACTCGTGATCGCGAACAGGGCCACTGCCAACAACGCAGGTAATGTCAGCGGCAACACGATCTTGATAAAGCACTGGAAGTGATTCGCGCCATCCACCAGCGCGGCGTCTTCCAGATCCTTGGGAATCGAGCGATAATAGCCCATCAGCAACCAGCAGGCGAATGGCAGACCGAAGGTCGGATAGGCAATCATCAGGGCATAGATCGTGTTGATCAGCCGGAGATTGGTGAAGATCTGGTAAAGCGGAATGAAGAGCAGCACGGTTGGCATCAGGTAGGCGAACAGGATCGCCGTTTGCACGAACCCTGCCCCACGCCACTTCAGCCGCACCATGGCATAGGCGCCAAAGGCTGCCACGAAGACCGAGATCAACGTACTGACCACCGCCACCTGAATCGTATTCCAGAACCAGGTCGGGAATTCGGACTGGGTCAGCATGTATCGGTAGTGCTCGAAGGTCCACGGATCGGGCCAGAATGGCGACCGCATGGTCCGAATCTGCTCGGATCCCTTGAACGAGGTCACGATGACCCAGTAGAAGGGGAAGAGCAGGAACAGCAGCAGGATACCCAGCACGACGTAGGCCGATACATCACCCAGGCGACGGGTGAGGTGCCGGTACTTCGGTTCGCGAGTATCGTCGCCGCGCACATACCAGTCATGGAACAGTTCGGAAATCCTGGTGACCGCCCACCCGAAGGGGAAGGCAATCGCGCCCATGATCCAGACCACGAGTTCGCCAATTTTGCCAAGGGGCCAGAGGACCCCAGCAATCATCTGGGAAAAGACCCCTGGCTGCTCATTCGGTTGGTCATTGTCGACCCGCATGAAGCGACCGAGGATGACGATGATCACCAGCAATGCGGGAACGATCGCCATGGCAACCGCCACACCCATGCTGTACCGCATCTGGCCAAGCGCATATTCGTACGAAAGGATCGAGAAGATTCTGGTCGCGCCGCCGGGGCCGCCGCCTGTCATCAGATAGACGAGACCGAAGGCGTTGAGCGTCCAGATCAGCGACAGCAGACAGGCAACCACGATCACGTAGCGCAAGCCTGGCAACGTGATGTCCCGAAATTTCTGCCAGCCCGAGGCGCCGTCTACCGATGCGGCGTCGTACAGTTCCTTGTCGATCGCTTTCAGGCCGGCCAGGAAGAGAATGGTAAAGAAGGGTATCCCCTTCCAGACATTGACCACGATCACCGACGGCAAGGCCAGGTTGTAATCACCCAACCAGACAATGCCGGTGTTGATGATGCCAAGTTCCTTGAGCAACACGTTCAGACCGCCGAAGATCGGGTCGTAGAGACCACGCCAGGTCAACGCGGCCACCACCTCCGGAATGATCCAGGGCAACAGCACCAGGCCGGTAAAGACGCTGCTGAACTTGAGGTTCGCCCGGTTCAGGATGCAGGCTGCCAGCAACCCAAGCCAAAACTTGAAGAACACCGAGTAGACGGCGAACTTGATGGTGTTGGCCACAGAATCGCGGAAGCGAGCATCGCTCCAGAGGCGCTCGTAATTGTCAAACCCCACGAACCCGCGATTCGTCACACCGGTGACGTTGTAGAAGCTCATGCGAAGCGCATCGAATAACGGATAGCCGATCAACCCAAACAACAGGATGACCGTGGGTGCGACGAACAGGTAGCCCACTTGCCAGTCCCGGCCCAGGAAGCGCTTTGATACGCGCCAGAAACTGCTGGAAGCTGGAACGTCAGTGGCTGGTGCTACCGTTCTCTGCTCGGCGGACTCAACGGCCATTGGGGAAACCTCGGTAGGGCCCGGGGTGTCGCTTCACACCCCGGGCGCTATTCACGAACATGCTTGTGCTGGCAAGGACGAGGCAGGCTTACTCGCCGGGTAGACCGTAGTCCCGCCAGATCTCGACCCACCGGTTGTGATAGTCCTCGACGACTTCGGTAGCCGACCGGCCCTGGAGCACCTCGGCCACCATGTCGACCTGATCGAATCCGCCGCCGACGGCATCAACTGCAACCGACGGTGGGCCAGGCCACCGCAGACCGGTGAACTCGGTGTTGTCGTAGGTCGCGGACTTCGCGCGGGAAGCGTTGGCATTCTCGGTGATGATCGGGTCGTCCCAACCATTCAGGTACGCGGGAACTGCGTAGGCGAGGGAAATCTCCCAGATTCGCTGTTGAACGGGCTCCGAGACCAGATGCCGCACCAGGTCGTGCGTGGCCTCGACGTTCTTCGATCCTGCAATCGGGTGCAGCATCACGCCGCCGAGCATATCCGTCGGCTGGCCGTCGGAAAGCCGCAGCGCGTTCGGCAGGTAGTCGATCTGGTCAGCGAATGGGACCTCATCAAATACCGCCTTGGCGTACATGGTTCCGGCGTTCTGGGTGAGGGCGAGGATGCCGGCCAGGAACGCTTCGTTGTTCCCGGTGTCGGTCCAGGCCGCCCATCCGGTTGGCAGCATGGGCGCCCATTGCTCGCTGCCATAGGTGTCAGCCAGCCACTCAAGCGCGGCTACCGACTCGGGCGAGTTGAAGGTGACGTAGTCGCCGCTCTCGTCCTGCAGCGTGCTGCCAAAGTGGAACAGGGTGTTCTGCACCAGGGAGCGCGCATCGGTCGATCGGTTGACGGTGACGCCCCACCCGAACATGTTGTTCTCGGGATCCGACACGTCGAGCGCGGCCTGACGGCGCTCGTCCATCGTCGTCAGGGTCGACATATCAATGCCCGCTGGCTCGAAGACATCGCGCCGTGACCACCAGCCATCAATGCGGGTGAACCACGGAACACCCCACCAGGCATCGTTGAAGTTGCCATTGTTGATCATGGCCGGCGTGGTTTCGCCGTAGAGTTCGATCATCTCGTTCGTCAGATCAGTCACATCGGCCAGAATACCGAGGTCCTGATACTGGCGCATGGCCGGAATGTTGTCGAAGTACAGATCGGGTGCGTTACCGGCCTGGACACCAGCCACGAGGCGCTGGGCTACTTCACCGGCGTTGAGACTCCCGACTTCACTGATTTCGACTTCCCACCCGTTGAGATCGGCGTAGGCCTTGATCTCATCCTTGATGAACTGGTTGTGGTCCGGGTGGAAATCGATCTTCTGGAGCACCTGCAGCTTGCCATCGACTGTTGCGTCCGATGGTTGGCGTGGAATCTCATCCTGGGCAAATGCGCCTGGGCCAAACCGGGAGATACCGGCGAGACCAAGTCCCGCACCCGCCGCTCCACGCATCATGCCGCGGCGGGACATGCTCGATTGTAAAACCGGGACCCGGGAAGAACGTCGCGTATTCCGCATCCTGACCTCCTGGCGATTACCAGCGATCTGGACCCAAATGTCCATTTGCAGCAGCGTGCCACCGGGTAGGAAGCAGCGATTGCTGGAAACGACAATCCAGGCCCGCTTCAGGAACATCGCTCACCGGCCGACCGTCGGCCGGTGGTGTTGCCAGCGTGTGCAACCACCGTGGTCGCCAACCCTGCCAACAATGAATTTGTGGATACTGGTCAAGCGTAGCATGACCGGAAGGATCGTCAAGGGATTGACGCGAGATATACGTGCTCTGAGTTGGGGAGACAGGGTTGTGGGCGGCCGCAAGACGAGCGCAAGCCCGCACGCCAACCACACCACCAACCCTGAACTGTGACCGGCGGCCCAGAAAATCGACACTCGCAAGATCCTCCCGGATACTGAGTGCCATGCACGCCACTAGCCGCCCAGGAGTTCTCCGTGTCTGCCGATCCCACGACCACCCGTCTCTGGAATGAATCTCCCGCCGCCGAATGGCTCGCCGCGTTCCCGATTGGCAACGGCCAGATCGGAGGCATGGTGTTCGGCGGTATCGATCGCGAGCGCATCGGCCTCAACCACGAGCGACTCTGGCGCGGCACCACCCGGGACCGATCCGCGCCCGACGTGGCAGATCAACTTCCCCGCATTCGCGACGCGTTCTTTGCCGGAGACATGGCCGAGGGAGCGCGACTGGCGGAGGAAATCCTGGGTGGTCACGAACGGCGGATCATGCCCTATCAACCGGTCGGAGACCTTTGGATCGACCTTGATGGCATCCCCCCTGACGAAGCGCTGGATTCCTACGAGCGGGAACTCGACCTGATCACGGGTGTGGCCGCGACGACCTGGGAGGCAAACGATCAGGTCTGGCGGCGACTGGCATTCGTCTCCGCCGACCACAATGCGCTGGTACTCAGCCTCCAGACGACCGACCCATCCGGATTGACGGGACGAATCAGTCTTTCCCGCCGGACATCCGATGAAGCCCCCGACCGCCCTGCCAGCGCCTCCGTCGGCCAGGGTGGCTCGGTCACCCCGTTTCCACGTCACGCCTGGTTCAACGCCGACGAAGTCACCATGACACCATGGTCACGAGCCAACCGGGCCGGGTTGTTCGGCCTGTTTGACGAAGGCATTTCGTTCGCCACGGAGTTCCGGGTCTTCGCCGAAGGCGGCGAGGTTGTCGCTCCCGATCCGGAAGCTTCGGTGGTTGAGTTTGCCGGAGTCAGATCGATGACGGTCGTCCTTGGGATCGCGGTCAAGACCGAATCGCACCTGATGAATGGCCGGGATGCGATCGCCTCACATCTGGACGCTGTTCCCACCCGCTTCGAGCAGCTTCTGGAAGCCCACCTCTTCGAGCACCTGCCTGCCATGGAGCGCGTCGCGCTGTCGTTGCCGACCCCGGCTGATGCGGCGGAGCTGCCGCTCAGCGCGCGGCTGGAACGGCTCCGGGGCGGGCACGATGACCCTGGCCTGACTGCCCTCTGGTTCCATTTCGGACGCTACCTTTTGTTCTCTTCGTCGCGGCGCTGCCACGAACCAGCCAACCTGCAAGGCATCTGGAGCCAGGAGCTGAGTCCGGCCTGGCAGGCCGATTTTCACCTGAACATCAATCTGCAGATGAACTACTGGCCGGCGGAAGTGACCAATTTGCCTGAGTGCCTGCC
>CAZNQC010000002.1:3556-52170 GCA_964574825.1 uncultured Sphaerobacteraceae bacterium | reverse complement strand
CCGGCCGGCTGGACCACAAGGCGATCACCGAGCGGCTTGAGATTGGAAACATCAGACATGATTCCCGATCCTCCTGAAACATTCGAACAGGGATGGTGCCCTGCATAAAACGACTCAACATACTGACGACGCATCAAGCAAGACATGGATGCGTCGCGTGCCAAGTCAATTTATCACAGTGATTAGCACTCATCAAGGGGTGAGTGCTAAGAAATTGGCAATTGGTTGGTGGTGAGTGCCAGGATACAGCAGAGGTCACGGTCAGTTGACCGTGACCTTTACTGTCGCTTCTGGAGTGAACCGGTCTAGATGCCGGCCAGCGCGTCCATCACTTCGTCCGTGCTGAAGAAGCTCAAGGCGGGTTCCCCATCCACGCTCACACCCTGCTGAGCCAGTGGCAGCGCGGTGTCGGCGATCTGCACGGCGGTGTTGTACCGATACATCACCAGCGTGCCTGAATCGGCGTCGACGTGGAACTCGTAGTAGTAGACGAGCGCCAGTCCGGAGTCGAGGTAGTCGACCATCACCACCGCGGCGATTTCCTCGTTGCCTTCCACCAAAAGGATTTCAGCGTCAGGGCTGATTGCGTTCTCCGCCAGGAAATCATCCGAGGACCAAACGGTTGCATAGTCAGCGGCCGACACGGTGGTTGGCGCCATCGTCACGGTGAGGAAATATGGGGTTCCGTCGATAGGAGACGCCAATCCGATCACTTCAATGCCATTGGTATCGGCAGAGGGATTGGGGTCCCGGCTCGAGTCCAGGATGAAATTGGCGTCCCACTCGACCGTCACACCATAGGCAGGGCTCACGTAAGTCGAGTCGTCGATCAGCCCAACGTCCCCGGAAGGCGGCTCGTCGACTTCCTCCGTCGGCACATCGGCCTCGGCGGTTGGCTCGTCGACTTCGGCCGTGGCCTCAACGCCGTCATCGCCAGTCGTATCGCTGCCCTTCAGCCCACCGCCGCCACTGGTGCCGGTGTCATCCGGTGTCGAGACGTCGTCACCTTCAGGCGTCGGCACGTCGTCGGTGTCGTCGCCTTCCGGGGTTGTCTGACCATCACCTTCCGGAACGTTGCCGGCTGCGACCGCCGACTGGAGCTGATCCTGCAACCCCTGGCCATCAATGCCAGTGAACGGGGGATTGCCGTCCAGCGTGAATGCGTTCTGGGCCGAGGCAAACTGGGACGCGAACGAATCGACCAGTGAAACGAAGACCCAGGCAAACGTGTCGCCACCATTCTGGCCCGACCGGAAGAGCGTGAACGCGCCCATATCGATGCCGTCGTAGTTGATCGTATCGAGCGAATAGGAAACGGCGCCGTACGACCCGCGGTCAATGGTGATCGAGTCGTCACCGGAACCGAGGAACCCTTCCAGGAAGGCATCCCGGGTGTCGTCCATGTCGATCCCCGCCGGAACACTGAGCACGGCCAGGAAGCTCACCTGCTGCGAGAGGAGGACCATCTCCAGGCCGTCTTCCTGTGCCGTGGAATCGGGCTCCAGCGTCCAATTGCCGTCCCAGGCCAGCACCTGACCGTTCGCAAATGTGTAGGTGTTTCCATCTGCCTGCGCCGCCACCGATCCTGCAGGAACGGCCGCCACCGACAGCAGCATGGCGAAAACGGCCAGCATTCCGGCCAGGTTTCGCCAGGATGTGCGCTTGAACCTCATATCAGGGACCCCTCCCATGTGCAACTCTCCTCAGACTCCGCACGCCTGGACTTGCGCCACCGTACCACGGAGTTCGACCTGACGACCGTGAACGATTGCGGGCGCGTGCCCTGAACCGATGCCAACTCGTCTTCAATTTCAACGCACTTTATCGGAATTTGGTTCCCGACCTGCCCGATGCCGGCACCGCTGGCGGGAAAACCGGATAAAATGCCTGCAGTTTGCGGATTTGGCCCGGACCTGCCGGGTATTCCAGTACCTCACGGTTCCGAAAGGACAGACTGGTGACCACGCCGAGATCGAGCCAGGACTTTTTCGCCACGCGGGTGCGCGATGCAAAGCCCTCTCCCACCATCGCGGTATCCGAAGCGGCCCGTGCGTTGCGGGCCGAGGGTGTCGACGTCATCGACCTTGGCGGCGGCGATCCTGATTTCATTACCCCACAACACATCCGCGACGCCGCGATTGCGTCCATGAACGGGGGAGATACGCACTATGTGGGGGGGGCCGGAACGCCAGAGTTCCGCAAGGCCATCTCCAACAAGCTGCAGCAGGACAACCGGATCGTTGCCCATCACAATGGCGAAATCCTGGTCACGCCAGGCGGCAAGTTTGCCCTGTTCCTGGCGTCGCAGGCATTTGTCGAGCCAGGTGTGGACGTGATGGTGCTGGAACCGGCCTGGGTGTCGTATGTGCCGATCGTGGAAATGGCGGGCGGCACGGCCGTGCGCGTCGGACTCGACCCCAACGACAACTTCCGGATCACCCGCGAGATACTCGACGCCCACGTAACACCCAACACCCGGGTGATCCTGCTCAATTCGCCGAACAATCCGACCGGCCGCGTCATGACCCGGGAGGAGGCCGAAGCAATCGCCTCCTTCGCCAACGAACATGACCTGATGGTGTGGACCGACGAGATGTACGAGAAGATCGTCTACGACGGTCGCGAACACCTCAGCCTGGCGACCTTCCCGGGAATGGTTGAACGCACGCTCACCTTCAACGGACTCTCCAAGGCCTACGCGATGACCGGCTGGCGGCTTGGCTACGTGGCTGGACCGAAAGCGTTCATCTCCCAGATGGCCGTGGTGAACAGCCATGCGACCACCTGCGCCACGTCCTTCGCCCAGGCAGGCGGAACAGCGGCCCTGAATGGCCCGCAGGACATGATTCGCGAAATGGTCTCGGCCTGGGACCGGCGCCGGCACCTGGTGACGGACGGCATCAACAGCATCCAGGGCCTGAAGACGAACCTGGTCGAGGGCGCCTTCTACTCGTTCGTCGATGCCCGCGAGATCGACGGGAATTCGGTGAGACTTGCCGATCGCATCCTCAAGGAGGTTCATGTCGGGGTGGTGCCAGGCGTCGCCTTCGGCGACTCCGGTGAAGGGCACTTCCGGCTGTCGTTTGCGACCAGCGATGACGAACTGAATCGAACGATCGAGCGGCTGGGCACGCTGTTTGGGAATCGATAGCCGGCGCTTTCGTCGCTTCCTGACGGAATGAATAGAGGAAACGCAATGTCTGCTGAACAACGATTGGCCGAACTCGGTATCGAGCTACCAGAGCCCGTGGCTCCGGCCGCCAACTATGTGCGCTATCAACTGGTGGGAAACCAACTCTGGATTGCCGGAACCGGTCCTGCCAAGGACCTTCCGACCGGGAAGGTCGATTCCGACGTCAGTGTGGAGGATGCCTACCAGGTGGCCCGATCGGTTGGCCTGCAGATTCTGGCAACGGCCCGGGCGGCCCTGGGATCGCTCGATCGCATCACCGGCACGATCAAGGTCCTGGGCATGGTTAACAGTGACCCAGGCTTCGAACGACACCCGCAGGTGATCAACGGCTGCTCGGACCTCCTGGTCGAAGTGCTGGGTGACGCGGGACGCCACACGCGTTCGGCGGTAGGCTTTGCCTCGCTGCCCAATTCGATCAGTGTGGAGATCGAAGCGGCGTTTGTGGTGGAATAGGCGCCACAGCGGCCCAGATCGGGTCGCTCTGTTTCGAACGACAGCGGTTTCACGGCTGGAACGTGCAACTGATCTGCAAGGTCGACTGATTGCCTCCCACGGCGGCAACGCACCGATCAAAGGACGACAGACATGGACAGGAAGCCAGTACCCGTTACCCGGGAAGGACATGCCCGGCTCACCGAAGAGCTCCGCGAACTGACCGAGGTGAAACGGCCAGAGATTGTGGCGGCGGTGGCAGAGGCTCGTTCGCACGGCGACCTGCGGGAGAACGCCGCCTACGACGCAGCCCGGCAGGATCAGGCGATGATCGAAAAGCGCATCGCTGACCTCGAGGGCATGCTCCGCAACGCCGAGATCCTCGAAGAGGACCAGGGCGCGAAAACGGGTGTGATTGGCGTCGGCAGCAAGGTGACCGTCGACTTCGACGGCGACGAAGAGGTCTACACCCTGGTCGGTGCCATCGAAGCCAAGCCAACCCAGAACCTGATTTCGACCGAGTCACCGATTGGCAAGGCGTTGCGCGGCAAACGCGCCGGCGATCGAGCGGTGGTCGAGACACCAGGTGGGTCCACCACCGTCACGATCAAAGCCGTTGGATAGGCTCCGTCAGGCCACCAGACGGGTGTTGCCCGGCAAAGAGCAACTGGATGTTGTCGGCCGGAGCGTTCGACATCCGCTTTGGTGGCTGCCGGATCCTGTTGCCAATCAGGAAGAGTCATACCGCCGAATCTGGCAAAACCTGCGAACCATCTCGGAAACCAACGATGGGCGTCACGACGGCGAAATGTGGCATGCACATCAGGGGCGGTTCGCCCTTTGTTGTCTGCGCGTTCCGCCTGACGCCTTTGGGCCGGCCCTGGACGAGCTCCGAGCAGCCTTGACGCAATTTCCCTTCGTGCGCCTGCACCCGGACTCATTCCTGCACATTCCTCTCCAGGAAATAGGCTATCTGGTCGAAGATCCAGTCAGCAGGGATGAGTTGTCGCAGACGCAACTCGAGGAGTTCATTGCGCTCGCAGAACGGCCGCTGCTCGATTTTCCGGAGTTTTCAATCGAGCTTGGACCAGTGAACTCGTTTGCCGATGCCACGTTCCTCGATGTGCACGACAATGGCTGGCTCTCACGCATTCACCGCCGGTTGATGGACTTTTCGACCGTGCCGCCAAGCACCCGCTATGCCTATGTGCCGCACCTGACCATTGCCCACTACGACCGGGTGGCGCCGATTGGCAACCTGCCGGGTGTGCTGGCGGAATGGCGGGACCAGCTTTTGGGATCGTTCATCGCTCGTCATGTGGATGTGGTGCTGCTCGATACCAGAGAAGCGTTTCCGCCGTTCGAACTTGCCCATTCGTTCCCATTGGGAACCACCCGCGCCACCGGTGACATCCCGACGCGGCCGAGTCCGGGTGCCGAGCACATCTGACCGGGCATCGGCCAACCTCGAAAGATCCCGCGTGCAGGAAAAGGCGATCGCCTCAGGAGAGTCTCCGAGGCGATCGCCAATGCGTTATGTTTTGTTAGTGGTGGCTCAGTTGCCGATGGCGGCGGCCACAGCATCGCCGAATGACGAGGTTGTCGCCTTTCCACCGAGCAGATCCGGAGTCGTGGTTCCAGCCGCGATCGTGGCCAGGGTTGCCTCTTCCACGGCCGCAGCTTCAGCCTCCAGCCCCAGGGAGGTTCGAAGCATCATCGCCGCCGACAGAATCATGCCAACCGGATTGGCCTTGCCCTGACCAGCAATGTCCGGCGCACTGCCATGGATCGGTTCGTAGAGGCCAGGTCGCTTGCCGTTGGCCGCGGGAGCACCGAGGCTGGCGGAAGGCAGCACGCCAATCGAGCCCCCCAGCACGGAGGCTTCGTCGGTCAGGATGTCGCCGAACATGTTCTCGGTCACGATCACATCATAGTTGGCCGGCGACTGAATGAGTTTCATCGTCATCGCGTCGACCAGCATGTGCTCCAACACCACATCCGGATAGTCCTGCGCGACTTCATTGACGACCGCTCGCCACAGGCGGGAGGATGACAGCACGTTGGCCTTGTCGACGCTTGTGACCTTGCCCTGGCGGCCACGGGCCAGGTCGAATGCCAGGCGAACAATCCGTTCGATCTCATGCTCGCGATAGATCAGCGTATCGACGGCAATCCTGCCCCGCCGTTCACGCCACTGCTTCGATGGCCATCCGAAATAGAGACCTCCGGTAAGTTCACGGACCACGAGCAGGTCGGTGCCGGCCAGGACCGTCGGCTTGATCGGCGTGGCGTCGAGCAAGGCATCCATCACCTTGACCGGCCGCAGGTTTGCATAGAGCCCCAACGACTTGCGAATCTTCAGCAGGCCCTGCTCGGGGCGAACGGTGGCGGTGGGGTTGTCCCACCTGGGGCCACCGACGGCGCCGAGCAGCACGGCATCGGCTGCGCGAGCTACCTCGACGTCCTCGTCGCGCAACGCAGTTCCGTAGGCGTCGATGGCACAGCCACCAATCAGCAGGTCCTCGTAGGTGAAGCTGTGACCAGATCGCGCCGCCACGGCATCGAGGACCTTGCGCGCCTCAGCCACCACGTCGGGACCGACACCGTCCCCGGCAAAAACGGCAATCGTGGCGGAAACAGGTGTCTGCTGATCAGTCATGATCGGGAAATTCTCCTCAATGGCATGGTTGCGGGCTGGTCAGGACCGGGCCGACACGAGGTCGGCCCCTACGATGATGCGGCTTCTACACGGATATTGGTGCCGGATGGTTGACTTGGGGTTTCCAGGCTGGACGCTCGGATTCGAAGACCGTGATGTCCTCCTCGTGCGTCAGAGTCAGGCCAATGTCGTCGAGTCCGTTGAGCAGGCGGTGCTGCGTGAAATCATCGAGAGGGAACGTGGTTTCCAGACCGACGGCGGGCGCAGAGATGGTGCGCTTTTCGACATCGACGATGATCTCAAGGAACGGCACTTCGGCGGCCGCTTCCAGCAACTCGGCGCCAAAGTCCTCCGGCACGAGCACCGGCACAAGCCCGGCCTTGGTGGCGTTGTTGCGGAAAATGTCGCCGAATTTCGGCGAAATGACTGCCTTGAACCCGTAGTCGACGAGCGCCCAGACCGCGTGCTCTCGCGACGAGCCCGTTCCAAAGTTGGGTCCCGCCACCAGCACCGAGCCACCCTCGAACTCGGGCCGGTTGAGCACGAAGTTCGGGTCGCTTTCGCGCCAGGCAGCAAATAGTCCTTCGCCAAACCCTGTGCGCTCCACACGCTTGAGGTAGACAGCGGGGATGATCTGATCGGTATCGACATCGCTGCGTTCGAGGGGGACCGCTCGCCCCTCGATCTTCTTGACTGGCTCCATGTCCGGAATCCTCTCGCTTACAGGTCGGCTGGCGTGGCGAAGGTGCCCATCACGGCCGTTGCGGCTGCCACCTGCGGCGACACCAGGTGGGTGCGACCACCCTTGCCCTGGCGACCTTCGAAGTTGCGATTGCTGGTGCTGGCACAGCGTTCGCCCGGGCTGAGTTGGTCCGGGTTCATCCCCAGACACATCGAGCAACCGGCGGCCCGCCACTCGAATCCAGCATCGGCGAAGATCCGGTCGAGTCCTTCCTGCTCCGCCTGAGCCTTCACCCGCATTGAGCCGGGCACCACCATTCCGCGCATACCGCTGGCGATGTGTCGCCCCGCCAGGATGCTGGCGGCGGATCGCAAATCCTCGATCCGGCTGTTGGTGCAGGACCCGATGAAGACGGTGTCCACCGCGATCTCGCGCATGGGCGTGCCAGCCTGCAGGTTCATGTACTTCAGTGCCCGGGCGGCTGCTTCGCGTTCGTTGGGGTTGGCAAACTGGTCGGGATCGGGCACGGCGGCATCGATCGAGATCACCTGGCCGGGGTTGGTTCCCCAGGAGACGAATGGCGAGAGTGTGTTTCCGTCGAGAATGACTTCGTGATCGAACTCGGCACCGTCGTCGGTGGGCAGCGATCGCCAGTAATCCAGCGCCGCTTCCCAATCCTTGCCTTTCGGCGCGAACTCCTTGCCCTCGATGTAGGCGAAGGTCTTGTCATCGGGCGCGATCATGCCGGCTTTGGCGCCACCCTCGATGGACATGTTGCAGATCGTCATCCGGCCCTCCATCGAGAGATCTCGAATGACCGAGCCGCGATATTCGACGATGTTGCCCTGGCCGCCGCCCGTGCCAATCTTGCCAATGATGGCGAGAATCACATCCTTGGCGGTCACCCCCGGGCGCAACTCGCCGTCCACGGTGATGGCCATCGTGTTGGGCTTGTTCTGCGGCAGCGTCTGGGTGGCGAGAACGTGCTCCACCTCGCTCGTGCCGATGCCAAAGGCCAGGGCCCCGAAGGCACCATGGGTAGACGTGTGACTGTCTCCGCAGACGATGGTCGACCCTGGCTGGGAGAGTCCGAACTCGGGACCGATCACATGCACGATCCCCTGGCCCGGGTCACCCATGGGATGAAGCCGCACGCCGAACTCCCGGCAGTTCTCGGAGAGCTTCCGCACCTGCGTCGCCGAAATTGGATCGGCGATCGGCTGGTTGATGTTGATCGTCGGGACATTGTGATCGGCGGTGGCGATCGTCAGGTCCGGACGGCGCACCGGTCGACCGGCCAGACGAAGCCCGTCGAAGGCCTGCGGCGAGGTCACCTCATGGACAAGGTGCAGGTCGATATAGAGCAGGTCAGGTTCGTCGGGCGCGGAGCGAACGACGTGCTCCTCCCATACCTTGTCCGAGAGCGTCTTTGGAGATGACACGTGAGGTTCCTCCGTCATGTGTGCTGGATGGTCAACGGGATACTCGACCATCGATCCGACATTATCCCTGGCGGCGCTGACCGCAGAATACCGCCAATTCCAGTGCCTTGAACGGTATGTCCACATTTGCGTAGCCAATGCGCTCGAGCCACTGCGCCTGTTCCCAGACATCGGCCAGGATGTTGAGCTCGCCATCCATACGCGTGTGATAGGCCGCCGTGACCTCATCCATTGACTGACCGGCGGGTGCGAGGGCATGGATCGATTCGATCATGACCTGGTCAAATGCCTGCTGGTACGGCAGTGCACGTGACTTAACGTGCTCGATGTTCACGAACACCCCACCCGGCCGCAGGAGCTCGAAGATCTCGGCATACAAGGCAAACTTGCGTTCGTCCGGCAGGTGGTGGATGGCATGGCGCGAAATCACCAGATCGTACTCACGCGGTTGCGGAAGTCCGGTCACCCACTGGGGATCGTAGAGGTCACCCATGATCACGGTGGTGTCGATACCCGAACCAGCCAGCGCGAGTTCGGCCGCTTCCAGCATTGGTGGCGAAAAGTCCACCAGCACAGCGGTCTCGACCGGCATCCTTGCCATCATGCTCGACGTCGCCAGACCATTGCCGGCCCCCAGATCGAGCATGCGCGTTGGCGTCACGTCGAGCGCGCGCAATACCTGGCAGACGATATCGAACTCCGTTTGCTCGAACGGCACCGCAGGTCGGGAACGCTCATATCCCCGAACCGTTTCCACGTCCTGCCAGAGGACGTCCTTGCGGACGCCCCCTGAAACTATTGGTGTGCTCATTGGGGTTAGCTCCAGCGTGAGGTTGACGAGCCCATCAGCACGGTATCTGGCCGCGCCTGAACGTACTGGCTCAGGGCGGCAAGGTAGGCCCGCGCGCTCGCCTCGACGATGTCCGTCGCCAACCCATGGCCGGTGTAGATGTCGCCGTCGATGCGGATGCGAACGTGCACCTGGCCCTGGGCATCCTCACCCGGGGTCACCGCTTCGACGTGGTAGTAGGTCAACTCGTTCTCGGCCCGCATCACGGAGTCAATGGCCGTGAACAGCGCGTTGACCGGACCGTTCCCCTCAGCATCGCCCGAGAACTCCTGGCCATCCCGCTCGATCACCACACTGGCGGTTGCGGCCCCGCCGCTGCCGATGTTGGCATTCCAGCGCACCAGATGGAGTGCGGCTGACTCCACGGCAAGTTCGTCGTTGACGAGGGCTGTGATGTCGGCGCCCGTCACGTTCTTCTTGCGGTCAGCCAGTTCCAGGAACCGCTGGTACACGGCGTCGACGCGATCGTCTTCGACCTTCAGCCCGAGGTCCTTCAGGGCATTGCGGAACCCGGCCCGCCCGGAATGCTTGCCGAGGACGAGCTTGGTGCCCTCCCAGCCAACATCCTCCGGCGTCATGATCTCGTAGGTCTGGCGATTCTTGAGCATGCCGTCCTGGTGAATCCCGGCTTCGTGGGCGAAGGCATTCGCGCCAACGATGGCCTTGTTGACCTGAACTGCCACTCCAGTCAGGGAGGAGACCAGGCGGCTGGTCGGCACCAGTCGCTGCGTTTCAACCCGCGTCCAGGCGCCGCCGAATTGCTCACCACGCGTGGCCAGGCCCATCACGACCTCTTCCAGCGAGGTATTGCCGGCCCGCTCACCAATACCGTTCATGGTGACTTCGACCTGACGTGCACCAGCACCAACCGCTGCCAGCGTATTGGCGGTGCCCATCCCCAGATCATCGTGGCAATGGACCGAAATGATGCAATCCTCAATGCCTTCAACGTTGTTCTTCAGATGCTGGATGAGGGCAATGAACTCGGCTGGTGTCGTATACCCGACGGTGTCTGGCACGTTCAGCGTGGTCGCGCCGGCCTTGATGGCGGTGCCAAAGACCTGCACCAGGTAGTCAGGATCGGAGCGGGTCGCATCCTCACAGGAGAACTCGACGTCGGCAACCAGGTTGCGGGCCAAGGCGACAGACTGGGCAACGCGCTCCAGCACCTGCTCGCGCGACATCCGCAGCTTGTACTCCAGGTGAATGTCTGACGTGGCAATGAACGTATGGATGCGGGGATTCTCGGCATCACGCACGGCCTGGGCAGCGCGCTCGATGTCGTGCTGGTTGGCCCGGGCCAGACCGGCGACAGTGACACCCTTGACCCGGTTGGCGATACTCCGCACCGCCTCGAAGTCGCCCGGCGACGCAGCAGGGAATCCGGCTTCGATGACATCAACCTTGAGCGCCACAAGCGCATCGGCCACTTCGAGCTTCTCGTCGGCCGTGAGGGTTGCGCCCGGCGACTGCTCGCCATCGCGGAGCGTGGTGTCGAAGACGACAACGCGCTTGCTCGGATCCTGTCCTACGTCACTTACCCGGTCAGTCATGTCCTGTCTCTACTTTCGTGATTGCGGTATCGACCCGGGTGGGCCGGGAGAGCGCCGCTGGGACACGCTCCCGGCTCCACCAGGAGCCTAGCTGCGGCGGGCAGCCGCTTCGTCGCGAGCAGCCTTGCCGCTCTTGAGCCACGGCATCATGCCGCGCAGCTGGGCACCGACCTGTTCGATACCATGGGTGGTTTCGGCCTCGCGGCGGGCCAGGAAGTTCTTGCGGCCGGATTCGTTCTCGGCAATCCAGTCGGCGGCAAAGGAGCCGTCCTGAATGCGGTTGAGAATCTGCTTCATCGCGACCTTGGTGTCAGCATTGATGACCTGAGGACCGGCATAGTAGTCACCCCACTCCGCGGTGTCGGAAACCACTTCACGCATGTGCGTGAGGCCGCCCTCGTAAATAAGGTCGACGATAAGCTTGAGCTCGTGGAGGCATTCGAAGTAGGCGCTCTCCGGCTCGTACCCGGCTTCCACCAGCGTCTCGTAGCCGGCAGTGATCAGGGCGGAAACTCCGCCACAGAGCACGGCCTGCTCACCAAAGAGGTCGGTCTCGGTCTCTTCCTTGAAGGTGGTTTCCAGCACGCCCGCGCTGAGCGAACCGATGCCGCGCGCGTAGGCCAGGGCCTGCTCCTTGGCGTGGCCGCTCGCGTCCTGATGGACAGCGACGAGGGCCGGCACGCCAACACCTTCTTCGAAGAGTTCACGCACGCGGCTGCCCGGGGCCTTCGGCGCGATCATGGTGACGTCGATGTTGTCTGGCGGCACGATCTGCCCAAAGTGGATCGAGAAACCATGGGCAAACATGAGGGTCTTGCCGTCGGTCAGGTACGGCTCGATCGATTCGGTGTAGATCGACTTCTGCAGGTGATCGGGCACCAGCACCATGATGACGTCGGCCTGCTGGGCAGCCTCGGCCACCGTGGCAACCTTCAGGCCCTCGGCTTCGGCCTTGGCGCGGCTCTTGCTGCCCTCGTGCAGGCCAACGACGACGCTGAGGCCCGAATCGCGCAGGTTGAGCGCGTGGGCGTGACCCTGGGCGCCATACCCAATGATGGCAATCGTCTTGTCCTGCAGCGGGCCAAGGGTTGCATCGTTCTCGTAATAGATCACAGCCGGCATCTGGTCTTGTCCTCCTGGGGCGGCCCTGCCGCCCGGCCTCATGATGACCGGACATCGGTCATCGCTTTATCCATCCACCCAGCGGGCGGGATCGATAGCTTGGTGACGTGAAACGGGAGCACCCTCGAGGTGCTCCCGTCGGCATGTGTCAGTCGGCTACCGCGTAGGCGCCGTCGCCAATACGGTCTACCCGCCCCTGCCGGGTTTGGGCCGAGCCGCGGGACATGGCAATCTTGCCACTGCGGGCCATTTCGCGAATACCGAAGACGCGCATCATGGTCAGGAACGAATCGACGTGATCTTCGGAGCCGGTTGCCTGGATCATCAGGGTGGTGGGTGTGGCGTCCAGAATCCGGGCACTGTAAATCTCGGCGATCTGGATGATCTCGGCGCGCTGCGGCCCCTTGGCCGCCACCTTGACGATCACCAGTTCGCGGGTAATGGCATCCTCAACGGGAATGTCGGTGACCTTGACGACCTCCAGCAGCTTGTACAACTGCTTGGTGGCCTGCTCGACCTCGTTGTCTTCGCCATTGACGATGAGCGTCATGCGCGACAGACCAGGCTGCTCGGAATGCCCGACGGTAATGGAATCAATGTTGAACGAGCGGCGGCGCATCAGCGAAACGACGCGATTCAGCACGCCCGGCTGGTCCTCAACCAGCACGACGAGGGTGTGGGACTGACGCATGGCTACAGATTCTCCTCGGACGGCATGTGCATCATCTCGGAATTGCTGGCCCCGGGCGGCACGATCGGATAGACGTTGGCTTCGGGCTCGATGACGAACTCAACGACCACTGGCCCCTTGATGGACCGGGCCTGCTGGATGGCCGGAACGATGTCCTCGGTTTTCGTCACGCGAATGCCGGTCGCACCATAGGCTTCGGCCAGCTTCACGAAGTCGGGAGCGCTGATGGCAACTTCGGAGTAGTTTCGGTTGTGGAAGAGGTTCTGCCACTGACGAACCATGCCCAGGAAGCCGTTGTTGATGATGGCGATGTTGATGTCCAGGTTCTCCTGAACGGCCGTGGCCAGTTCGCTGGACGACATCTGAAACCCGCCGTCGCCGATGATCGACCAGACTTCGCGGTCGGGGCGCCCCATCTTGGCTCCAATGGCCGACGGCAGTCCAAAGCCCATGGTACCCAGGCCGCCTGAGGTGATCCATCGATCACCGTGCTTCACGCCGGTGTGCTGGGCGGCCCACATCTGGTGTTGCCCAACGTCGGTCGTGATGATCGCCTCGCGATCGGTGACCTCGGAGATGGCCTTGATGATGGCGTACGGTTCGGGCGTCTCGGGCAGGTCGTCCAGAGCTCGCTCCAGCGCGACGTTCCGCTCGCCTTCGATCCAGTCGCGCCACGATGCATGGTCGCCCACGGCAACTTCGTCGATGAGCAACTTGAGGGCTTCACGCGCGTCGCCAACCACCGGAACGTCGGTGCGGACATTCTTGCCGATCTCGGCGGGATCGATGTCAACGTGAACGATCTTCGCCTTCGGGGCGAAACCGGCGATCTTGCCAGTCGCGCGGTCGTCGAAGCGAGCGCCGATATTGACCAGTAGATCGCATTCTTCGAGGGCGCGGTTCACGTGGCGATGGCCATGCATACCCATCATGCCGAGGGAGAGGGGATGGTACTCATCCATCGCCCCCAGCCCGAGCAACGTGTAGATGACGGGGATGCTTGTCTTCTCCGCGAATGCCTGGAACTCGTCCCCGGCATTGCTCAACACGATGCCGTGCCCGGCCATGATGAGGGGCCGCTCGGCCTGGTCGATCGCTTCGGCGGCGAGCCGCACCTGCCGCGTGTTCGGCACCAGGCTCGGTTGGTAGCTCTTGCGACCGGCTCGCTCCGGATAGTGGAACGGCGCACTGGCGAGGAACACATCCTTTGGGATATCGACCAGCACCGGACCCGGCCGCCCGGACTTGGCCAGGTAGAACGCTTCCTTGATGGTGGGAGCAATGTCTTCGGGGCGACGGACCAGGTAGTTGTGCTTGGTGACCGGCAGGGTGATGCCGGTGATGTCGACTTCCTGGAAGCCATCGCGCCCGATCAGCGGCTGCGCGACCTGGCCGGTGATTGCCACGATCGGCACCGAGTCGAGATAGGCATCGGCCAGGGCCGTCACCAGATTGGTGGCGCCCGGCCCGGAGGTGGCCATGCACACCCCCACATCGCCGGTCGCCCGGGCGTACCCGACAGCGGCCAGCCCGGCCCACTGCTCGAAGCGAACCAGGACATGCTTGAAGTTGGCAGCTGGGATGGCGTCGTAGAGCGGAATGACCGCGCCACCGGGATAGCCAAAAACGGTGGTCACCCCTTCGGCATCGAGTGAGCGACAGGTGATCTGGGCGCCGGTGAGAACCTCCGCCGCGACTGGCGCGGGTTTGGGGGCCTCTTCCGGGGCCTGGGTGGTGGGTTGGGGATTTGCGACCACCATGGTGGATGCTCCGTTTCCATCCTCGCCAGAAACCTGGCGAACGTGCGACCGATCCGTTCCGAAACCTGCTCGATGATGCGTGCCGCCATGGAACCCATCGTCGAATGTACTGGCGCTCCTGGCTTCCTGCGCTGGAAAACCGGGTGTTTCGGATGCGTCCCGGGCGTCGTTGGTCGGTAGCATCAAAAAAGCCTCCCGGTTGTGTGGGAGGCCATCTGTCGAGTTCTTGTTATTCGATTCGGCTATTCAGCCAGATTTCCTCCCGCACGCCAATGGCTCCCTACCGGGAGCTCAATAAGTACGATGCGTACGAGGTTGGTCAGGTTGGAAGAATGAGACATCATTCGTAATTCCTGCCGATGAAACGCGGGCCGTTCCCGCACAAACGATAGTACCGATAATTGGGCGTGGATGTCAACCAAATTGAACGATTGCAAGACAAGCGACGTATCAATCGTCCTCATCGGCGAGGTAGAGGTCGTCGATCGGCAATGGCAGATGCCCGTTTTGCTCTGGACAGACGTGACCGCCTGGTTCGATCGGCTGACCGCACATCGGGCAAATCGGACGTCCGGCCGCAACGAGCTCGGCCGCCTGGCCACTGAGTTCCCGCGCCTGTGCCCGGTTGAACCGCATCGAGAATCCGGGGCTCTCTTCATCCTGCACATCGTAGGCGTTGATGACGATCGAACCGTCGTCGTCCACGTAGCCAAGTTCGACCCGGCCAAGCCGGAACTGGTTCGAGGTGTTCTCATCGAACGCGCCAGGCACCTGGCCGCCTTCCAGCCCAGATCCCAGGTCGGCCGACTGCTGCAGAATCTGCCCAATGGCTATGCCCAGCGCCTGCATCTGCTGCTTTTCCATCCAGATGATGCAGGTCTCGCCCGTCACCACCACCACGAGGCGGAAGCGCCGCTGCCCGGGCTCACCCAGCGCTTCGGCACGGAAGCGCTCGACCCAGGCCGATGAAGCGGTGTATCCGAATTCGCTATCCATGAATGAGACGTGCTTCCTGTCAGGTGGAGGGCGGATGGAAGGTCAATCGACCAACGCAAAGAATACCACCCGGGGAGTGACTCCCCGGGTGGTAGACAGGACGTTGGAGCAGGGTCAGTCCCTATTCACCGGGCGTCGCCACGGGCTCCGGCGCCTTCTCCTTCGCCGCTGCATCAGCTTCGGACGTGCCATTGGCAGCCGGACGATTCTCGACTGGCTCCGCCTCCACCCGCGGGGTGTCGGCGTCGGCTGCCGGCTTGCGAGCTGGCACGGTTCGCTCGGGATCCTGGGCTGAGGAATCCTGGGTCCTGAACGCATTGCCGGACTGCGGCACGTTCTTCAGCAAGTCGTCGAGCTTGACGCCGGTCAGCGACTCGAGCATGGCCGGGAACTGGGCGATCATCGTCGTCACATCCGTGGCAATCCGATTCACCCCGGTGCCCTGGCCATTGCCATCGGCACCAGTGGAAATGACGGTGATCTTGTCGACCTTGGTCAGCGGTTCCGCCAGGGCACGAACGACTTCCGGCATTTCACCGATCAGGCGGTCGAGCACTGCAGCCTGGTTGAATTCCTGATAGGCTCCAGCCTTCGTCCGCAGGGCCTGGGCCTCCGCATCACCCTTGGCGGCAATGATTTCAGCCTCGGCGATACCTTGAACGCGAAGGGCAACCGCCTCGGCATCACCCTGCAGCTTGCGAGCTTCGGCCTGGGCCGAGGCACGCAGGATTTCGCGTTCCTTGTCCGCCGACGCGAGCGTTTCGATTCGCTGCTTCTCGACTTCCGCGGCACGAAGCACGGTCGCGATCAATTCCTTCTCGCGACGCAGGATTTCCGCTTCCTGCACGGCGATCTCACCTTGCTTGCGGACCTGTTCGATGCGGACCAGCTCTTCAACGATCCGCTGCTGCTGGACGTTCGCCTGGATTTCGTAGGCCTTGTCCGCCTGGGCGCGCTGCTCGTTGACCGAGCGGTCGTATTCTGCGCGCTTCATTTCGAGGTCGCGCACCGACTCGGCCTGCTTGGTCTGCGAGGCCGATTCCGCCGACACCTTCTCCTGTTCGGCAGCGGCTTCGGCAATCTTCGCTTCGCGCATGGCCTGGGCGCGGCGGATGGCGATGTCGCGCTCGGCTTCCGCCATGGCAATGTCAGCCGTCCGGCGCACGTTGGCGACGTCCGGCTTACCCATGTTCAGGATGTAGTCGTTGTTGTCGCGCACCTCGCGAATGGTGAACGAGATGACTTCCAGGCCCATCTTGGCGACATCTTCGGCGACGTTGCCGCGCATGCGATCGGCCACCATCTCCGGTTCCTTCACGATCGACTCAACCGTGAGCTGGCCAACGATACCGCGCAGATGGCCTTCCATCACGAGCCGGATCAGGTTCTCGCGCTCGGTTGGATTTTTGGTCAGGAACTGCTCGGCCGCGGTGAGGATGCTGACCGGGTCGGATTGAACCTTGATCTGGGCGACGGCTTCCACGTTAACGGCCACACCCTGGCTGGTGTAGAGATCTTGCTGGGGCGCGACGTCAAAGCTCATCAACTCCAGCGAGAGTTCCTTGCTGGACTGGATCATCGGCCAGATCACACGACCCGAGCCCTTGACGACCTTGGTGCCCCCGAAACCATAGACAACCAGCGCCTGGTTTGGTCCCACCTTCCGGTAGAGCCGGGCGGCCAGGGCCAGGATCAGCAACAGCGCGATCACCAGCACCGCGACGGTAATCAAAATCGACAAAAACTCCACGAGCGACCCTTTCTGTGGTGGAGAGGCTCCACCAACTCACTATCTACACAACGTTGACGACACGAACGTACGGGAAGTTCCGGCTAACTCATGGTGGCGGCAACCGAGGTGCCAATTTCGAGATCGAACGGTTCGACAATCGCCATGCCTCGCTCAACCCGGAGGACGAGCACCTCGGTGCCGCGTGCGATGGCCTCGCCATCTGCCGCCCGGGCCGACGTGACCCGACGCGACCCGCCCTGCTCCCAGACGATTTCGCCGACCCCACCGGGGCGGATTGACGATGTTACGCGGGCCAGCACGCCAACCCGGTCGTAGTCGCTGGGATTCAGGTATTGGTCGGGAGACTTGAGGATCCTGCGGACGAACTGGAATGCGACCCAGGCGGCAAACAGACCTCCCGCCGCCGCCAGGGCAAAGGCAAGTGGCCACGGCCAGCCGAATCCATTCCGCGCCAGGTAGCCGATTCCGCCAAACCAGGTAATGAAGGCAAGGATCGAGCTGAGGTTGAAGAGGTTGTCGAGTCCGTTGTCGTGATCGGCGTCGGCACCCAGATCCGCAATGCCAAGCAGGAAAGATCCAACGGTGAAGAGCAATCCAAAGAGGAAGGTGCCAACCAGGATGGCATCGATTGCGTCGTTGATGGGAAACATCGTCGTCTCCTCTCTGGTAGCCCTGAAACAGCGAATTCGACCTGAATCCGTGGCATCGCACCAGAGGTGCCGTTCAGTCATTCATTCCTGCTTCGATTGTACCCTGTATGGCGCCGGTTCCAATCCGCCAACCGGGCTGGCGAACCTTGCCGCCAGTGGATGGCAGATGCCAATATGGCCGCTGGCAGTATCACCTCCGTTTCCTTGCCTGCTGCCATCGCCACAGGACGTTTCATGCTCTCCGCCCGTCAGCATCGCTCCAGCTTCCAGGTCCAGAGCTCCACCAATGAACGCTGGCGCGACTTCGATCTGATGCTGTTCATCACCATGCTGGTGTTGATGGCTTTCGGCACGGTCGCGATCTGGAGTGCTGTCGGACTCCCGTCGCTCCTGTCGTTCAATCTCGGCACCCAGCAACTGGTATTTGGCGCAGTCGGGCTCGTCATCATGTTCGTGGTGGCCGCGATCGACTATCGCTATTTCGAGAGCGCCGCCTGGATTCTCTATGCTGGTGGGATCGGTTTCCTTCTCACCGTGCTGTCACCGCTGGGTGTTTCCATTGCCGGTGCCCGCAACTGGATCGACCTCGGGTTCACCACCATCCAGCCGTCGGAGTTCACCAAGGTCACGACCATCATCGCGCTCTGTGCCTTCGTCTCGTCGCGTGGGGATGAGATGAAGGATTTCGGCAATTTCATCATTGCCGGCATGATCGTGGCCCTGCCGACGTTCATCATCCTGATCGGACCCGACCTCGGGCAGGCGATGGTCTACATCGCCTTCTGGGGTGCATCGCTGCTGGTCATGCGCACGCGCGGCGCGTTCCTGGTGGGCGTGCTGGCCGCAGTTCCCGCCCTTGCCGCGTTCGCCTGGGTCTTCGTGCTGCGTGACTACCAGAAACTGCGCCTTGAGTGCTCGTTCAATCCGGACGCCGATCCGCTCGGCTACTGCTTCCAGTCCATCCAGGCCCGAATCAGTATTGGCGCGGGCGGCATGCGCGGCGCGGGGCTGGAGGGTGGCACGCAAAGCCAGATGGAACTGCTTGGGGTTCGCGAGTCGGACTTCATCTTCGCGCACGCCAGTGGCATGTTCGGGTTCATCGGCATGATCGCGCTCTTCCTGGCCCTGATCATTTTCCTCTGGCGGACCCTCCAGGTAGCAGAAATCTCGCGCGACCAGTTTGGACAGTGCCTGGCCGTATGCGTTGCGGGAACGTTCTTCTTCCAGTCATTCCTCAACATCGGGATGAATCTCGGGGTGATGCCGGTGGCCGGGATCACGCTCCCGTTCGTCAGTGCGGGGATCTCATCACTCTGGAGTTCGCTGATCATGGTGGGCTTGTTGCAGAGTATCCGCATGCACCACCGGCGTTTGGCCTTTACACGATCCTGATCCGCGCCGCGAACCGGAAGCACCTTGCCCGAGCGTCAGGACTGCTCCTGCTCCGCGCGAACTCGCTGGACCAGGTCATAGGCCGCGGCACTGTCGAGTCCGGTGGACGCGGCCAGTTCCCGGGCGGCCTTGCTGGGTTTCATGCCCTGGGCAATCAGCGAGTGGGCCAGATTCGCAGCGTCATCCCCCACCGAGGTCTGCTCGGCTTCGGTCCCACCAACCACGATCACCACCTCACCCCGCGGAGGCACCGCCGTTACCCGCTCGATGACCGCGGCAATATCTCCGCGCAGGAACTCCTCGTGCATTTTGGTCAACTCACGTGCCACGACTACCTGCCGCAGCGGAGCAACCGCCTGGACGTCCGTCAAGGTGCCCAGCGTGCGCAAGGGTGATTCGAAGAGCACGACCGGAAGTCCTGCTGTCAACACCCGACCGAGAATCAGGGCACGCTCCTCTCCAGCGCGAGGAAGAAACCCGACGAAGGTGAAGGGACCGGGCACGATTCCTGACCCCGCCACGGCAGCCAACAGCGAGGATGCACCCGGGATCGGTACGACTCGGTGCCCGGACTCGACCGCCGCGACGACCAGCTCATGGCCGGGATCGGCAATAGCGGGTGTGCCTGCATCTGACACCAGAGCGACATCACCCTGTTCTAGCGCAGCGAGGAGGCGGTCGGCCCGCGCGGCACGGTTGTGGTGGTGGTAACTGATCGTCGGTGTCCGGATGTCGAATTCGCGAAGCAGGGTGCCAGTATGCCGGGTATCCTCCGCGGCGATGAGACTCACCGAACGCAACGTTTCGATTGCCCGGGGAGTCATGTCACCGAGATTGCCAATCGGGGTTGCCACGACAAACAGCGTGCCCATTCGACCTCCATCACAGGAACAGGTGTTCTACCATATCCGGATCAGTGACAGGCGCCCATCTGGGGGCGCCGCCATTTCCGAACAGCTATCATTGGCGTACGGACACGAATGATGATCGTCGCGACGCACTCACGCGATGCACGGTCAACTGGAGTCAGGTTTTTCCACACATGAGCGATGGTTCTCTGTTCGATGTCCAGGCCCTCACTCCCGACGCGGGATCTGCGTCGCCGGGCGGTACGCACTCGCTCTACCGGAAGTATCGTCCGTCGACCTTTGCCGACGACGATCTGGTGGGGCAGGAGCATGTGGTCTCCACATTGCGGAATGCCATTGCCCTGGACCGGGTTGCCCACGCCTATCTGTTCTGCGGACCGCGCGGCACCGGCAAGACGACGACTGCCCGGCTGCTGGCGAAAGCCGTCAACTGTCTTGATCCCAATCCGTTGAACCGACCATGCAACGAATGTGCAGCCTGCGTGGCGATCAACAGCAACGCCACCACCGATGTGATTGAGATTGATGCCGCCAGCAATCGCGGCATTGACGACATTCGAGACTTGCGCGAGCGCGTCAAATACGCCCCCACCCAACTGAAGTCGAAGTTCTACATCATCGACGAGGCACATCAGATCACCGGGGCTGCCGCCAATGCGTTCCTGAAGACGCTGGAGGAGCCGCCGAGCCACTCGCGGTTCGTGCTGGCCACGACCGATCCCGAAGAACTCCTGCAAACCATCGTCAGCCGATGCCAGCGTTTCGACTTCCGGCGAATCAATGCGCAAGCCATGGTCTCGCGCCTCCGCACGGTTGCCGATCGCGAAGGGATCGACGTTGACGACAACGCGCTGCCCGTCATCGCCCGGCAAGCAACCGGCAGTCTGCGCGACGCCCTGGGCATTCTCGATCAGGTAGCCGTCTACCGGGAGTCGGCCACCGACGAACGCAGCGCGATCACGGCGGAGACGGTCCGGGAAGTCCTGGGCATTTCGCGCAACGATCGCGTCGAGTCTCTGGTCCGGGCGCTGGCTGACAAGGATCCAGCCGGTGGCTTGCGGGAAGTAGCCGCCGCCACGGAGGATGGCGACGATATTCGCCAGCTGGGCCGTCAACTGGTCACCTACCTGCGCGTGCTGATGCTTCAAAAGGCCGGTGGTCCGGCCGACGCCGATGAAACTGCCCAGGCACTCGCCAGCAGGTTCAGCCTTGATGATCTGGCTGGCTTGCTTCGCCACTTTGCCGATATCGATTTCCGCAGCAAGCGGTCAGCCCTGCCTCAACTCCCGCTCGAAGTCGCAATTGTCGAGGCGGCAATGGGTATGCATCTCGCCAGCCCCGCGCCAGCCCCTGCACCCATCGAGAGTGCCCCGGCGACTGCCCGGTCAAGGCAACCCGATCGCCAGGCTCCGCCACCACCCCCTCCGCACGAAGACATGCCGCCGCGAGAGGACCCAGGACAGGCTCAACCCCGGCGCTCGGGTGGTCTGCGCGATCGTGTGCGAGGGACGGCGTCGCTTTCCAGTCAGCGCGATGCTGCCCCGCCGCGCAGCAGTGCACCGCCTGAGAATTCACCCTCCCGAACACCGGACAACGAACCGGCTGTGCGCCTGGCAGCACCAATCGCCACGCCCGCCTCGGCCGCCCCACGTGGTGCCACCGGCGACGAACTGGAACGATTGATGGATGCCTGGCAACAGGTGAAGGCCGATGTGAAGGCAGTCAACCGGCGGATCGAGGCACTCCTGCAGCAGGCAGACCCGGCGGCGGTTGCCGGCAGCCAGGTGACCATTGTCTCGCCCTACGAATTCCACCGAAACAAGCTGAATTCCGATGACGTTCGCCGCGTGGTCGAGGATGCGGTCGGCCGGATCATTGGCCGCAGTGTGCAGGTTTCGTTCGTTTCGCGCGAGGATCTTCAACTGACCGCATCGACGGCGGCGCCACAGAAAACAACCTCTGTTGAAGCCTCACCGGCGCCCGAAGCCGCCGCTCCAGTCCACGACGACCCGGCAGTCGATGTCGCCTCCAGTGACTCGTTTGATGCCCGGGAGATCGAGGAACGATTGACCGCGGCGCGTAACATCTTCGACGCTGACGAGATCACCTGACGATTCAGGATCCGGGTGTTGCGTTCGGGATGGCCACGGGTGATGCGACGGGACTGGCGAATGGCGAGGCGATCGGACTCGCAACCGGCGTCGCCAGTGGGCTGGCGACCGGAGACGCGATCGGTGATGCCACCGGCGTCGCGATCACCGCATCCGCCGGCTGCCAAATGATGGTTGGCAGCGTCCGGCGATCCTGGAAGGCCAGCTGTGGTCCGTCCACTGTCGGGGTTCGCCAGACGAACCCCGAGCCAGCCCACCACATGCCACTAACCTCCGCTGCTCCTCCGGTATCGACCTGCAGATGGAGCGGCGAGGCAAGCGAGCGAATCCAGAGCGAGTGATACGACCACTCATCGTTGGTCTGACTGGCGATGACGTAGGCAACCGATGCCCCGTCGGGCGAGACCGTGAAATCCACGATCTGGGCAGTTGGCCCACCCCGCCCTGGAGTCGCAACAATCTGTCGTTGCCGGCTGGAGAGGTCGAGACGATAGAGGTTGCCGCCCGGGTGCGTTGCCGACGCGTCCTGCGCCAGGATGTAGAGCAGGCCGCTGCCATCCGCCAGCCACTCGAAATGCGTGACCGAGCCCAGGTTGGCAGCGTCGGCGGCAGGGGGCATGACCTGGCGGAACGACTCACCATCGACGTAGGGGCTGACGGTCCAGATGGTCCCGGAGCCAGTTGGACCAATGCCGAACATCGCGATGCGATCACCAGTTGGCGACCAACTGGCCTCGATGAGCTGACCGAATCCTTCCGGAATGGAAATCTCCTCCGGTCCGTCCGCAAAGTCGACGCTCACCAGCCGCGATCCATCGATCGTTGCCAGCACCCGATCGCGAGCACCGGTCCACGAAATCGCGAACCCGGCTTCCGCTCCCACCGTCGCCGCCGGACTGGCCATGGATGCTGCGTCGTCCTCGATCTGCCAGCGGTCGATCACCTCATTGCGGGTGTTGCGCAGTTCAACCATCAGCCCATCGTCCGGCGTCAGCACGAGCCCAACAACACGTCCGCCCGACGGTGACGGAGCGAAATCCAGCAACGATCCTGTTTCGCCGAACGTGACCTCCGTTCGCTGGCCCGGGGCCGAAGGGTCAACGACGAAGACAGCGTTGCCATCACGCAGCATCACCCCTGCCGGTGCTCCTTCGGATTCGATGAGTCCTTCCGCGGCATCGGGCGGCAGGGCGGTGGGGACATCCTGGCTCGGCACGACTCCATCCGGCGTAATTGGCGCCGTCGTGGGTTCTGCGGGGGCCTCAGTGGCCGGATCGTTGGCGAACCGGCGATCCTCTTCCGGGCCACTTTCGCTGCCACATGCGGCCAGCACCAGCAGCAAACTCAAAGCCAGCACAAGGAATGACTGCCAACGAGGCCGCCAGATTCGTGTGGACGCTTGTGTGTCGTGAAGTGCGGGGTCTGGCACGAGGCGTTCGATATCCCGGTAGCTGATCGAGAGGCCAGTGTAGTGGATGCAGGTCTGCCGGAACTGACCCGGCGTTGAAGCGAATCAGTCTATATCATGATGGCAACCGCAGTTCGCTGCCGAAAACCAGCATTCGCCTCGTGAACGAGTGCGGCGAACCTGATTCGATCCATCATCGCAGACGCACCAAAGGATGATTCCTGCATGAAACGCGTAGCATCCGGTCTCGAACGGTTTCTCGACGATGTGCCCACCAGCGTGCGGGGGCGAAGAGTCGGGCTGCTGACCAATCCGTCGGGAATCGACGGCGACCTGCACACAAGTATCGAGCTGCTGGTTGCTCATCCCGACGTCGACCTCCGCGCGCTGTACGGCCCGGAACACGGTGTCCGCGGCGACGTGCAGGCGGGCGACCATGTGGCCGACGGGGTGGACGCCCGAACCGGGCTGCCCACCTACAGTCTCTACGGTGAAACCCGCGTTCCAACCCCGGCCATGCTGGAGCCAATCGACGTCCTCGTCATCGACCTGCAGGACATCGGCGTCCGCTACGCAACCTATCTGGCCACCGTGATGCACGCCATGGAAGGGTGCGCCGAAGCTGGGGTCGACATCGTCATGCTCGATCGCCCAAATCCACTCGGTGGAGATGTTGTTGCGGGCAACATTCTCGATCCCACCTTTGCTTCATTCGTCGGAGTAGCCGGGCTGACCACCCTGCATGGATTGACGATCGGCGAGTTCGGTCACTGGTGGGCGGCCCAGACCGGTCTGCCGAAACCTGAAGTGGTTCCGATGAGCGGCTGGCAACGTTCGATGTGGTACGACCAGACCGGTTTGCCGTGGGTCCTGCCATCGCCGAATCTGCCAACACTCAACTCGGTCACCTGCTATCCGGCCACGTGCCTGATCGAAGGCACCAATCTCTCCGAAGCCCGTGGCACGACCCGGCCGTTCGAGATCTTCGGAGCGCCATGGGTTGATCCCGAGCAACTGGCCGCCGAACTCACCACCCGGAACCTGCCGCACGTCGGATTCCGGCCGACCTGGTTCACTCCCTGGATCTCGAAACATCAGGGCGAATGCTGTGGCGCCGTTCAGGTCTACGTCACCGACCGCCTCGCCTGGGATCCGATCCGAACCGGCGTGACCATCCTGGCGACGCTCAAGCACCTCTATCCCGAACACTTTGGCTGGACCGGCTTCAACGAAGGCGGTACGTTCGTCGACAAACTCGCCGGAACTGACGACCTGCGGCGGGCAATTGACGACGATGGGGATCTCGAGGCCCTGCTGGCGCGCTGGGCCGACGAGGCGGCCGGGTTCAATCAGCATCGCCAGGAATTCCTGTTGCCCGATTACGCATAATGCCAGTGAGTGAGGAACGCTTGGACACTTCCCGCATTGATCTCGGCACAATCTCAACAGAGGGTCGCAACGCCGACTCCAACGACATCGACACGCTCGACTCGCTGGGCGTGGCAACCATCATCAACCAGCAGGACCACCTGGTCGCACCGGCTGTCGCGACCGTGCTGCCGCAGGTGGCCCAGGCAGTCGATGCCATCGTCGATGCCATGCGCCATCGCGGTCGCCTGATTTACATCGGCGCGGGTACCTCGGGCCGACTGGGCGTGCTCGACGCCTCGGAATGCCCGCCGACGTTCAATACCGATCCTGGTCTGGTGATTGGGTTGATCGCGGGCGGCGATCGCGCCCTGCGGCATCCGATCGAGCAGGTGGAAGACCAGCGCGATGCCGGCCGCGTCAGCCTGGAGGAAATCGGGCTCACACCCCAGGATGTGGTGGTGGGGATTGCCGCCAGCGGCCGCACGCCCTACGTGCTCGGCGCGATCGAGTTTGCGCGAGCCGTTGGCTGCGTCACGGTCGGAATCTCCAACTCGGTGGATTCCGCGCTCACGGCCGCTGTCGATATCCCAATCGAAGTCCCGGTGGGGCCGGAGGTGGTGACCGGCTCGACCCGGATGAAGTCGGGCACGGCGCAGAAACTCGTCCTGAACATGCTGACCACCGCGACCATGATTCGCCTGGGCAAGACCTACGGCAACCTGATGGTCGACGTGCAGCCGACGAATGCCAAATTGCGTGAGCGGGCGGTGAGCATTGTGCGGGAAGCGACTGGTGTGCCCGATGATGAGGCACGAGCCGCCCTGAAAAACGCCAATGACGAGGTGAAAACCGCGATCGTCGCCATCCTCCTCGAGATCGATGCCGTCGATGCCCGCGAGCGCCTCGCCGCCGCTGATGGCGTGGTTCGCCAGGCCCTGGCCGGAGACCACCCATGACCCGCACAGTATTTGCCGGAGTCGATGGCGGTGGCACCAAGACCACCTTTGTCCTCGTCGACGCCGATGGGCTGGAGGTCGGTCGCCAGACAGCCTCGACATCGAACGCTGCCGTGATCGGCCACGATGCCGCGGGAGCCGTGCTCCGTCGCGGACTGGAGCAGGCGCTCGCCGAGGCTCAGGCCGACCTGGGAGGGGCCTGGTTCGGGCTTTCCGGCGGTGACCGCCCGGAAGACCATCGCAAGTTGCGACCGCACCTGGAGCATCTCTCACCCAACATCCGGATGAGCAACGACGCCGAACTCGTCCTCGCCGCCCTGCCGGACAGCATCGGACTGGTTGTGGTGGCCGGGACTGGCTCGATTGCGTTTGGCTATGGCGCCAGCGGCACCCGGGTCCGTGCGGGAGGCTGGGGCCAGATTCTTGGTGACGAGGGAAGCGGTTACGATCTGGCCCGTCAGATGCTGCTGGCCTTCACCGCCCAGGTCGACGGCAGGGGGCCGGCAACTGACTGTTTCGATCGCGTGATGGAACATCTCCGGCTGGAGGAGCCATTTCAGTTGATCCAGTGGGTCTACGCTCAGGACCGAACCAAGGGCGACATCGCTGCTCTCTCAGCCATCGTGCTGGCGGCTGCCGATGCTGGAGATGCTGTCGCCCGCAACATCGTCGCCTCGTCGGCGCAGGAGCTCGCCCACACTGCCAGGGCGGCCGCCCGCCGGCTGGACCTGCCGCCACCGTTGCCCCTCGCTCTGACTGGTGGCCTGCTTACCGGTTCCGAACGATTCCGCCGTGAGTTCCTGTCCGCCTTCGAGGAAGAGTTCCCAAGTCTGGACATCCGCCTCGTCACCGATCCGGCCCTGGCTGCGGCCCAGGCACTCGCCGCCAGCTCCTTCAACCCGAGGTCAACATGAGCCACTCTACCTTCGCCCTGCGCGGTCGCCTGCTGTTTGGCACATCCATCGAGACTGGCACCATCGTGGTCAGCGACGGACGCATCGCGTCGATCCAGCGCGGACATGCTGCGGACGGAAACCTCCCCAGCGAGGTTCATGACGTCCACCTGGTCACCCCTGGCCTGATTGACCTCCAGGTGAATGGGGCCGATGGGGTCGAGGCAGATGACGATCCGCGCAATATCGAGCAAATTGCCCGATGGTCGGTCGCCAGCGGCGTAACAGCCTGGCTACCGACCATCATCACCTCGGCCGCCGAGTTCTATCCGCAGGTGTTTGATGGCTGGCAGGAGGTTGACGCCTCGATCGGAGCCACACCCCTTGGGTTCCATCTCGAAGGACCATTCCTGTCGCCCGTCCGCAAGGGAGCCCACCGTCTCGACTACATCGAAGCTGCGCCAGATGGCCTGATCGACGACTGGATCGAGGAGCAATCGATCCGTCTGGTGACACTGGCGCCGGACCGCCCCGGAGCAATCGGCCTGATCCGGAAACTTGTTGAGCGCGGCATCATCGTCAGCCTCGGCCACACCGATGCCACCTTTGACACGTTCGAATCCGGCGTCGATGCCGGAGCGACGATGGCGACCCATCTGTTCAATGCAATGTCGCCCATGCACCATCGCAACCCCGGCGCGATGATCGCCACGATGACTGACGACCGCGTGATTGCCGGGCTGATCCCCGACGCGGTCCACTCCCACCCCGCCACCGTTCGCCTCGCGCTCCGGGCCAAAGGTCCCGACCGCATCGCCATCGTGTCGGACATGATGTCGGCGGCCGGGCTGGCCGCCGGGACCTACCAGATCGGCCGCCGCGATGTGACTGTGGCGGGTGATGCCGTGACCCTGCCCGACGGCACGCTGGCCGGTTCGGTGCTGACCATGGACCGCGCCGTGCGCAACCTGGTCACATGGGGCGGTGCCAGCCTCGGCGAAGCACTCCACATGTGCTCACGCGTACCGGCCGATGTCCTCGGCGATTCAACCAGGGGCCGGCTGGTGGTCGGCGCCAGGGCCGACCTGACGGTCTGGTCGCCGGACATCGAGGTCGAAGAGACGTTCGTGGGCGGCGAATCCCGGTATCGACGAACTCTCTGACGGCAGCCATCTGCTACCATGATTCGCTGAATCGGGCTGACCGGCCCGGGCCATTCTGGCCCAATTTCCGGCCCTGCCCATCACTTGCTTCCGTGCATCCAGGAGCCATCATGTCCCTTACCGATGCGGACGTGCTACACGTCGCCACGCTCGCCAGGCTGGGTCTTTCCAGCGAAGAGGTTGCCAGCCTGCGAACCGAACTGTCGTCGATCCTCGGCCACATCGAAGTCCTGCAGCAGTTGGACACCTCGTCGATTCCGCCGACGGCACAGGTCAATAACCTGACCAACATCATGCGTGACGATGAGGTCCGCACCTCACTCACCCAGGAGCAGGTCCTGGCCAATGCTCCGCAGCAGCGCGATGGCTTCTTCGAGGTACGGGCCGTGCTCGGTGACGGGGAAGGAGCGAGCGCGTGACCAACCAGGACCTGACCCAGCTCACGGCTGCGGAAGCCCGGGCGAAGCTCGATGCCCGCGAGCTATCAGCCGTTGATCTCGCCAATGCCTACTACGACCGAATCGACGCCGTCGAGAGCCAGGTCCATGCCTACCTGCACCTGATGCGGGACGTGGCGACAACCCAGGCAACGGCGGCCGATGCCCGGATCGCTGCCGGTGACGTGGCCCCACTGACCGGTATTCCGGTCGCACTGAAGGACATCCTGGTCACGACCGACGCGCCGACCACCGCCGCCTCGAAGATCCTGGCCGGCTACCTCAGCCCGTATGACGCCACAGTGGTGAGCCGGCTCCGCGACCAGGGTGCAGTCTTCATCGGCAAGACCAACACCGACGAATTCGCGATGGGGTCATCCACCGAGAACTCGGCCTACGGTCCCACGTTCAATCCCTGGGATACGACCAGGGTGCCGGGCGGCTCCAGCGGCGGTTCGGCAGCAGCGGTTGCCGCCCGGGAAGCTATTCTCTCGCTTGGATCCGACACGGGGGGATCGATCCGGCAGCCGGCCGGTTTCTGCGGTGTGGTTGGTCTCAAGCCGACCTATGGACGGGTATCCCGGTTCGGGCTGATGGCCTTCGCCAGCTCCCTCGATCAGATCGGCCCGTTCGCCCGCACCGTTGAAGATGCGGCAATCATGCTCTCGGCAATCGCCGGCACCGATCGCAATGACGCAACGTCTGTTCCGCTCGACGTGCCTGACTACCGGGCTGCCTTTCGGAGCGACCTCAAGGGCGTGCGAGTCGGGGTTGCCCGCGAATACCGGGTTTCCGGCATGGAAGCCGGGGTAACCACGGCCGTGGATGCCGCCATTGCCCAGCTCCAGGCGCTCGGCGCCGAACTCGTCGACGTCTCGCTCCCCCACACCGAGTACGCCCTGGCCACCTACTACATCACTGCTCCGGCCGAGGCCAGCGCCAACCTCTCACGCTACGACGGCGTGAAGTACGGTCTCCGCGTCGACGAGCCGACCCTGCAGGAGACCTACCGCGAGACGCGCGGCCAGGGATTTGGCCCCGAGGTCAAGCGGCGAATCATGCTTGGCACTTACGCACTCAGTAGCGGGTATTACGACGCCTACTATGTCAAGGCCCAGAAGGTCAGGACGTTGATCAAGCAGGATTTCGACCGGGCGTTCGAGGACGTCGACGTGATTGTCGGCCCAACATCGCCGACCGTCGCCTTCCCGGTTGGATCGCGCACCAACGACCCGTACCAGATGTATCTGGCCGATGTCTTCACGATTCCGGCCAACATGGCGGGAATCCCGGGCATTTCGATTCCGTGCGGACAGTCCGACGGATTGCCAGTCGGGTTCCAGTTGCTTGGCAAGCCGTTTGACGAGGCCAATCTTCTGGGCATCGCTCATGCCTACGAGCAATCGACGGCGACTGGAAACATCACGCCAGACCTGACCTGATCCTCGTCCACGCCACCAGAATCGCCCACAACGTGCGCCGCCAGGACATGACGACCCTGGCGGCGTTTTCCACGGTCGCATGCGACAGCCGGACACGGAGCGGGGCTGGCGTCGCAGTTTGGAGCCAACGCAGGCCGCATATTCCTTGAAATGGCTTGTTCGGCGGTGTAATCTTCGTCCGGGCCTCTAGCTCAACGGCAGAGCAGTTGACTCTTAATCAATTGGTTCGGGGTTCGAATCCCCGGGGGCCCACCCTCCTGATGACCTCGCTGCGGCGGGGTCTTGTGCTATGCCGGCAACAATCAGTATCCCCAATCAAACCCAGCGCCCAGACCGACCCGATCGATCACCGACGGCCTGCGAATCGTCCTGGTTCGCATCGGATATCCCGGCTTTTGCGAGTGGCAGGCGGTGGACAATGGGTAACGTGCGTGGTACGTTGAGCCTGCACTCCGCGCAAAACTCACTTTGCTCGGCACTGAATCATTCCGGACTGGTGCCCCGGAGCCAAGGCAACACGAGGAAGCACGACACGATGCCTACGGGAACTGTCAAGTGGTACAACCCTGAAAAGGGTTTCGGTTTTATCGAGCGCGATGGCGGCGAAGAGGATCTCTTCGTTCACCGTTCCGCCGTCGGCTATCAGACTCTTGGCGAGGGCGACCGCGTTGAGTTCACCGTGGGCATGGGCCCGAAGGGTCCGGCTGCAGATTCTGTGACCGTGATCGAGTCCAACCCGAATCCGCGCCCGGCTCGGGCTCGCGGCTTCCAGGACGAAGTCGATCCCACCAGCCTTCCGCTGGTCTCGGGTGTCGTCGATCGCTTCGACGACCTCAAGGGCTTCGGCTTCATCAAGCAGGACAACGGCGGCGCCGATGTCTTCTTCCACCAGTCGGCCCTCAACGGCACCCGGGTTTACCAGGGTGACCACATTGAGTTCCGCCTGGGCGAGGGTCCGAAGGGCCCCCGCGCCGAGCAGATTCGCCTGCTCGACAACTAGGACCACTCAGGTTCAACAGCCGCTGTCTCGCCTGAGACAGCGGCTGTTGCTGTTTCCAGCCCTCCCCCCTTGTGATGGATCACTGGCCGCCTGGACTGCATGAGTCAGCCTGACAGGCACATCCTGGCATCGCTGCCGGGCCGCGACGGAGCGCTCATGCTATCGTCTGCGGCAGGTTGATCTCGTCGTTTTCACCCCAAGGACCCTTCACCCATGAATGCCCTGCGCTTGCTGATGATCGTGACGTTCGTCGAAGCTATCTCCTGGCTCGGTCTGCTGGCCGGTATGGTGGCCAAGTATGGCTTCGACAACGAACGCGGCGTTTCGATTATGGGACCCGTCCACGGTTTCCTGTTCATGCTCTTCGTTGTCCTCCTGCTGATCACCCACGTTCAGGAGCGGTGGTCGTTTGGCAAGACGATCCTCGCCTTCCTCGAGTCCATCCCGCCGTTCCTCGGGTTCTGGCTGGGCTATCGGCTGTTGCAGGAACTGCGCGCCCAGGAAGCCCAACCCACTGCCGGTCAAACAGCCTGACGCGCCGAGACCCCACCCACGCGGATGGGGTCTCATGCATTTTGGGGCTCGATACTGAATGATGATCCGATACGGGGTCCGATCGGTTGGTGTGAGCAGTCAGGTAGTGTGAGAGCATGAGCAAGAAATCCGACAAGTCAGCGAGCCGGGCCGCCATCCGGGCTGAACGACGGGAAGCCGCCATCGCCCGCGATCGGCAGCGACAACGGATGCGATTGCTGCTCTATGCCGGCATCGCCGCGGTTGCGGTCGCCGCGATCCTGATCGTCGTCAATCTGCGGAACGACGACGAACCCACCGCGGTCATCGACTTTGAAGGGATCCCCACGACCGGCACGACCCTCGGCAATCCCGACGCGCCTGTCACGCTGGTTGAGTATGCCGACTACCAGTGTCCCTGGTGCGGCGTTCTCGCGCGCGAGGACTTCCCCCGGATCGTCGACGAATACGTGCGAACCGGGCAGGTCAAGATCGAGTTTCGCGCCCACCCATTCCTGGGTACAGCCGACCTGACCTCTCCCGACAATGAATCCGTGCAGGCTGCTGTCGCCGCCGCCTGTGCACTCGACCAGGGCAAGTTCTGGGAGTACAACCATGCCCTCTTCGAGCACCAGAACGGTGAGAACGATGGCGCCTTCTCCCGTGCAAACCTCAACGCGATCGCCGAGGAGGTCGGGCTCGACATGACGACGTTCAATACCTGCATGGACGAGCAGACGCATCTCGATGACGTCCTCGCCACCCTGGATGAGAACCGGGCCAATGGCGTCACCTCCACCCCAACCCTGGAGATCAACGGCGTTCGCGTCGGCTACACCCAGGATGGCTTCGACCGGATCAAGACCCAGATCGACGCCGCGCTGAACGGCGAGGCGATTCCCCAGTGAGGCTTTCGCGGGCCAGCCTCATCTCGCTCGCGCTGGCAACGGCTGGCCTGGCCATTGCCGCCTACCTGACCTGGGTCCATTACCAACACGATGCCCTCGTCTGTGGTCTGGGCGACTGCGAAACCGTGCAAACCAGCGAGTACGCCGAGATCGGCGGCATCCCCATCGCCTTACTGGGCATGCTCATGTTCGCAACGGTGATCGGTCTCATCGTCCTGCGCACGATACGGCCTGCTTTGGACGAGTACGCATCCGTCGCCATCGTGTTCCTGACCCTGGCCAGCGTGCTCTATTACGGATACCTCACCTGGATCGAGGTCAACGTGCTGGAAGCAATCTGCCAGTGGTGTGTGCTCAGTTCCCTGATGACGGTTGGCATCCTGCTCAACGAAGGCTGGCGATTCGCGCGATCACCCCAGCCGTAGGCATCCCCTTGCCGGCGGCACGTGGCCTCAGGAGTACGTGGAGGTCGCGTCGTCCCAACCGGCAAGGGCTTCGATGGCAGCTGCGCTTCCCGCTCCTGGCGGCACGCTCACACCCAGATCGAGCAGCGTTCGCTCCAGCAGCGCCACCTGGGCCAGCAATTGCGTTGGGTGGGCCGTCACGCCGAGGTGGCCAAGCCGGAACAACCTGCCGGCCAACTCGCCGTATCCTCCGGAAATCATGACGCCATATCGCCCACGCAAGGTCGAAATGATCGCTTCGGCCGTCGCACCGGCAGGCGTCGTGACTGCAGTACAGCAAGCGGTCGCAATCGACTCGGATTCGGGCCAGAGTTCAAGCCCCATCGCGTTCACGGCCGCCCGCGCCGCCCGCGCCGCTGCCTGGTGGCGATTCACATACGCCGGCATCCCTTCGCGCAGGGCCTGCTCGAGCACGGACTCCAGGGCGTAGACCTCGGTGACCGATGGCGTATACGGGAACCGCTGCTGCTCCAGCCAGGTCGTCTTCCAGTCGAGCAACGACAGAAATGATCCTCGCAGCGGGTCGTCGCGCTGCTCCATGGCCTGCCAGGCAGCCGGGCTGACCGAGATCAGGGAAAGACCGGGTGTCCCCGAGAGGCACTTCTGCGGTCCGGCCACTGCCACATCCATGCCCCAATCTTCTGGCGACAGCAGTTCACTGCCGAGTCCGGAGACCGTATCGACGATGGTGATGACACCGAACTCCCGGGCGATCTGGCCGATCTCCCGGATCGGATTGACCGTGCCGGACGGCGTCTCCGAGTGCACCACGGTCAGGAATTTGATCCCGGGCACAGTGGCAAGCACCCGGCGGACATCCTCCGGGTCGATGGCAGCGTTGTACGGCACCGACAGCTCAACCGGCTCTCCGCCGTACGTGCGGATGAAGTCCTCCATCCACTTGCCGAACACCCCCGAGACGAGATTGAGTACCTTGTCTCCCGGAGAGATGAGTGAGGCCGCTGCTGCCTCCAGCCCAAGAATGGCTTCGGCTTGCATGATCACCACGTCGTACTCGGTGCGGAACACCTGCTGCAGCAACCTGGAGGTGTTGGCAAATACGTCGATGAACGCGGGGTCGTAGTGGTAGAGCACTGGTCGTTGCATGGCGCGCAAGGTCTCGATCGAAACATCAACCGGACCAGCGGAGAGCGTCATTCGGGGCCAAACGGTCATGACTGTATCCTCAATTGCCGTCGGGGAAGAGTTCGTCCAGGCGGCTGTGCATGCCGTCGGCATCCGCAATCGCCGACACGCTGATCTCACCGGACACAATCGCGGCGGCAGTATCTTCCACCTGCTGGCGAGTCGAGTCAGACACCGAGTCCGGCAGGTCGAGCAGTCGCACTCCGTCATTGGCCAGGCCCATGGTGTAGACCTCGCCAAATGTGCCTTCCTGAAGTTGCTGGATCAGCGTGCGATAGGCACCGGTGTAATCGAAGAGCACGGAAGTCAGGAGGTAGGTACCGGCGTCGGATCCGGTCTTGTCACCAATCACATCGATGAACTGGACCCTGTCATCGCCGTCGGCCCGCTCCGAATTGGCTTCGTTGATCGCCTGGACCATGCCAAATGAGGCGCCATCACCCATGCCGAACACGATATCCGCCCCAGCGGCAATCACCGATTCGGTCACACGCTTGGCATTGGGCGCATCGTCGTAGGCAGCCTCACCGATCACCTGATAGATCAAGGTTGCGTCTGGATTGACCGAGTGCAGCCCTTCGGCGAAACCCACCGTCATGTAGTTCCAGGAGGGCGGTTCGCCACTGACCACCACCGCGACGATCCCGGTCTTCGTTTCCAGACCAGCCAGCACACCGGCCAGATAAGCCGCTTCCTGGCCCTGGGTTTCGATGTCGGCAATCAGGTTCGGCACCACTGCGCCAGGATTCTCGATCACGACCACCGGCACACCGGTCGACTCGGCAAACTCGGGACAGACGGTTTGATAGCCCGACGCATGGCAGATGATCAGGTCCACCCCATCGTCGGCCAGATCATTGAGTATCGGCGTGATGTCGTCATACCCGGCATTCTCGACCACATCGACAGTGATCCCCAGCTCCTCGCCAACCGCGACCAGGTTGTCTACGCCCTGCTGGTCCCAGCCTTGATTCGTGCGGCTGGCCGGGGTCACGATCGCCACTCGGTCGACCTCGACACCTTGCGCCGCTGCGGCATTCACACCCATCGCCGGAAGCATCAGGCTTGCGACCACCAACAAGGGACCCCATAGCTGTCGCCACGACCGCATGACACTCACTCCTGTTCGCGCCACATCGCGCCGCCGCTATCCTAAGGCCTGCGTTCACCGTCGGCCAGCGAGACCACGATACACCTGTCCCAATGCGGCGGGAGCGCGGGTATCCCGCCCGAGCAGGACGAGTGCCAGCACCACGCCAAGATACGGGATCATGCGCAGGAATTCGGGGCGAACCGCCACTCCGGCCAGCTGGAGCCCCGTGTCCAAACCGGTCAACACCCCAAATGCCAGGGCGAAGGCGGCCACGCGCAGGGGATCCCGCCGCCCCAGCATGGCCACCGCCACCGCCATGAAGCCGGTTCCCATCGCCACACCAGGGGTAAAGAATCCCAGTTCGATCGTGGTCAGGTAGGCTCCCCCCAGCCCGGTGAGCGTGCCGGCCAACGTGGCCGCCAGCACCCTGACCTGGTTGACATTGCCACCGCTCGCTTCGAGGCCCAGCGGAAACTCACCTGCCGCCCGGACCTGGAGCCCGAACCTCGACCGGCGCATCCAGATCTGAATGACAAGCACCAATCCCCAGGCGACGAAAACCGGCCACCTGAGCTGGCCGAGCGCTGGCCCCGCGACTGGCACCCAGTCCAGCATGTCATCAAGTGGCCGCCAGCCGCGAACCGTGAGGAGGGGTTGTTCCGCTCCCCAGACTTCCCGGAAGACGAAGGCCGTGCCACCGAGACCGGCCATCGTCATGCCCAGCCCCAGCACCACCTGGTCGGCCCGGCCGGTGGTCGTCAGCACGCCGAAGGCCAGTCCGCAGACCAGCCCCAGCACTGCGCCAACCACCAGCCCAACCTCGGTCCGGCCTGTCTGCAGCGCGCCCCAGAACCCACCGAGCCCACTGGTCAGAAGCACGCCTTCGATCCCAAGGTTCAGCAACCCGGCCCGTTCACCAATAGCTTCGCCCACCGCTGCCAGCATCAGCGGCACCGATCCGGCCAACGCGGCGGCCAGAATGGCTGTCAGGACTGCTTCGGTATTCACGACCCGGTCCTCCGCCACGGTTGCCAGGCGAACACCGCCAGCACAATCAGCATCAGCCCTTCATACAACTCGAAAAAGGCGGAGGGGATATTGGCCGCCCTCGGCATCACGTTCGCCCCATAGGCCAACAGACCGAAGAACAGCGCCGCTGGAATGAGTCCCCACACACTCCGGCGGGCCAGGAACACAAGCGCAAAGGCGGTCAACCCATAGCCCGGGTCCCACTCCGCCTGAAAAGTTCCTTTCGTGGAAAGCACGTCGTTGGCGCCAGCCAATCCGGCAATGGCACCGCTGGCAATCAGCGCGCAGGCCGACACGATTCCCACCGGAATCAGCGCGTGTTTCGCTGCCCGGGGGTTCTCGCCGGTGGCACGGAGATTGAATCCAGCCTCCGACCGGGCCAACCACCAGGCAAGTCCCGCCCAGACCAGGATCGCCAGCAGGATGCCAGCATGGACCCGTGTGTCACCCAGAAACGGCAGGCGGTCACCCCGGGGAATCGCTGGCGTTTGCGGTGCCACAATCGACTGGTCGCGAAGCGGTCCCTTTACCAGCCAGGCTGTGAGCGAAAAGGCAACGTAGTTGAACATGATCGTCGTCACGATCTCGTTGGTGCCGAACCGCGCCCGCAACAGTGCTGGAACCGCGACCCACAACCCTCCGCCAACAATCCCGGCCACGATTGCCACCGACCAAATCACCACCCGCGGAGACCCTTCGACCAGATGCGCGGCATACGCCGCCATCAGCGCCCCAACCAGCACCTGCCCATCGACGCCAATGTTCCACAGCCCCGCCTTCACCCCGATCAACACCGCCACGGCCGCGATCAGCAACGGCGTCGCACTGACGAGCATTTCCTGAATGCCAGCTGGTCGCAACAGCGCTCGCTCGACCAACGCCCGCATCGCGGTCACCGGATTGTGCCCGGCAATCATCAACGCGATGCTGGCCAGGATGGTCGCGATCAGGATCGCGATAATTGGGGTTGCCAACGAACCCGCCACTCGCGTCCATCGCCGCTGGTAGCCGGGAGCAACACCGGGCTGCGCAGCTACCATTCGCCCACCATCTGCCGGGCGAGCAACTCCCGATTGGCACTCCCCGCCACCATCGGTTCACTCACCTGGCCGCCGGCGATCGCGGCCACGCGGTGACTGTGTGCCAGCGCCTCGTCCATATCGCCCGTGAACACCAGCACGGCACTGCCAGACTCACAATGCCGGTTGAACTCGGACCAGAGCCGGGTGGTGGTTTGCCAATCGAGGCCCTGCATGGGATTGAGCGCGATCAGCAGGCGCGGATTCCGGTCCAGCACAGCGCCCGCTAGCAGCTTTTGCATGTTTCCGCCAGAAAGAGTCCCAAAGGGACGATCCGGCTCGCCCGGTACGATGTGCCAGCGATCGATCAGGTCGGCGGTCCGCTCGCGCACCGCCGCCCAGTGCATCAAACCAGCAGATGCTTCTTCGTTTCGTCTTGGCCGCGGCAGAGCAACATTTTCGGCCAGCGAGAATGCCCCGATGGCGGCCTCGCCAATCCGATCGTCAACCAGCAATCCAACTCCCCGGCGCGCACGAGCCATCGCACCCAACCCATCGATCCGCTGGCCGTCCAGCACGATTCGACCCTGGCTTGGGGTGTACCCGGCAATCGCCATCGCCAGATCACGCTGTCCCTGGCCATCCACACCCACGATCGAGAGAATCTCGCCCGCTCTGATCGCCAGGTTAACGCCCTGGAGCCGCGGCCCATCCGGTTCGGCCATCGAGAGGGCCGAGACGTCCAGCAGCACCCGGTCGCTGACGCCGGCTGGCAATCGCGGATCACTCACCTCGCTGCCCATGAATGGGTCAGGGAGGTCATCGAGTCCGAACATCAGCCGCAGCGTGGTGGTTTCGGCATCCGACGGCCAGCCGCTCTCCCGGTCACGCACCAGGTTCCCCACCACGCGACCACTGCGCAGCACCACGATCCGGTCGGCGACAGCCAGGGCCTCCCGCAGCTTGTGCGTCACCAGCACGATTCCCAACCCGGACTCCCGCAGTTGGTCCAGCATGATCAGGAGATCGCCAACCTCCGATGGCGCCAGAATGGTGGTCGGCTCATCGAGCAACAGCACCTTTGGGTGAGCCAGCAGGCACTTGGCAACTTCGAGTCGCTGTCGTTCTCCCATCGAGAGGTTCGAGATGTCCGCGTCCAGCGGCAGCGTGGCGATCATCGCGGGCAGCGGATCGCCGTTCCAGCCCGAGAGGCGAAGCTGTTCACGCACGGTGAACGTTGGCACCAGCGAAAGATGCTGGTGAACCAATCCGATCCCGGCCTCGATGGCATCCGCTGGCGATTGCAGCGTGAGGACATCCCCCTCCATCACCAGCGTGCCTGCATCCGGCCGGAGATAGCCGGAAAGAATGGCCAGCAACGTCGACTTGCCGGCCCCGTTCTCACCAAGCAGCGCCACGATTTCGCCAGGCCGCACTTCCAGCCCGACGTCATCGTTCGCCACTACCGGTCCAAATTGCCGCGACACATGCTCAACCTGGAACATCGTTGGTCCACATTCCCGCCAGGGTTGGCGTTCGGCTCAACTCTGGCACAATGTCAGCAGCTTTCCTGGCGTCCTACTGACGCCTCACACAAGGAGCAACGCCGCCTTATGCCTCGCCTGGCTGCCAATCTCACCATGCTGTTCACAGAATATCCGACCCTCGAACGTTTCGGCCGGGCTGCCGCGGCAGGCTTTCCGGGTGTCGAGCTCCTGTTTCCCTACGCGGAGGAGCCAGAAGCTGTGCGTGACGCCGCCGATGCTGCCGGTGTCGAGTACGTGCTCTTCAATCTCCCCGCAGGCGACTGGGCGGGCGGAGATCGCGGTATCGCCGCCGATCCAGCCCGCGAACAGGAGTTCCTCGCCGGAATCCCCAATGCTGTCCGCTACGCCGAGGTCATCCGGCCGTCACTCATCAACTCATTGGCCGGCAAGTCCGCGACCGCTGGCGCGACGGACCTGATCGCCTCCAACATTCGCGCCGCCGCCCAGGCCATCGCCCCACTCGGCATCACCCTGACCGTGGAACCGGTCAACAACATCGACGTGCCTGGCTTCGCGCTCCCGGCCACGCAGGACGCACTCGATGCCATCGCCGCCGCCGATGAGCCCAACGTCGCCCTGCAGTATGACGTCTACCATGCGCTCCGGATGGGTGAAGATCCGTTCGCCTTCATTGCTGAAAACGGCAGGAACATCGCGCACATCCAGATTGCCGATGTCCCTGGCCGCCACCAACCCGGCACCGGCGAGATCGATTGGCCCGCCCTGTTCACCCTTATCGACGACTCGGGCTACACCGGCTGGGTGAGCCTGGAGTACGTCCCGGAAGGGCCAACTGAAGACGGGTTCGACTACCTGCGCAGCCTGGGTTACCTGCAGGCCACCACCTGACCTACCCTCTCCCTGAGTTGTGGAGCGCATGCCGGATGAATCAATCCCATCACCCCGGAATCCCCACGCTGCACGTCAGTCAGCATCCGCTGGTGCAGCACAAGCGAACCGTGCTCTCGGATGTCAGGACCGATACGAAAACATTCCGGGAGCTGGTGCGGGAACTCTCGGCCCTTCTGCTCTATGAAGCCACGCTCGATCTTCCCACCGGCGCCCACGCCTTCGACACACCACTGGAGCGCACGATGGGGCAGAAGGTCAATATCGATATCGGTCTGGTGCCGATTCTGCGCGCCGGTTTGGGCATGGTTGAGGCGTCTGCCGACATCCTGCCCAAGGCACGGGTCTGGCATCTCGGCATGTACCGGGACGAGTCGACCCACCGGCCGGTGTCGTACTACAACAAACTTCCGCCAACCTGCCCCGACGACCTCGTCATCGTGCTCGACCCGATGCTGGCAACGGGAGGCTCGGCAGTCGATGCCATCAGCGTGCTCAAGGAGTGGGGCGCGTCCTGGATCAAGTTTGTCGGCATCATTGCCGCCCCGGAGGGTGCCCAGAATGTCTACCGCCACCATCCCGACATCCAGATGCACGTGGCGGCGCTCGATCGTGAGCTCGACGTGAATCGCTACATCCGGCCCGGCCTGGGTGACGCTGGCGACCGGCTGTTTGGAACAATGCCGGATCAAAACGGGTAATTCCGCCAAAACTGCGCCATTCGGTATGGAGCACATGGGCTGACAAGAGTCACCTTCACGGGACAAAATGGGTGGATATGGCGCCCGATTCGCGGTAATTGTGCCCCGAACGGGAGTTGCGTGGCCTGGGGAGGCCGAGGGAGCATCCATGTCAAACGACATGCTGATTTTTGCGTTTGTCTGCGGACTGCGCCTGTTCGTGCCGTTACTGATTCCACGATTTCCGCTACCGGCCATCATCGCCTGCCTGATCATCGATGGTGTCGATCAGACGGTCTTCCAGAAATTCACCGATCTCAATCTCGATGGTTACCAGTCTTATGACAAGGCTCTGGATATCTATTATCTGGCCATCGCCTATCTGTCCACGTTCCGCAACTGGGACAACATCTTTGCCTTCGATGTCAGCCGCTTCCTCTACTACTTCCGGCTGATCGGGGTCGTCCTGTTCGAGGCGAGCCACCTGCGCGCGCTGCTCCTCTTCTTCCCGAACACGTTCGAGTACTTCTTCATCTTCTACGAAGCCGTGCGCACACGCTGGAATCCTGTCCGGATGGGCTCGACGCTCGTCGTGATCGCAGCCTCCGTCATCTGGTTCGGCATCAAGATTCCGCAGGAATACTGGATTCACATCGCCCAACTGGACGTGACGGACACACTCCATGAGAATCCGGACCTGATCCCGATCCTGGCCGTCCTGATCGTTGCCCTGATCGTGCTTGCCTGGTGGATCGTCGTCAAACGCTGCCCACCCGCCGACCATCGCTTCTCGCTGGTGGTGGATGATCCGTTTGGCGATGCGACGTACCGCGCACTCCAGACGAAGATCCGGACTCGCAGCGTGTTCGATCTCGCCCTGGCCGAGAAGGTGATCCTGGTTGGACTCATCTGCGGCATCTTCTCCCAGATCCTGCCGGGCCTGCGGATGTCGGTCGGCCAACTCGTGATTGCCGTCAGCGTGCTGATCGTCCTGAACACACTCGTTTCGGAATGGCTGGCGCGCCGTGGCTACGGCTGGGAATCGATGGTCGTCGAGTTCTTCGTGGTCGCCGGTATCAACCTTGGCATCGTGTTTGTCTACCGCCTGATCGTCCACGGTGAGGCAACCGTCATTCCCGCCGGAGCAACGATCTTCTACCTCTTCCTGATTTCGATTCTGGTCACGCTCTACGATCGCTACCAGCCCTACCTCGAAATCCGCGAGGGCCTGCGCGACGGCACCATCAAGCCGGAGGAGGTTCGCGAGGCAGCCAGCGCTTCCTGAGCTTGACCACCACCTGCGTCACACAAGAGGAGCCGGAAGCTGCATAGGTAGCAGCTTCCGGCTCCTCTTGTGTGCCCCTAATCCGATTGGACGGTCCTGTGCGATCAGCCCTCTGAACTTGACCGCAAGGCCGATTCCAACCGCTCCACGTCATCCAGGCTGAGGTCATCGTCGAACTCCAGGCTCAACTCCGAGGCCAAAGCCAGGTCAACACCTGCCTCCGCCAGGGCATCCCGGAATCGGTGCACCAGCGGCAGTTCCACATCGTTCAGGTCGTAGCCATACTTGATCAGCGCTGCGTCGAGGTCGATGCGGGCGGCTTCGCGGAAACTCTGGTCGGACATCGCCTGCTCGGCCAACCGCTTCAGGAGCGGAATTCGGATGTGGTTCTCTGCCATGATGCTGTTCCCGAAGTTGGCCGTGCGGCGGATCTCACGGCGGGGCGTCTATCGTTGTTCGCAAGTGTAGGGTGTCGGTGGTCAAATTGCCGCGCGTGCTGCCCGAACCGCTTCGACAGCCGCTTGCGCCCGCCCCGTGATGGTGTCCCAATCTCCCTTGGCCACGGAAACGCCATCGACCAGGTTGCTGCCGAGGGCAACGGCTCGCGCGCCCGCCTTGATGAAGTCGCCGGCGTTCTCGGCGCTTACACCCCCGGTGGGGATCAATCGGACCTGCGGCAGGGGCCCACGGACATCCTTCAGGTAGCGTGCGCCGACCGCACTGGCCGGGAAGACCTTAACGAACGTCGCCCCCGCCTCCCAGGCCGTCAGGATCTCGGTCGGGGTGAACGCCCCAATCACGGTCGGCACGCTATAGCGTTGACAAAGTCGAATCGTCTCGACATTCACGGTCGGTGTCACGATCAGGTCGGCACCCTGGATGATCGCCGCCCGTGCCGTCTCGGGATCGAGCACCGTGCCCGCGCCCGCCAGCACCTTGTCGCCGAGCGCCTGCTTGACGGCCGCAATCGCATCTCCAGCTGCCGGATTCGTGTAGGTGAACTCAACGACGTCGATCCCGCCCGCCAGCAACGCTTCCGTCAATTCGACCGCCCGGGAGTAGTCATCCAGGCGAATGATGGCGATCACGCCTGCCGCTTCCATTCGTTCCACCGATACCGCCATGTTCGTTATGTCCTTTCGGTTACCCGTTGAGTTGGGCTGATGTGAGGAGCTGCAGTCGCTGACCCGCTTCCCGCAACGTCGAGAGTTCCTTCGCAAAGCAGAATCGCACGAGTTGGGGCGCCGTGGCAGGATCGACGTAGAACGCCGATGGCGGAATTGGGGTCACACCGATCTCGGTGATCAGAAACCGGCTGAACTCGACATCGGTGTGAACACCCCATTCCGCGAAGCTCGCCATCAGGAAGTACGATCCCGCCGTGTACAACACTGGCAGCCCCGCATCTGACAGCGCCGCTTCCAGAATGGTTCGACGCTCGGTGTACGCCTCCGTCAAGTGCTGGTAGTACCCGTTTCCTTCTGCCACCACCATCGCCTCGGCCATGGCCACCTGGAACGGGGTTGCGGTCGCAAACGTCACCCATTGATGGACCGACCGCAGGGCGCCGACCAACGATTCCGGTCCAATGGCGTAGCCAACCTTCCAACCGGTCACCGAAAAGGTCTTGCCGACCGAGTTCAAGGTCAGCGTCCGCTCCCACATCCCCGGCAGCGTCGCGATCGGAATGTGCTCCACGCCGTCGAACACGATCCGGTCGTAGACCTCGTCGGTAATCACCAGCAGATCGTGCCGTTGGGCCACGTCGGCGATGAGTTCCAGGTCCTCGCGCGAGAAGACCTTTCCGGTCGGGTTGTGCGGGGTATTGAGCAGGATCGCGCGAGTTCTCGGCGAGACCGCGGCTTCCAGGTCGCCTGGCTCGAATGTCCAGTCTGGTGCCTGAAGACGAACCGCCTTCATCACCCCGCCTGCCATCGTCACCGAGGCCGGGTAGGAGTCGTAGAACGGCTCGAAGACGACCAGCTCATCACCTGGATCCAGCAACGCCTGGATGATGTCAAAGATCGCCTCGGTCGCTCCGGACGTCACCGTCACCTGCCGAACCGGATCGATCTCGACGCCGAATCGGTTCCCCCAATCGGCCGCCACCGCCTCCCGCAGGGCCAGCACCCCATGCGGATGCGCGTACTGGTTATGGTCAGCGTCAATCGCCCGTTTCGCGGCCTCTTTGACGAAGTCCGGCGCCGCGAAGTCAGGAAACCCCTGCCCGAGGTTGACCGCGCCATACTGGGCCGACAGCGCACTCATCTCCGCGAACACGGTTTCCCGGAACTGCTGGATTCGAGCAGCGCCAATCGGGCGCGGATGAGGATCAGGCATTGGCGACCTGCTCCAGCACACCCTCGTTCACCAGGCGCTCCATCTCGGCGAGTGCGGCCTCATACTCCTCGAACGCAATCCGGACCGGTTCCGGCGTCGAGAGGTCGACACCGGCCTGTTTCAGCAGATTGAGCGGATAGTCGGACCCGCCAGCGGCCAGCATCGCCAGATACCGTTCTCGCGCCGGCTCGCCCTCGTCACGCACGGCCCGGGCAATGTTGATGGCCGACGCCAGACCGGTGGCGTACTTGAAGACGTAGAACGCCCGGAAGAAGTGTGGAACTCGCGCCCAGTGGATGGCAGTCTGCTCATTCACCACCACGCCCGGGTTGTAGATCCGCTGAACCTCGCCGAACTGCTCGGTCAGGAACTCCCGGGTCAACGGTTGTCCGGCCTCGGCCGCGGTGTGCGTCCGCAACTCGAAGTCGGCGTACATCGTCTGATTGACAATCGTTCCCTCGAAGCCCTCCACGAACCGGTTCAGGAGCGAGAACCGCACCAGCGGATCGCTGCCCGCGTCCGAGCCGAGCAGGTTCCAGGTCAGCAGCACCTCATTGACGGTCGAGGCAATCTCCGCCAGGAAGATGGGGTACCCGGCGGCGTGGAACGGCTGGGCATTGTTGGCGTAGAACGTGTGCATCGCATGCCCAGCCTCATGGGCCAGCGTAAACACATCATTCAGCGTGCCGTTCCAGTTCATCAGCATGACCGGCGGTGCGCCATAAACGCCCCAGGAATAGGCGCCAGAGCGCTTGTTCTGGGTTTCGTGCACGTCGACCCACCTGGAATCGAACCCCTGCCGCAGGTCACCAGCGTAGGTCTCGCCCAGCGCGCCAACACCCGCCAGCACCACGTCCACGCCCTCGCGATAGTCGTATGTGCGGTTCACGGCGGCGGCCAGTGGCACCCGGAGGTCATATCGTTCGAGCGGGTCGACGCCCAATACCCGGCGCCGAAGGTCCATCGATCGCTCGACCAGCCCGGAGTGTTCCCGCACCACGTCCAACAGGCTCGTGTAGACCGACATCGGCAGATTGTCACCAAACAGGGCGTCTCCAAGCGCGGAGTCATATCCCCGAATCCGGGCCGCGGCGACATCCTTTCGCACCGAAGCACCGTGCAGGGCCGCAATCGTGTTGGCGTGGGACTGATAGGCCTCGGCCATCTTCTCAAAGGCCTCGCGCCGCACCTCCCGGTTCTGGCTCTCCATCAACTTGCCATACCGGGCCTTCGAGAGCGTGATCCAGTTGCCCTCGTCGTCATGCACCTCGCCAAAGCGAAGGTCGGCGTTATCCAGCATGCCAAAGGCTTCAGAGGGTGCGCGACTGACATCCGCCAGCTGGGCCAGGACTTCTTCGACCTCTTCCGACCGAATGTGCGCCCGGCTGCGGAGCAGGTCTTCGAGCATGTGGCGATACGGTTCCAGCACCGGATCGGCAACATACGCCTCCAGCGTCGCATCCGGCAGGGCCAGGATTTCGGGCTGGAGGAAGGCCAGTGCTTCACCTGCCTGAATCGAGGCGAACACCGCTCGTTCGTAACGCGATGTCGCTTCGGTGCTGGACGTGTCCTCATCCCGCCGCAGGCTGGCGTAGACCGCCAGCCGCGAGATCGTCAGCTCCAGGTCGAACACCGACTCGATCGCCTGCTGGAGGATGGCCGCCGATTCGCCCAGGCGTCCGCGGTAGCTGGCCGCCAGTTCGATCTTGCCCGGCACCGTCTCCAGCTCGGCAGTCCATCTCGCTTCATCTGGAAAGATGGTGGTGAGATCCCACGTGTCCTCAATTGCAATCTGGTCACGGGTTGGAATCTGGTTGGCAGCTGTCGCAGACATGGATCGTCATCCTCACAACATTGGGATACATGGGACCGCATTCGTCTCGGCCCTCCGACTGGTGTATTATGCCTGTCCCCTTCGCCCGCGCATCCTGGCCAACCGGCCAAATCGCGTGTTGGCGAAGGAATCGGAATCAGACACCTCGGTGCTGGCAGCACCGGGGCGTGACGTGTGCCGCCGGACTCGTTCCGGTTATTTGGGCTGCCATTTGGCAGCATGCGGGAGGTGACGATGCGACTTTATGTGGAACTGGCGCGACGGTCGTTCCAGCAAACGATCACCTATCGGGCGGCGACCCTGGCCGGGATTTTCACCAACGGGGTCTTCGGCATCATGATCGCCTCCGTCTTCCTCGCCCTCTACCGGTCACAGGGTGATGGCGGCAACACGGCGGTGGAAGGGTGGACGCGCGACCAGACCGTCACCCTCGTCTGGCTCAACCAGTCGCTCCTGATGACCGTCTTTCTCTGGGGTTGGTGGGAAGTGACGCGGGCAATCGAAACCGGGGCGATTGCCACCGAACTGCTCAAGCCCTACGACTACTTCACCTACTGGTTGTCGCGGGACCTTGGCCGTGCGCTGGCCCATTTCTTCCTGCGTGGGATTCCTACCTTTCTCATTGGTGTCCTGACGTTCGATGTCCTGATGCCGGAGTCCCCCGCTCGTGCAGTCGCGTTCCTGGTTTCGACCGGCCTGGCGGTGACGGCCAGTTTCTGCCTGCGGTTCATCTTCAACACCTTCGGCTTCTGGGTCATCGACTACCGAGGGCTCGCATTCCTCTACATCGCCACCATCAACCTGCTTTCGGGCATGCTGGCACCGCTTGCCTTCCTGCCCGGCCCCCTCCGGGATGCCGCCAATCTGCTGCCCTTCCGGGCGGTGATCATGATTCCCGGCGAGGTCTATCTCGGCCAGATTTCGATCTGGTACGGGCTCGGGCTGCAAGTGTTCTGGATCGTGGTGATGGTCTTCGGGGCAAAGTTTCTGCTTGGCGTGGGCGAACGCCAACTGGTGGTGCAGGGTGGATAGAGTTCACGACCTCAGGCACGACATTCGGGTTGCCCTCCGCATTGCCGCGCTGCGCCTGCGCGGGCAAATGCAGTACCGCTCGTCGTTCATCATGCAGATCGGCGGCAACTTCATCGTCAACTTCGCGGAAGTCATCGTCCTCTGGTCGCTGTTCCAGCATTTCGATAACCTGGGCGGCTGGAACCTGGCCGAAGTCATCTTCCTGCATGGCCTGGCCATGGTCATGTTCGCCCTGGGCGACACGGTCTCCAACGGCATCCAATCCGTTCCCGACCTGATCCGGGAGGGGACGTTCGACCGAACCCTGATTCGGCCAATGTCGAGCTACGTGCAGTCGATGGTGAATGAAGTCTCGCTTCGCCATTTCGGCCTGCTGGCGCAGGGGATCCTGCTGCTGGGAATCGGCATGGCGTCGGTCGAAACGAACTGGACGCTGGGCAAGGTTGCCTACCTGCCCATCATCCTCGTGTCCGGCGCGGCATTCTTTGCGGCGCTGTTCACGGTCGAGGCCATCATCAGTTTCTGGACCGTCAATTCAGTCGAGGCCGTCAATGCCTTCACCTATGGCGGCTCGGATCTCGCGCAGTATCCGCTGAATATTTTCCAGCGAGGAATGCGGGTGCTGTTCCTCTTCGTGATCCCGGTTGGATTCCTGACCTACTATCCTGCGCTCTTCCTGCTCGACAAGAGTGACCCCCTCGGATTCCCGCGGTCTGCCTCATTTGTCGCGCCGTTGGCGGCGCTCGCGTTCTGCTTCGTCATCTCCCGGGGCTGGTCCATCGCCCTCCGCCACTATCACTCAACCGGTAGCTAACCTCGACCCAGCGAAGGAGCGAACCATGTCCGAACCAATCATTCGAGCCGAAGGCCTCTCCAAATCATTCTGGCGGCGCACGCAGCGGCGAGGCATGCTCGGTGCCATGCGCGGGCTCGTTGACCGGAGCGGCACCGAAGTCCACGCTGTCAGCGATGTCTCGTTCGAAGTTCCTGCTGGCGAGATCGTTGGGTACATCGGGCCGAATGGCGCTGGCAAGTCCACCACGATCAAGATGCTGACCGGAATCCTCGTGCCCACCAGCGGCACGGCCACGGTGGCTGGAGTCGTGCCGTGGGAGAAGCGTCGCCAGCTTGCCAGCCAGATTGGCGTCGTCTTCGGACAGCGCACGCAGCTGTGGTGGGATCTCCCCCTCTCCGAGTCGCTCGAACTGCTGCAGTACATGTATCAGGTGCCAGCCGACCGGTTCCGCCACACCTTCGAGATGGCTCGTGAGCTGCTCGATCTCGATCCGTTCCTCTCTACCCCGGTCCGTCAGCTCTCACTCGGCCAGCGCATGCGCGGTGACCTGGCGGCGGCGTTGCTGCACGAGCCGCCGATTCTCTATCTCGATGAGCCCACCATTGGGCTCGATCTGGTTGCCAAGACCCGGATTCGTGATTTCCTCGCAACACTCAACAAGGAAACCGGAGTGACCGTATTGCTGACGACGCACGATCTGGCGGACATCGAACTGCTCTGCCGCCGGATCATCGTCATCGACCACGGCCACATCGTGCACGACGGGAGCCTGGCCGGCTTGCGCTCCGAATTCGGCTCGGGACGCCAGCTCATCGTCGACTTTGAGGAAACTCCCGACCTCTCCGCCGGGATGGATCGTCTGCCGGTTCGCCTGGTCTCGCAGGATGGCCCGCGCCTGCGCGTGGAGTTCGACCGGCAACAGTGGAGTGCGCCGGAGGTGATGAGCATGCTGGGTCAGTTCGGGTCAATTCGCGACCTCAGCATCGAGGATCCGCCCATTGAGGATGTGATTCGCACGCTCTACGCCAGGTCGGCCTGACCGGTGCGGTACCATCCCCAGCGACGAGGCTCGCCCTCAGGAGAACAGCCCCATGACCGCCCCCACGGCCGAACGCCGCATCTGCGAAACATGTCACACCGAGTACGCTCTCACTGAAGCCGAGCGTGACTTCCGCCAATCCAACAATCTCCCCCTGCCTGGCCAATGCCCTGCCTGTCGCGGCCGCCAGCGACAGGCCCGCAACGCTGACCTCA
>CAZNQC010000002.1:0-3456 GCA_964574825.1 uncultured Sphaerobacteraceae bacterium | reverse complement strand
CGTCTCGCTCCGGCAGTCGCCGTCCTGGCCGGGGTACCGGGCGAGCGACTGATGGTCCGCGCCAGATGTACAACACGGTGTGTGCCGATTGCGGCGCCGAAACCCAGGTTCCGTTCGTGCCGCGCGGTGATCGGCCCGTGTATTGCCGCGATTGCTACAACGCCCGCAACGGCCGCTGAGGCGAGGGTGTCGCACCCCAACGATGTGCGGATTTGGTGCGACATCGCGCCACGCCCGCGGCGGGAGGGAACTCCTGGCCAGCCGCCCATGACATTCCCCGCCCCACCCAATCGGCTGGCGTATGGTTTTCTCTCAAGCGGTGGCCTGTATCAAGGTTCTCCCGCCGTCCCAAACACGAAAACGCGCGCCACCCACTCGGGCGACGCGCGTTTTGCGCAGGCGAGATCAGGCGGTGATCTCGCTGGCAAACTTGTCTTCAGCCTCGGTCAGGACTTCGTCGGCAATCGTGATCATCGTGTCGATTTCGTCCGTGGTCACCACCAGCGGCGGCGCGAAGTGCAGCACTTCGCCGGTCACCCGGGTGATGAATCCCCGTTCGCGCAAGCGGTCCGAGGTCCACTTCGGGAACTTCGAGTCCTTGGCCCACTTCGCCTTGGTCGCCTTGTCCGGAGTAACCTGAATGGCGTTGAGCATGCCAACACCGCGAACTTCGGCCAGGATCGGATGACTCAGCAGTTCCGTCATCCGGTCCCGCAGGTAAACGCCCATCTCGGCGCCTCGCTCCACCAGGTTCTCATCTTCATAGATCTTGAGATTGGCCAGCGCGGCGGCAGCGGCCACCGGGTGACCACCAAAGGTCAGCAGGTGCCCCATGCCAATCATTTCCTGCTTGGTGAACACATCGAACACCGCCGGGCGCACAATGGCAGCCGCCATCGGGGCATAGCCTGATGTGAGCGCCTTGGCCACCGTCATGATGTCCGGCACGATGCCATACTGCTCGACCGCAAACATGGTGCCGGTGCGGCCAAACCCGTTGATGACCTCGTCGGCAATCAACAGCACACCGTGCTTGTCGCAGATTTCGCGCAGCATCTGCCAGTAGATCGGCGTCGGCACATGCACGCCGGCGGCACTGGAGATGGGCTCACCGATCACCGCGGCCACGGTCTCCGGGCCCTGGTTCTCGATCTCCTGCTCCACATACTTCGCGGCCATGATGTCGTGGGCCTCGCCCTCGAGACCGAAGTCCGAACGGTACTTGTTCGGGCTGGGCACGTGAGAGACGCCATACATGAACGGACCGAAGTAAGCCTCGTTCCGCATGGCGGTCAAGCTCATCGCCCCATGGGTCATGCCGTGATACGAGCCTCGCCGAGCAATGATCTTGTAGCGGCGCGGGAATCCCCGCATCGCCTGGACCTGCTTGGCGATCTTCAGCGCCGTCTCGACCGCTTCGGAGCCGCCCGAGCAGAAGTAGACCCGCGAGAGGTCACCCGGGGTAATCTCGGCCAGCTTGTCGGCCAGGTGCACGGTTGGCTCGGTGGTGTAGGCCTCGGCCGACACGTAGGCGAGTTTCTTCGCCTGCTCGGCCATGGCTTCGCCGATCTCGGCCCGGCCGTGTCCCGCATTCACCACCCACAGACCGGAAATCCCATCGAGATACTCCTTGCCGTGAATGTCCCACAGCTTGGATCCTCGACCTTCGGCAAACACCTTCATGCCATCGTTTTCGGCCACATCAACCCAGGGGAGACTATGCGCCCACACGTGCTCGCGCGCCTTCGCATCGATCTCATCCGGGGCGACGGTTCGAACCGTCGTGTCCTGTGCCACCATCGGTCTGTCCTTCCTGCTTGAGCGGGAAACGTTCCCGCAGCACCGGGTCATCCGCCATTGGATGGCTCGGGTTGTCGCCGGAATCATACCAACCCGGGCTGTTTCTCCAATGGCCGACGAGACCTCGTGCCCATTCTGCTACCATCCCCGGAGTGATTGAGGATTTTCTCCTCTCCAGAGACACGATTTCCACGAAAGGACCGCGTTCGTGCCCGCCGATACCCCCCAATCCCGTCTTGTCATCAACTATCGCAACGCGACCTCTGCCGCTGTGGGAGCGGCCGACGGTGTGACGCCCGAGGAACTGGACGCCATCGCTCCGCTGGTGGCCGCCGAGCACGAGCGCATCACGGCCGAACATGCCAGCAAGGTCCAACGCTGGCAGGACCTGCCCGACAACATCGAACTGGCCGACGAAATTGCCGCCTTCGCCGCCGAGGCTCGCGAACGCTACAGCGACTTCATCCTGATCGGCATCGGTGGTTCTTCACTGGGAGCCATCGCCACCATCCAGGCGCTGACCCATCCCTTCCGCAACCTGCTGCCGGCAGATAAGCGGGTCGGGCCTCGCTTCTTCGTGCTCGACAACCCTGATCCCGAAAAGGTTGCCGCCACCCTGGCCACGGTTGACCTGCCAAATACGCTGGTCAACGTCGTCTCCAAGTCAGGCCAAACCGCCGAAACGGCCGCCAACTTCCTCGTCGTGCGCAATGCAATGTACGAAGCGCTCGGTGCCGAACAGGCCCGCAAGCAGATCATTGCCACGACCGATCCCGAGACTGGTCTCCTCCGCCAGATGGCCGACCAGGAGGGCTACCGCACCTTCCCGGTGCCTCCCGGCGTAGATGGGCGCCAGACGGTCCTCAGCGCCGTCGGACTGATCCCGGCAGCCCTGGCTGGTGTGGATATCCATGCCTTGCTTGCCGGTGCCCGCGCCATTCGCGCCCGCGCTTCGTTGCCCGATGTGCGTGAGAACCCCGCCTACCTCCTTGCCGCCCTCTCCGTTATCAGCGACCAGAAGCACGGCAAGTCGATGCTGGTGACCATGCCCTACGCCGATGCCCTGTTTGGCGTCTCGGACTGGTTCCGGCAGCTGTGGGCCGAGAGCCTCGGCAAGAAGCTCTCGACCGATGGCAGCCAGGTCTTCGCCGGTCAGACGCCGATCAAGGCCCTCGGCGCCATCGACCAGCACTCCCAGATCCAGCTCTACACTGAGGGCCCCAACGACAAGCTGATCCAGCTCATCGCCGTCGAGAAGTACCGCGACAAGGTGGAGATTCCATCGCCTCCGGCCGACATGCCGGAACTGGCCTACTTCACCGGTGGCGAACTCGGTCAGTTGCTCGACCGTGAACGCCATGCCACCTCGTGGGCACTCACCAGCGCGAGCCGACCCAATTTCACGATCACGGTCCCGACCATCGACGCTGGAATCGTTGGTGAGTTCTTCTACCTCTACCAGCTGCAGACAGTCATGGCCGGTGCTCTCTACACCGTCAATCCGTTTGGCCAGCCAGGGGTCGAAGCAGGCAAGAATGCCACCTACGCGCTGATGGGCCGCGATGGCTACGAAGAGCTGAAGGCCGAACTGCTGGCAGAACCGGCCGACGCCAGCGACTTCATCAACAGCTAGCAAGCCATCACTCGAACGACAAC
>CAZNQC010000001.1:47622-62430 GCA_964574825.1 uncultured Sphaerobacteraceae bacterium | reverse complement strand
AGCGCCAGCAGCCATCGTCGAACGTGGCCAGCATCAACGATGTGCATCAGGATGTGACTTCCTGCGGGGCGATCTGGGAATGCAGGTAGGCGTCGATGAATGGGTCGAGGTCCCCGTCCAGTACTCCGTGGGCATCGCCGACGCTGGTCTCGGTGCGATGGTCCGTCACCTGGGTGTAGGGATGGATCACGTAGGAGCGGATGCGGCTGCCGAATCCCGCCGCGATGAGGTCACCCTTGATCTCGTTGCGTTCCTTCGCTTCCTGCTGCAGCTTCACTTCCAGCAAGCGCGCCCGCAGGATCTTGTAGGCGGATTCACGGTTCTGGGTCTGGCTGCGCTCGTTCTGGCAGGTGACCACAATCCCGGTCGGCAGGTGGGTGAGGCGAATCGCGGATTCGGTCTTGTTAACGTGCTGGCCGCCCGCGCCGGACGACCGGTAGGTGTCGACCCGGACATCGTCGGGTTTGAGGTCGATTTCAGCGTCGGACTCGATTTCGGGGAAGACTTCGACCTTGGCGAAGGCGGTATGGCGACGGTGTGCCGAGTCGAACGGGGAGAGGCGGACGAGGCGGTGCGATCCGCCCTCGCCTTTCAGCAGACCGTAGGCATTCGCGCCCTTCATCTCGATCGTGGCGTTCTTGATCCCCGCCTCGTCGCCGGACGTCTGGTCGAGCAGATCGGTCTTGAATCCGTGCTTGTCGCCCCATTTGAGGTACATCCGGGTGACCATCTGCGCCCAGTCCTGGGCATCGACCCCACCTTCGCCGGAGTGGACGACCAGCAGTGCGTTCGAGGAATCGTGCGGGCCGTCGAGCGCCGACCGAAGTTCGAGGTCGTCCAGCTGGTCCTTGATGCGTGCGAGGTCAGCCTCGATCTCGTCGAGCAGATCGGGTTCTTCGGCAGACATCTCCAGGAGGATCGTGAGATCTTCGGAGGATTGGGTGATGCCGTTCCAGGTGTCGATGCTGGCCTTGAGTTCGCCCAGGCGGCGCATCTCGGTTTGGGCCGTGTCCTGGTCGTCCCAGTAGCCTGGTTCGGCCGACCGCCGTTCGAGGTCGTCTACTTCGCGCTGGTCACTGGCGAGGTCAAAGTCGCCCCCTTACCAGCTCGATGCGTTCAATGGTCTCCTGCAGAGACCGCGTGATGTCATCTCGGGTTGCCATGCGAGGATCCTTGCTTGTGATACCGGGATTCTTCGGGGTCGCGAAGGGCGATAGCCCCTGTTCGATCAATGATACGAAAGTGTGAATCGGGCGGCCGCTGGTGATCCGGCCGATTGGCGGGCTACCAGATGTCTTCGCCGACCAGTTTGTCGTAGATGGCCTGCAATTGTTCATCCGAAAAGAACTGGATGGTGAGCGAGCCACTGCGTCCATCGCCGGCTCGCTTGAGGGCGACCCGGGTACCGAGGGCAGAGCGCAACCGATCCTCCAGCCGAATCTCATCCGTGTTGCGGTTGGCGGGAGCAGCGGACGGTTTCTCGGGGCGTTCGTTCCAGCGGCGCACGAGCGACTCGGTCTGGCGGACGTTGAGGCCACCGTTAATCACTGTCTGCAGCACGGTGAGTTGGTCGGCCGTGGCGGTGAGACCAAGAATCGCCCGGGCATGGCCCTCGGTGATTGCCTCGTTAGCCAGGGCTGCCCGGACCTGTTCAGGAGCCTGCAGCAGGCGCAACGTGTTGGCAACTGCGGCGCGGGAACGGCCGATCCGATTGGCTACGTCAGTCTGGGTGAGCCCGAATTCGTCGATCAACTGGCGGAACGAAGAGGCTTCTTCCAGAGGGCCGAGATCGGCGCGCACAACGTTCTCGATGATCGCCAGCTCGAGCATTTCCTGGGGAGCAGCATCGCGCACGACGACCGGAACCTGGGTTAGACCGGCAATTTGGGCAGCTCGCCAGCGACGTTCACCGGCAATCAGCAGATACCGATCGTCATTTGACTCGTGGGTGACGATGAGGGGCTGGACGAGGCCATGCAGGCGAATCGAATCGGCGAGGTCCTGCAGCTTGTCCTGATCCATGACGGACCGAGGCTGGTAAGGGTTCGGTGAAATCCGATCGATCGCCAGTTCGGTCGTCGCGGCGGCACCTGCACTGGTGTTTTCGGCTTCCGGCGGGGTGGCGGGAGTGGTGGGAATCAGCGATTCGAGGCCACGGCCAAGACCACCACGCCGGGAGCGCGATGTTCGAGAGGCGGGTGCTTTGGACGAGGCATCAGACACGAGGGAATTCCGTTCGTCGTGGCCAGGGCGACGGGTGCGGGCAGGACCGTTGGTTCGCGCCAACAGTCTACACCGATAGTCATGCCGGTCTGGCCGGAAAATGGGACATGGAGGGGAAACGCGCCGGATATACTTCGTCGCGGACGCGGGCATTGTTGCCGTCGTTCCTTCAGCATCACGCTGATGCCGAGACTCATCCGCCGGAGCCGGTTCTGGCGCGAGGCCCACCCTTTTCCATGACTGATGCCATCGTTGCGATTATCTCGACGGCGATCCTGATTGCCGCTGTCTACGGTCTTGTGTATTGGGCAGATCGGGCGCGGACCGATCGGTCTGCGATTGTCGGCATCTACCTGCTGTTCGGGTTGCCGGCCGGTTTGCTGACCGTCGCCGGGTCGGCGCTGATGACCACGACGGATCTGGCCGAGGGGCCATTCATTCTGGCGAGCGGTATCGCCTTCCTGATTCCGTTGCTCTCGCCCGTGCGCAAGTTGCTGGCACGGTTCACGCCGATGGACCCGAACTCGCCGATTGACCTGTGCGGCCTGGCGGTGCTTCTGTTCGTGATGTCGTTCATGACGATTGCGGCGGTGCAGAGTGGTCCGGCCGATGTCGAGTCCGGAGCCGAGTCGCTGACCGGGAACTTTTTCTGGCTGGCGCTGAATGCCGCGACCTTCGTTGCCATTGCCTATGTCTCGGTGGGCTATCGGATCTACCGTACTGGTGAGGAAGCCACTCGACGGCTCGGGCTCAATGTCCCTGATATCCGGACGATTGCCATCAGTGTGGCGCTGGTGATTCCGGCATTCATCATCTCAATGATCGGATCGGCGCTGACGGTCGCGTTCCAACCCGACGTGGTTGAGAATCTCGAACAGACCATGGATCAGATGACGACCGGGCTCGACAACCCGATTGGCGCGGTCATGATCGGGCTCTCGGCCGGGATAGGTGAGGAAGTGCTGATGCGAGGTGCCATTCAGCCTCGGTTCGGCATCGTGATCGCGGCCCTGTTCTGGACCGTGCTGCATGTCCAGTACGACTTTTCGTTCGTCACCGCATCGCTGTTTGCCCTTGGCATCATGTTCGGCTTTCAGCGAAAGTACCTCGGAACAACTTCGGCCATCATCACGCACGCGCTGTACAACGTTTTCGTGGTGCTGCTGCAGTCGGCGATTTCCTGACCGACGGGCCCAGGCACCGGAATCCGCTCCTTTCGTTCGCACTTTCGTGGTGAACCTTTCGAGGTGCCTGTGACATGAACATCGCCGAGATTCGTGACCTCGATGGACCCAATCTGTTCCTGCTCCGGCCGGCAATCAAGCTGGAGATCGACCTGGGTGATGGTGAGCCGAACATAGCCGAAGCACGGGCCGAGGCGTTCGTGCTGGGAGAACCGGATCCGGCCAGCATCGATCTCGTGCCTGCATCAGCGGCCAGGGTGATGACGTTGCTGGAGGAGACGGTCAACGTTCTCCACGACCGACTGGACGCGCCACGGCCGTCGATCGTCTCGCGGCCCATGGAGGAGCCCGGTCATCTGGTGGTGGCCTTTTCCTGGTCGCATCGGGGGCTGGGCAAGGGAATCGCCCGGACAGCGTTCGACATCGTGGCGGGAAGCCCGATCGATCTTGATACGGCAGTGGCGGCGTTGCGCGATCTCGCTTCGGCGGGGGACGATCAAACGCCGGACATGCGGTTCGATGTGGAGCGGCGGTTGCCGATCGTCGGAATCACCGGCACCAACGGCAAGACGACCACGACGCGGCTGCTCTCGGCCATTCTGATGCACGCCGGCAAGCGCGTTGGCTGGACCTCCTCGGCGGGAGTCTATATCCAGGGCGAGTGCGTGCTGGAAGGTGACTTTACCGGACCGGCTGGGGCAGCCCGCGTGTTCGAGGAACCAGACCTCGATGTGGGGGTGATGGAGACGGCACGGGGCGGCATCCTGCTGCGCGGCCTGGGGTACGAATCGAACGATGTGTCGATCGTGACCAATGTGTCGGCCGACCATCTGGGCCTGCACGGCGTGTATACGGTTGAGGAACTGGCGAGGGTCAAACAGGTGGTTGCCAAGGTGACCCGGCCGGAGGGCATGGTGGTCCTGAACGTGGGGGATCCGCTCGTGGCCGGGATGCTCAACGGTATCCAGGGGCGCCCGTTTCTGGTAAGCCGCGACCCAGCCAACCCGATTTTGCGGGACCATGTTGGGGCAGGCGGGTGGGGCCTGTGGGTCGAGGGCGATCATGTGATGTTCGGGCATGGCGGCAGCACCGACGTTCTGGCCGATCTCAACGACATCCCGATTGCGTTCGGGGGCCGGGCGATGCACATGCTGGAGAACGCCCTCTGTGCATCTGCCGCGGCACTCGCGTTGGGGCTCGACCAGGACCAGGTGGCGAGTGGGCTCTCTGTGTTCCGGAACGAGGTGGGGCAGAACCGGGGCCGCTTGAACGTCTTCCGGGTGAATGACGCCACCGTGATCGTCGACTTTGCGCACAACACGGCTGGCCTGAAGCATCTGCTGGCATTGGGCCGGTCGTTTACGGCCGAGGATTCCCGGCTCTACGCCGTGGTGGGCTCTGCTGGTGATCGGCCAGACGATGCGCTGGAGGAACTGGGCCGGATTGGGGCCAGTGAGGCCGATGTGGTGATCGTGAAGGACACCTCCAAGTACCTGCGTGGGCGAGAACGAGGTGACATTCCCCGTTTGATCCTGCAGGGGACAACCGCAGCGGGAGTGCCCGACCCGCCTCAGGCCGAGGGTGAGTTCGCCGCGTTCGCGTGGGGGATGGAGCAACTAGCCCCGGGAGACACCCTGGCAATCATGTGCATCGAGGAATTCGACCGGATCATCGAGTGGCTGGCGGAAGCTGGGACACCGGTCTCCTGAGGCTCATCCGGAGATGGTTACCGGTTCAATCCCTACGAGTCCAGAGCGAGCGAGGCCTGGGTTTCGTAGGCCCAGGTGACGCCTTCAATGCCGAGCAGCTTGCGCTTGATTTCCGGTCCGCCGGTATACCAGCCCATGGCGCCACTTGACAGAATCACGCGGTGGCAGGGGATGATGACCGGAATCGGATTGCGGCCGAGCGCGTTGCCGACAGCGCGGGAAGCTCGTGGCTGCCCGATGGCGTGGGCGACATCACCGTAGGTCCAGACCTTGCCGTAGGGAATCTGCTGGGCCGAGTGAAGGACGCGTTGGGTGAAGTCCGTCACGCCCGAGAGGTCCACCGGCACCGCAAAGTCCTGACGTTGGCGATCGAAGTAGGCCCGCAACTCGTCGGCCACGGGAGACACGGCAGACTGGCGCTCGTAGACGAGATAGCCGCGGGTTTCCAGTTCGCGCAGGGTGTCATACAGATCGTTCTCGGCCAGGTAGCTGATTTCGGCGACGCCTTCGTCGCTGACGCCCAGCAGGATGTCGCCCACAGGTGAGTCCATGAACCCATAGCGGAGGTTGGCCAGGCCAAGCCGGGTTGCGAGGGATGGGGCCGTGATCTCTGGTTGGCGCGAGGCCAGGAGGGAATCGCACTCGTCGAGGGTCGTGCAGACGTCCTCATAAGCGTGCAGAACATTGGCGCAGTACGAGCAGGTCAAGGTGTGGGTGCGTACCCAGGCTTCGTCGGCGGGAGCGAGGTCGCCAATCACCAGGTCGGGCATGGCCGCCTCGGCGATGTCGCAGGGATCGGCATCGGGTTCAGCAGCGGTGCGGGCAAGGTGGGTGGGAATAAGGTCGGACTGGATCATGGTCATTTCCGTGCGGGCGGAACTGGTGGGATTGGCATCGAAAGGTTCGGACCCATTGCTGGCAATCGAGGCGGTGTGTCCTTTGGACTGGTCGTTCATGGCTCAGGCCTCGATGCGGTGAGCGAATGCGCCACGCAGCTTGGTCAGAGCTTCGTGGACGTTGGCGCGGGCGGCCGCTTCGGAACAGTTGAGCACTCCGGCGATTTCGCCATAGGAGAGCTCATGGTGCTTGCGGAGGACCAGGGCCACCCGTTGCTTGGGCGGGAGGCAACTGACGAAGCTTTCGACTTCCTGCAAGAGATCGCGGGCGTCGAGTTGCCGGGCCTGGTCTGGTGCTGGGGCCGACAGAGTGTCTGCCAGGACATCGTTCATTGGCGAGACCCGGCCGTGCTTGCGCCGGTCGCTGATCCAGGTGTTGGAGCAGATCCGGTAGAGCCAGGCCCGGTGGTTGGCATCAGTCGGTAAGCGGTCGAATGCCCGGAACGCCTTCATGAGCGTCTCCTGGTACAAGTCGTCGGCATCGGTCCGATTGCCAGCAAGCTGGCAGGCGAAGCGAAAGATTTCGTCGCCATGGCGTTCGACCACCACCGTGAACAGGGGCGGTGTGGGACCAGGCGATGAGCCCGCGCGATGCCGGGGGCTGGAACGGTGAGTGCTGGTGTCCGTCACGGAAGCGCTTTCCTCGTGAAGAGACGACACGTGCGCCGACCCATGGTCCACATAAGGCGGGTTTGGGTCCGGCACAGGTATAACGTGGGTGGGCCGCATGTGTGAGATGCGACCCGGGACACCAGTTTCTTCCGGTACCCGGTCAGTTGGTGACCGGGTTCTTCTCGCCCTCGCGACGCTCCCAGCCCACGGCAAACAGCGGCAGGAAGTTGGTGGACTGGTACGGATGCTTGTCGATTTCGGCCCAGTTGAGGTCGGTGCCCAGGCCGGGGCGATCCGGAATCTGGAGGCGGCCGTCGACCACCTGCGCCGGATTGGTGACCAGTTCGTGCTCCCAGGAGACGTTGAATTCGTCGAAGAGCTCCTGGGTCAGGAGATTGGGGCAGGAGGCGCTGATCTGGATGCACGTGGCGGTGGAGATCGGGCCCTGGGCGTTGTGGGGCGCCACGACACCGTAGAAGGCATCGGCCATGGCGCAGACCTGGCGGGTGCGCCAGATACCGCCCATGTTGCCGGGCTCGGGTTGGAGGATGTGAACGGCATTGTGCGAGAGCAGTTCGGCGTGTTGATGGACGCTGGAATAGCTTTCGCCAGTGGCCACGGGAACGTTGATCTTGCGGGCGACTTCGACGGTGGAGTCGATGTTCTGGTGGGCGGTGGGTTCTTCGAACCAGGTGGGTTCGTACTCGGCGATGGCATCGCCGACCCAGACGGCTTCCGAGACGGAGAAGCGGCAGTGGCCCTCGATCATGATCTGCACGTCGGGTCCGACCTGCTCGCGGACAGCGCGGACGATGTCGATCGAAAGATGCCGGTCTGCGGGGCTCATCGTGCGCCAGGCGGCGCCGAAGGGATCGAACTTGAGCGCCTTGTAGCCCTTGTCCATCACGAGCTGGGCGCGTTCGGCAAAGGATTCCGGTGTGCGGGGACCGGCATACCAGCCATTGGCGTAGGTCGGCAGTGATTCGTGATAGCGACCGCCGATGAGGTCGTAGATGGGTCGATTCGTGACCTTGCCGATGATGTCCCAGCAGGCCACCTCAATGGCGGCCACGGCGTTCATGTGAATCTGGCCGCCCTCGGTGTAGAGGTCGCGCGACATGCGCTGGAGGATCGTTTCGATCTGGAACGGATCGAATCCTTCGTAACGGCCAGCAAGCTCGTGGATGGCGGCTTCGGTGGTTTTGGCGAAGCCGTTGATGGTGCCTTCGCCGATGCCGTAGAGACCGTCGACATCGGTGTCGAGGCGGACGAAGAGCCAGTTCTTCCAGGGGTTACCCACGATGTAGGTGGTGGCACGCGTGATTCGCATGGCGATGTTCCTTCCCGTTCGATGGAGTTGGCAGTGGCTGCTGCACGATGGGGCAATGATCCGGCTTTTCCGCAAGGTTGTCACGCCGGGACGTTTCCAAGCCCCAGGAATGGTGCGTCCTGGCGATGTGGGGACGATGTCCTGAAAACTGCTCTGCGGTAATTCTGCAATTCGGTAAATCGAGAATCGTTGATTCCATGGGCTGATTGGACCCGATTTAGCGCGGAATTACCGCGAATTACCGTGGAGGGGTGCTGAGGTGAGGACGAAGAAAATAGGAAATAGAAAGTAGCAAATAGCAGAGCCGGGCAGACCGATCCTTCGCTTTGCACAGGACAGGTTCCGTCTGGTCCTACCTATCGTACGCATCGAGAAGGCGAAATCTCGCCACATTGGGCGAGATTTCTCGTACGTACAGTGAGCGGGGTCGGTTTTGGGGTGTGATTGTGCCTACTCGATGCCTGCGTCCTCAATGGCGGCACGGCCGATGGCGCCGATCAGCGCGTCGGTGGCAAAGGGATCGGTGACGTTGCGGACCATGACTGCAGCAATGGCCTGGCCGTGGGGGCCGGTGAGGATGCCACAGTCGTGATCGAAGCCTTCCAGAGAGCCGCTCTTGCCAGCGAAGGTGATTCCTGGAGGCAGGTGGCGGGGAAGGCGGTTGAGGTAGTGCTGCAAGGCGAGGCGCTGGCGCATCCATTCGCACATCGGGGCCGAGGCGGCGGTATCGGATGCGATGGCAACCAGGATGGAGGCGAGATCGTTGGCGCAGGTGAGGTTCTCGGGGGTTCCGGGGTCGGGCAGGCGACCAAGAAAGCGCCGCTGGAGGGCAGTTCCGGAGAGGTTCAGGGCCTGAGCTGTCCCGGCGATGGCGTCCATGCCGATGGCATCGATCAACACGTTCGAGGCGGTGTTGTCCGAAATGGCGATCATCAGGTGCGCATGGTCAGCCAGCGAGAGATCAATTGGCGTTTCGAGTTCGTTGAGGATGCCGCTGCCGGCCGAGAGTTGGTCAGGTTTGACGGGAACACGGGTCGACAGATCGAGCTTTCCGGCATCCACTGCCCGGGCGAGGGCCACCAGGATCAAGGTCTTGATGGTGGATGCAGATGCCATCACGACATCGCCCTGGTGATCGAAGGCGCCGCCGGTGGCCGGAGTGCGAACCGAGATGCTGATGTCGGCTGCATTTGGCAGGCTGGTCAGCAACGCCTGCAGGCGGGGCCAGGTTTGGGCAATGGAGGACATCGGCGCATACCTTTCAATGAGATGTCACGGAACGGGGGACAGGGGCCCCTATGCTATACTCGCGCCGACTCTGGGACCGTGCGCGGTAGCTGTGCCCGGACGCGGTGGACACCATTCGCCGCGCAAGGTTTGGCAGCCGGTACAGCGTGGAGGGGCGCGACGGAACCGTCAAGCATGGCGTGCGCCAAACCGCTCCGATCCTTCCTGACTTCCCGCCATTTCCACCTGGTCCATTTATTGCACCCCTATCCGGGGTGACATTCCGGAGGTTCCCGGCCTTGTTCCGTCCCCTCTCTACACTCTTCGGGTTCTTCAGCCGGGACCTTGGCATCGATCTGGGAACGGCGAACACACTGGTTTACGTCCGCGGTAAGGGCATCGTCATCTCCGAGCCGTCGGTTGTCGCCATCGACGCCAAGACCAAGCGCGCCCTGTGGGTGGGCATGGAAGCCAAGGCGATGCATGGCAAGGCACCGGACTCCATCATCGTGGTGCGACCGCTCAAGGATGGCGTGATCGCCGACTTCGACACGGTGGAGATGATGCTTCACCACTTCATCCGGAAGGTTCACCTGCAGCGATTGATGGCGCCTCACCCGCGGGTGGTGATTGGCATTCCCAGTGGCGTGACCGAGGTTGAGAAGCGGGCGGCGCGTGACGCTGCCCTCTCGGCCGGGGCGCGTGAGGCGTACACGATCGAGGAGCCGATGGCGGCCGCGATTGGCGCGGGCTTGCCGATCAATGAGCCGGTCGGTTCGATGATCGTCGACATTGGCGGTGGCACGACCGAAGTGGCCGTGATCTCCCTCGGCGGCATCGTGGTCAACCATTCGATACGGGTGGCTGGTGACGAGATCGACGACGCCCTGATTCAGTACGCGCGACGCGACCACAATCTGGTGATTGGTGAGCGCTCGGCGGAGAACGCCAAGATTGCGGCCGGTTCGGCCTATCCGCTCGAAGAAGAGGTGCGGGTGCCGCTCCGCGGGCGCGACCTGCTGACCGGATTGCCCAAGTCGGTTGAAGTGAGTTCGGTGGAATTGCGGGACGCGATCTCGCAGCCGGTCAACACCATCATCGAACTGGTAAAGACATCGATCGAAGAGACGCCGCCCGAACTGGTGGCCGATATCATGGAGCACGGGATTACGCTGGCTGGTGGCGGAGCCCTGTTGATGGGACTCGACCGGCGCCTGCAGAGCGAGCTCCGGATGCCAGTGCATCGCGCCGAGGATCCGCTCACCTGCGTGGCACGCGGCACAGGACGGGTGGCCGAAGCGTTGCATCTGTACCAGCGAGCGCTCGCCAGTGGTCGCGAGATTCGCCGCTAGGTTTCGCGCGCCATTGGCGGGACTGCTCCTCCAACGGCTCCATTCCAATCCTCACCATCGCCGGAGGCACCACTGCCGCATGACTAGCTTGCGACGTCGCACCCATGCATTGACAGGACTTGCCCGATGACGAACGTGCCATTGCGCAAGGTGCTCGTCTCGGTGCTGGCGGTCGTGGTGCTTTGCGCGGTTTTCATCGTGCTGGATCGGCGCGGCGCGCTGGAACCGGTGCGGACTGGCCTGAGCGAGATCATCAGGCCCGTGACGTCCTCAGTCAGCGGCCTGCTGGACCGCGATGGGTCGGATTCGGACGTGGCGCAGGAACTGGCGACGGTCACGGCCGAACGGGATGCGTTGAAGGCAGAGAACAGCCAGCTCAAGGCCGACACGGCGGAACTGGAACAACTCCGGGAGATGCAGCAGGTCGAGGATCGCTATCCCAACCTCGAACTGATTCCGGCCAAGGTGCTCTGGCACGATCCCACCGGGCAGCAGATGTTCGTGCAGATCGATGTGGGGAGCAATGACGGCATCGAGGTGGGCATGGCCGTGACCAGCCCGCACTACTACGTGGGACAGGTGACCGAAGTCTCCGAAACCACCAGCAAGGTCACGTTCATCATTGACGCTGGCCAGTCGGTGGGGGCGATGCTGGAAGACAGCCGGGGCGAGGGGATCGTGTCGGGTCAATGGCAGTACGGAGGCTACCTCCAGCTCGATAGCGTGCAGAGCAGCCAGGCACCGGCCGAAGGCGAGTGGGTCGTGACGTCCTCGTCCAACATGACCATGACGCGGCAGGTGCCCCCCAATCTGCCGATTGGCAAGGTGATTGGGGAACCGGTGATTGACCCGCAAACTGATACGTTGACCATTCAGGTACGGCCCGGGATTGCCAATTTCAACACCCTCTCGACGGTGTATGTGGCGGTGGAAGTTGATGACTAGGGTTCCCTCGATCAGTGACGTGCGACTGGGATTGAGTGTTTCGGCGGCGAGGACGGCGGCGGCGGTGATCCAGCGGTTGGGCCGGGGGGGAGGAACCTCCGCGCCTGGACTGGTGGCCCAGAAGATCGATCCGGCGATGCTGACCCAGCTTGCGGCGCAACTCGAGCTGGGCGCAATCGTGGTGGCCGGAACCAATGGCAAGACCACCACCTCGCGGATTGTGGCCGATGTCCTGACTGCAGATGGGCACGAGGTGGTGCACAACCGGTCGGGGTCGAATCTGGTGCGCGGGGTGTTTACGGCATTCGCGGCCCAGTCGTCATTCGCCGGCAAGCTCCAGGGCGACGTGGCGGTGGTCGAGACCGATGAGGCGGCGTTTCCGGACATCCTCCGGTTGGTCAAGCCGCGCACGATCCTGCTCAACAACCTCTTCCGCGACCAACTGGATCGGTATGGCGAACTCGATACCGTGGCAAGGATGTGGAAAGCGGCGCTGGCGAAAGTTGGTCCGGAGACCACGATCGTCTTCAACGGTGATGACCCGAGTCTGTGCTGGGTGGTCGATGGATCACCCGCCCGGCTGGTTCCGTTTGGTTTCACGGAAACACGGCACGTGCTCGACGCGCTGCCGCATGCCGCCGACTCGGCAGTGTGCCGCTGGTGTGGCACTGATCTGGACTATGCCAGTGTCTACCTGTCGCACCTGGGCGACTGGTCGTGTCCTGGCTGTGGACGTCACCGTCCCGAGCTGGCCTTCGCCGGTCACGACATCGCATTGCAGGGCGTGACATCGCTGGCTCTCACCGTTGATGCCGGTGACGAGTCTCGCGGTTTCGAGATCGGGATTCCGGGACTGTACAACGCCTACAACGTGGTGGCGGCGATTGCGGCCACCAGCACGATGGGTGTGCCATTCGACGTGATCGGACCGGCGCTGGCGGCGTTCCAGTCAGCCTTTGGGCGGATCGAACGGGTGACCTGGAACGACCGGCAGCTGACGATTGCGCTGGTCAAGAACCCGGTTGGCTTCAACGAAGTGATGCGGATGCTGACGGCCGGGGACGGCACGCTGGCGGTGCCGACGATGATTGCGATCAACGACCTGTACGCCGACGGCCGCGATGTTTCCTGGCTGTGGGATGTGGACTTCGAGTTGCTGGCAGGCGGCGGAGCGGACCTCTTCACCAGCGGTCTGCGGGGACCAGACATGGCCAATCGCCTGAAGTATGCCGGCGTGGACGACGGGCGCATCCGGCCGCTGTCGAGCGAGCTGGAAGCTGGGCTGGACGCATTCGTGGACCAGGTGCCGGCTGGAGGCGAGGGATATATCCTGCCGACGTACACGGCCATGCTGGAGATTCGCCGGATTCTCGCCGATCGAGGTGTGATTCAGGCCTTCTGGGAGCAATAGGGTAGTTCCGGGAAGGATTGACCCATTCGCCGGGTGCGAAGGAAGCCCATACGGCAACCAGACGATGCATGGTGAGGTACGCTCAGAAGGTTGCCTAGGACTTCCCTACTACTGCCTCTGGATAGATGCCAGGTGGCACGTGTATTGAGTTGCGCTGCAAAAGGAGAGTGCCGGGATGACTGAACCGCAACGACTACGCATCGCCTGGCTCTACGGCTCCCTGATGAATATCTACGGTGACCGGGGAAACGTGCTGGCGCTGGCCCAGCGTGCCCGGTGGCGAGGGATCGAGCCAGAGGTGCTCGAACTTGGCATTGGCGAGCCGATCCCCGACGATATCGACATCTTCTTCTTCGGGGGTGGCCAGGACGACGCCCAGATTGCCGTTTCGCGTGACCTCGCCGGAGACAAGGGTGAGGTGATCAAGCGATCGGTGGAAGGCGGGGCAGCCCTGTTGTCCGTCTGTGGCGGGTACCAACTGCTCGGCCACGAATATCGGCCGCACGACGCCGAACCGCTGGCCGGGATCGGTCTGTTCGACCTCACCTCGACGGCAGGACCAGAGCGCTTCATTGGCAATGTGGTGGTGGATAGCGAATGGGGCACGCTGGTCGGTTTTGAGAACCACAGTGGGCTGACCTATCTGGGTGACGGCGTGCAGCCGCTGGGCAAGGTGCGAATCGGCCGGGGTAACAATGGCAAGGATGGCTTCGAAGGAGCCCGATACAAGCGGGCGATCGGATGCTATCTGCATGGCGCCCTGCTGCCGAAGAATCCCCAGGTAGCTGACTGGCTGATCGAAGGCGGATTGATCCGGCGCTATGGTGAGGCAAACCTGACAGCACTCGGCGATCGGCTCGAACGGCTGGCACACGAGAGCGCCATTGGCCGGGCAGAGACTACCAGAATGTAGTCGATAGACAATTTCTGATTACGCTCGACGCCGATTCTGGATAACAATCTGGCGTCTATGCCTTGTGAGGCCTTGAGCATCATCGTAAAATAGCGGTTTGAGCGTATCTGTGTCGGCAGGGGAGATTTGTCCCGATGCTGGCCAACGAAAAGCGTGGCGAAACATGCAGGTTGCAACCAAACCCGAGGAACGAGCACCTTCATCCGGCATCGATACGCTGGATGAGCAAATTTTGGCTGAACTGCAAAACAATGGCCGGCTGACGATGAAGGCACTGGCCGAGCGCGTGGGTCTTTCGAGCCCGGCCATGATCGAACGGGTGCGGCGGTTGGAAGAGCGCGGCGTCCTGGCCGGGTACCGGGCCGTGGTGGATCCGGCGGCAATCGGTCGCCCGCTGACGGCCCTGATCTCGCTGGCGGTGGAGTGGCGGCATCACGAGGCCCTGCTCAATCGGCTGCGATCGGAGCCGGCAGTGGCATCCTGCTATCGCACGACGGGTGAGTATCCATTCGTGGCGCAGGTGCACGTCTCGTCGACGGACGAACTCGAGGCCCTGATCGACGATCTCTCCGATACGGGCGCGCGGTGCTCGACCAGCATCGTATTGTCGACGCCGGTCGAGGGTGCGCCGCTCGTGCCGCCCGAGGGCTCGGTGAGCCAACGGACACGCCTGGCCCGGCGAAAGCGCCGACCGGCTGCGGTGCGGGTCGATGACGTGCGGCTGGACGTGACGCCACGCAAGCGCGGCCGCCGCCGGGTGGTTGCGGATGGAGCTTCCGAGGAAGGCTAGCTGCGGGGAGCCTGGCTGGGACAGATAAATGGAACGGAGAAACGGCGCGAGAGGAAGCTTCCTCCCGCGCCGTTTGACTGTCAGGCTCACCGACCTGGAATGAGTTCGTGCCGAAGGTAGGAGTGTCATACCGACTCCGGGAGATCGCCTGGGCACCCGTTGCGAAGGTGTCACAGACCCCAGCTGTGGCGGACTGACGAAGATCTCCCACGAGCG
>CAZNQC010000001.1:38558-47522 GCA_964574825.1 uncultured Sphaerobacteraceae bacterium | reverse complement strand
CCGTACATTTGCTCCCATTCCACAACGCTCCAGGCGGAGCCGGTATCAGCCGCTGGGATCGATGATCTCGTCGTCCGGATCGTCAGCCGGCGGATCGTCGGGGTCGTTTGATGATGGTTCGGTGGAGCTGGGCGGGTTGTCAGGCTGATTGTTGACTGGCTCGATCACGCCGGACGACCCGGTCTCGCCAGTCGTTTCATTCGACGTCTCCTCGTCGGGCACGTCTACTCCACCGACGCCAACCGCAGATGCGTAGCGGGCAATCCGTTCAACTGCATTGCCAGACCAGCGGGTGTCGCCACTCCGCGTGGCGGCGATTGCCTTGTCGAGTTCGGAGCGCTCGCGTTCGCCGAGATCGGTGCAGGCCCGGTCTGGACCCTGGCCGCGCACCAGCCACTCCTCGGAGGTCTCACCAGTGCCAGGTTTCTGGCCGGTGACGGCGCAGACTTCGCCTTCGTAGGCGTCGTCGGGCACTGCGAACTCTTCGGGTACGGCGTTGCCGTCGGGGCCGACGAGGAGCGACGAGAACTGGGAGTTGTGGACCTCGTACATCATGTTCTGCCAGATCGGACCGGCCGCCTGGATGCCGTCGATCGCTTCGAGGCCAGTATTCGGCGCGCCGCCGGAAACACCGACCCAGACCCCGATGGCAACATCCGTGGTGTAGCCCATGGTCCAGAGGTCTTTCCATTCGTCGGTGGTGCCGGACTTGGCGGCGACAGGGCGACCAAGTTGCTGCTGGGTGTTGCCGAAGCGGTTGTCGGAGCCAAAGACCATCGAGCGGGCGTCGTTGTCGGTCAGGATCGAGGTGACCTGGTAGGCGTTGCCAGCCGGGACCGCCTGATTGGAGTCCGCGGCGATCTGGTCGGCATCGAGGGCGTAGAGTTCGTTCCCCTGGCTGTCCTTGATGCTGAGGATGGGGTGGGGTGGCACATGGCTGCCGTTGTTGGCGAGGGTGGCATAGGCATTGGTGTGTTCGAGCAACTGGACCTCGGCGCCACCGAGACCGATGGAGAGCCCGTAGAAACCGGCGTCCTGTTCGAGACTATCCTCCAGGCCCATTGCGCGCGTGCCGTCCATCACCTGCTGGACACCGACGAACTCTGTAGCCTTGACGGCCGGGATGTTGAACGAGTTGGCCAGCGCTTCGCGGACGGTGACGGCACCATAGAAACTCCCCGAGTAGTTTTGCGGTTCGTAGGGTTCGTCTTCGCCGACGACCTCCCACTGGGTGGGGATATCCATGAGGACGGTGCCGGGATTCCAGCCCTGCTCGAACGCCAGGGCGTAGACGAGCGGTTTCATCGAGGATCCAGGCTGGATCTGGGCGGTGGCGTAGTTCACCTCGCCGTTGATGAGGGCATTGTTGAAGTCGGCGGAGCCCACCATGGCCAGGACCTCGCCGCTCCAGGGCACCATGACGACCATGGCCCCGTTGTTGCGGCCATATTCGGTCATCTCCTGAACACCGGCCTTGACGATCTGCTCGGCGCGGGCCTGGAGTTCAAGGTCGATGCTGGTGGTGATCTCGAGGCCGCCGTAGAGCGCGTCAACCCCATAGTGCTCGATGATGTACTGGCGCACGTATTCCGTGAAGTGAGGGGCGGCATTGACCCGGCCAGACCGGGTTTCGGTGTCGGTCCGGAGGGTCAAGGGCTCGGCGTAGGCGGCGTCGGCCTCGGCACGGGTGATGTACCGGTACTTGACCATCTGGTCGAGCACGTACTTCTGGCGAATCTTGGCCTGGTCGGGATAGTCCTGGTAGTACGAAGGTGACTGGGGAAGTCCGGCGAGGAATGCCGATTCGGCCAGTGTCAGCTCCGAGGCCTTTTTGTCGAAGATGGTGTTTGCGGCCGCTTCGACGCCGTAGGCTCGATGCCCGTAGTAGATCTGGTTGACATACATCGTGAAGATGTCGGACTTGGAGTATTGCTGGGCGAGGGCGTAGGCGGCCAGCGCCTCCCGCATCTTGCGGGTGTACGAAATGTCCATCGCGTTGATCTTCTCGGGGAAGACGGCGCGGACGAGCTGCTGGGTGATGGTCGACCCGCCGGAACTCCCGGCACCGGAGACGTTGATGACCGCACCGCGCACGATGGCGACGGGTTCCACGCCTTCGTTGGTCCAGAAGGTGGCGTCTTCGGAGGCGACGGTGGCATTGATGAAGTCTTCCGGCATCTCCTCCATCGCGATGTAGGTGCGCCAGCCAGCATTGGCGTCCGGATTGTCGACTTCCTGGAGCAGATTCCCGTTGCGATCGTAGATCTTCGTGGTCTGGAACGTGCCGGCCACGACCTCGGCGGCATTGGGCAGGTCGGCGTTGACTTCCTTGTAGGCTCGCATGGTGCCGATGACGCCGATGGTGGCCGTGATGGCGGTGACGATGACGAAGAAGATGGCGGCGATGCCGATGACGGCAGCCAGGATGCTGAGGATGCCGATCGGTCCACCGAGGAACTGCGATTTCTTGTCATCGCGGCCGGTGACGCCGCGCAGCAGGTTGGGTGGGAGGTGGCGGCGTTTCTGCCCGTAGCGCGTCTTGCCGTAGCGGTCCGCGCGGCGGCGGGCATCGGGGTAGCGCGCAGTCGATCGCGCGAGTCGTCCATGGGCCATGTCGTGACAGTCTCCCTGTGGTGCCCGGAATGGTCGAATCGAGGGGGGGCACGGGGGTGAAGGACCGAGGCACCGTCAGCAGAAGGGTGCATGAACGCTGACGCGCCAGAGGATGATGTGGTTTCGCGAATGGCGGGAGCCGGACGAAACGCGAGGGAATCGTACCAGACTGGCGGAACGGGGCCGGTGGGCGTGGTAGGCTCCGGGCAGAGAGCGCTGGCCCATTCAGCGGGCTGGCGGCATGTCGCATTCAGGGAGCACCATAACGATGCAGGGCGATCCGACCTTCTTGCAGTACACACCGCCGCCGATCGATCAGGGTGAGATGCCGGAGACGCCGCACGAGTTGCCGGTGGACCGGGCGAAGATCGATGCCCTGCTGGAGCGCATCCGGCAAGGGGAAGAGGTGACCCTGCTGGACGAATTCCTGATGGCGGTGGATTGGCGGGCGGCTTTTGCGTCGGACGACGGGAAGCCGCTGGATGCCGAGGATATCTCGCGGTTGATAGCCTATTACCAGGACAAGTTCAGCGATATCGGACCGGTCTACCTGGCGGAACTGATGTCGACCGAGTTCATGACCGAATTGCGGGCGCGGGGAGACGTGGTGTTCTCGGATCGCCTGCTGGATATCGGCCGGAACGAACCCGAGTTGTGGAAAGAGATCCGGGCGTTCTTCCGGCGCAAGGAGTTCGCGACGGCGATGATGGTCAACGCGCATCGCGAGCGACCGGATGACGCCGAATGACCGACGAACTGGACCTGGCCCATCTGCAGGCGATGGTGCGGGACTTCGCCATAGCGCGCGACTGGTCAGCCGTGAACACCGGGAAGAACCTGGCGATGGCGCTCAACGTGGAGGCTAGTGAGCTGCTGGAACACTTTCAGTGGCTGACGCCGGAAGAGTCGGATCAGTTTGGAGCATGGCTGCCACGTCAGAAGGTGGAGGAGGAGATGGCGGATGTCCTCATCTACCTGCTGCAGCTGGCAGACCGTCTTGGCGTCGATCTGCTGGCGGCGGGCTTCGCCAAAGTGCAACGCAACGCGATCAAATACCCCCTGCCTGACGCTTCCCAGCCAGTCTGATCTCGCCTTCAGGAGAGAGCCTGGGTAACCATCATTGGGGTGTTACAGACCCCAGCGGATGGTGAATGCCAACGATTTCGCCATGGCGCTGGGGCCGAAACACCCTGTATTGTTGTCTCATTCCAATACCATTCCGACGACGTACGTTTGAACAGCTTCGTACGGAGCCATAACCCGGCCACCCCAGATGGGGGCCGGGTCGCTGTGGCGTTTGAGAAGCGGGGAGGGGGCTACGAAGCGGCGCGAGCGGAAGCTGTCCTGATCGCGCGGAAGACGAGGTTCTTCGTCACGCGTGCCCGGTAGTCAGCGGGAGCGTGAATGTCCGAGAGCAGTTCCCGTTCCTCGGTGGCGAGGGCGGCTGCGGCCTTGATGGTGGCGTCGTCGTCCGGACTCACACCGACCAGGGCTTCCTCGGTGGCCGAGGCCCGCCAGGCGACATCGCTGGCACCGGTGATGCCGATGCGGGCGGATGCGATGTTTCCGTCGGGCGCAAGGTCGACGATGGCCGCGACGCCAACGATGGCATAGCCCGAGGCCGGGTTGGCGAGCTTCTCGTAGCGATATCCGGCGGTATCCGGAAGATCGGCAACCCGGATCGCGGTGATCAGTTCATTCGGCTCGATGGCCGTTTGCAGGAAACCGGTGAAGAACTCGCTGGCGGGAATCTCACGTTCGCCGTCGGGGCCGGTGGCGATGATCGTGGCGTCGAGGGCGAGGATGCCGGCGGGATAGTCGGCGGCCGGATCGGCGTGGGCCAGCGTGCCGCCAATGGTGCCCCGGTTGCGGACCTGCTGGTCGCCAACGACGTGGGCCATTTCGGTCAGGAGACCGAATCGCTCCACCAGGTTCGGGTTGGTCAGAATGTCATGGTGGGTGGTCAGCGCACCGATGCTGACGCCGCCGTCCACCGCCGTGACGCCCCGCAGGTCAACGAGGCCGGTGATGTCGACGAGGTGGCCCGGCTGGGCGAGTCGGAGTTTCATGACCGGCAGCAGGCTGTGCCCACCGGCCAGCACCTTGCCGTCGTCGCCGTACTCACCGATGAGTTGGAGCGCTTCGCTGACGGTGGCCGGACGGTGATAGGAGAAGGGATACGGGTACATGCGCTACCTCCGTCGGCTCAGGAAATCGGTTGGGCAAGATCGCCGCGGGCAATGCGCTGGGCGGCTTCCTGCACAGCGAGGACGATGTTCTGGTAGCCGGTGCACCGGCAGATGTTGCCTTCGAGCGCGTGCCGGATGTCTTCCTCGCTGGGGTCAGGGTTTTCGGCGAGGAGTGATAGCGACGACATGATGACGCCGGGGGTGCAGTAGCCGCACTGCAGGCCGTGCTCTTCCCAGAAGGCGGACTGGATGGGATGCAGGCTGCCGGTTGGGGCGATGCCTTCGATGGTGGTGACTTCCTGGCCGTCGGCCTGGACCGCCAGCACCATGCAACTCTTCACGGCCTGGCCATTCAGGTGCACGGTGCAGGCGCCGCACTGGCCGGTGTCACAACCGGTGTGGGTACCGGTCATGTCCAGGTCGTCCCGCAGGAGGTGGACCAGCAGCGTGCGGGGTTCGACATCGAGTTGCTGCTCGACGCCGTTGATGGTGGTGGTGATGGTGTATCGCTCGGACATGGACGGGGTTTCTCCTCACGATGGTCAGCTGTTGAATAGGACTCGGTTCTGATGACCGCACCTCACGTCGCGGGTAGCGAGGCGTGAGGTGCGCGTGGGTGTTTTCCGGATTGATGGCCGATTCAGCTCAGGATGCGGTTGTTTCGACGCTGGCCTGCTGTTCCAGGCACTTGAAGAACTGGCCGACGATCATTTTGGCAGCGGGCTGGATGACCCGGCCGCCGATACGCGCGAGCGTGCCGTTGATCTTCGGGTCGCCGGACCAGGTGACGACCGTGCCGTCCTCCGTGCCCGCGATTTCGATCAGGCCCTCGCCAGACACCTGGCCCTGCGGTCCCTTGCCTTCGATCAGCATCTTGAACGAGGTTGGCTCGACCTGATCGCTGATCTTGACCCGGCCGTTGTATTTGCCCTTGATCATGGCGACACCGATGGTCATGGTGGCGGTGTATTCGTTTTCGCCAACAAGGTCCAGCGCTTCGCAGCCAGGCAGGCAGGCCATCAGGGTGTCAGGATCCTGCATGAGCCGGTAAATGGTTTCGGGGGGCGCCTTGAACGTGTAGTCGCCAGAGAGTTTCATGGGTTGATCGTCCTCCTTTGTCGTCACTGTAGCCGAGGTTGCGCGTGCAGGAAAGCACCTGGATTCCCACAAGTGACAACCGGCGATGCGGGACCCTGCCCGAATCGCCGGTTGCTGCCAGATCACGGAGCCTATTTGGAGAGCGCGGCTGCCTGGGCCAGCAGCGGCGAGTCGCCAGTGAAGGTGGCCGCGGGGTCCTTGCCGGGTGCGCCAAGGCCAATGCCGTAGTAGACGAATCCTTCGCGCTTGGCGCGGGCTGGATCGTAGATATTCCGGCCGTCGAAGATGACCTGTTCGGAGAGCTCGGCGCGCATCAACTCGAAGTCCGGACTCTTGAACTGGCGCCATTCCGTGCAGATAACCAGGGCGTCGGCGCCCTTCAGGGTCTCGTCGCGGTCTTCCAGCAGGGCCAGCCCAGGTTCGGTGGGATAGAGGGCGCGGGTGGTTTCAAGCGCTTCGGGATCGAAGGCGCGAACCTTCGCGCCGTGCTGCCAGAGCCCTTCCATGATGACGCGGCTCGGGGCGTCGCGGACATCGTCGGTCTTGGGCTTGAAGGCGAGGCCCCAAATGGCGAACGTCTTGCCCCGCACATCGCCGTCGAAATGCTCGAGGATCTTGTCGAGCAGCACGTGCTTCTGCCGCTGGTTGACCTCTTCGACCGCGCCGAGCAACTTCGCATCGTAGTCGTAGTTGAGGGCGGTGTTCTGGAGGGCGCGAATGTCCTTGGGGAAGCAGGAGCCGCCATAGCCGATGCCGGCATAGATGAAGTTGTAGCCGATGCGGCTGTCCGATCCGATACCGATGCGGACACTCTCGATGTTGGCCCCGGTGCGTTCGGCGATGTTGGAGATCTCGTTCATGAACGAGATCTTGGTGGCCAGCATGGCGTTGGCGGCGTACTTGGTGAGTTCGGCCGACCGGATATCCATGACGATGATCCGATTGTGGTTCCGGTTGAACGGGTGATAGAGCTGGCGCATCAGTTCGATGCTGTCCGGGTTTTCGGCGCCAACGATGATGCGGTCCGGCCGCATGAAGTCATCGATGGCGGCGCCTTCCTTCAGGAATTCCGGATTGCTGACCACGTCGAAGGGTACCGAGACCCCGCGCTTGTCGAGTTCATCCTGGATGGTGTCGCGCACGAAATCGGCCGTTCCGACCGGCACCGTGGACTTGTCGACCACCAGCACAGGCTGGGTCAGGTGCTGGCCGATGGTGCGGGCGACGGACTCGACATATTGCAGGTTCGATGATCCGTCCGGATTGGGTGGCGTGCCGACCGCGACGAAGACGAACAGTCCGTGCTCGATCCCTTCCTTCGCGCTGGTGGTGAACGTCAGGCGCCCGGCTTTCACATTTTGCTCAACCAGTTCGGCCAGACCGGGTTCGTAGATGGGAATGATGCCGTTCTGGAGCGCCTCGATCTTGGCTTCGTCGACATCCACGCAGCAGACATCGTTTCCGCTCTCGGCGAAGCAGGCGCCGGTCACCAGGCCAACGTAGCCGGTGCCGAAGATGGTAATTCGCATGAGGTCTGGTCCCCCTGAGCAGCCGTTCAGGCTCGAAATGTCGGAGCAAAGGGTCGGAGTGGCAGACGCGATACAACGCAACGACCCCCAATGCCAGTAATGGCATGGGGGATAGTTTACGACTTCACGATCCCGCCCGTGTCCGCCGATGGATCAGGTCAGCGTCGGGGCATTGTCGGAATTCGTCGTGTTTCCTGCGTGACTCCAGGGCTGGTTGCTGAGCCGGTTGACAAGGAGGGGGATAATGAGGGTATTGACGCGGCATTGGCAAAAGGCTTCCGAGTTCGGTGCTGTCCGTGCGAGCGTCGGGAAAGGTTACCCATGGCGCAGCGACAGGTTGTCTCAGATTTCGATGTGGCAGAACTGGACGAGGATCCTGGCCCGGAAACTGCATCCCAGGTCACCCTGTTTGACGGGAATCCTTACGTCACCGCGGTTCGGGCGCCGGTATGGGAAATGGCATCGTACCTGGAGAATCTCCTTTCCCGGCGCCTCACGGCCTACGCGGTGGGAGTGCGGGATGTGAAGACCATTGGGCGATGGGCCAGCAGCGACGTTGATTCGGTTCGCAGCGATGATGTGGAGCGGCGTTTGCGAACCCTCTACCATGTCGCGCTGCTCTTGCGCACAGTTGACGCGCCGTCGACGGTCAAGGCCTGGTTCGTGGGCGCAAACCCTGAACTCGACGATGCTTCTCCGCTGGAGATGATTCGCGAAGGGGCTGACCGAGATGTGCTCGGGGCAGCGCGATCATTCGTTATCAACGCATAGCGGAGGATGACGATTCCAGCCATTCCTGTGGCTTTCCCGACGAGTGACCTGTTTCGGGTGTGCCGGTTGGGCCGTGATCCGTTTGCTCCGCCACCCTGGGGGCTTGCGGACAAGGGGCGATACGACGACCCACACATCGACAAGGTGGGATTCCAACACGCGGAAGCGCACGGCTGCTTTCGGATGATCTACCTCGCCGACTCCCGAGTCGTGGCGTTCCGTGAAGTCCTGCAGAATTTCCGACCGCGACCCGAACTCATCGCCAGCATCATGGCTGAGACGTCAGATGCCGATCTGGCGGCGGTCACGAGGGACCTCGAAGGTGGATACGCAATTCATGACGGGCACATTCGGGGCGTTGTCCATCGGGAGTGGCGATTGGCGAGAGAGATCGCCCAAATCTTGGTCGAGGGGCAGGCATGTGCCGATCTCACGTTACCTGCGGCATGGTCGTATCTCAATCGAGTCCCTGAGATCAACCAGATTGCCATCAACCTCAAGATTGGACCGATCGACCTCTCCTCGTTAACAAGCGGCCATCGGTTGTTGACGCAGGCGATTGCTCGCCACATCCATGAGTCTGTTGACGAGAACGGGTCGCGGCGGTACGGCGGAATCCGGTTCCCGTCGCGGTTTGGGAGTGTTGGCCATTCCATCTGCTGGGCGATGTTCGATGACAGCTTCCCGCGTTCGCCGCCGGGACAGCCACTTTCCATTGCGGAAGGGGATGTCGATCTCCACCACGTTGCCCACGACTTCGATCT
>CAZNQC010000001.1:2734-38458 GCA_964574825.1 uncultured Sphaerobacteraceae bacterium | reverse complement strand
CAGATTCGGGGAGTGCCTCATACGGGGAGAGATGCACTGACCCAGGGCAGAAGGTCTCTGGCGAGATTTCACCCTTGCGCTGGGCCGAGCATCCCTCCACATCTTCAGTTTCGCGACGACGCTCTACCCTCGAGACTGAACAGTTCTACCCGTTAGTCGCGGTTGACGACCGGGTTGGAGAGGACGCCGACGCCGTCCACGATGATCTCGATGGTGTCGCCAGCGTGCAGCCCGCCAACACCATGGGGGGTGCCAGTCATGATGATGTCGCCCGGGTTGAGGGTCATGACATCACTGAGGAATTCGATGAGATAGGGAACGCTGAAGATCAGCCCCTCGGTGTTGTCGTCCTGGCGAAGCTCGCCGTTGAGCCGCGACTGGACGGCGGTATTGCCCGGATCGAGATCCGTTTCGATGGCGGGGCCGAGCGGCAGGTAGCTGTTGTAGCCCTTGCCGCGAATCCACTGGATGCCGCCCATCTGCTGAACGCGGTCGGAGACATCGTTGCCGGCGGTGTACCCGAGGACGTAGTCCAGGGCGTCAGCCTCGGAGACGCGATAGGCCTCCTTGCCGATCACCACCACCAGTTCCGCCTCATAATGGGTGTCGTTCTCGGGATAGGCGAGCTGGATCGGTTCGCCCGGTCCGACGATGGCCGATTGCGGCTTCATGAACACGACGGGTTCGGTCGGCACTTCGCGAGAGGCATCGAGTTCCTTGACGTGCTTCAGGTAATTCATGCCGATGGCGATGACCTTGCCGGGTTCGATTGGGGCCAGCAGCTTCACCGAATCGACCGGACCAACCTCGGCACCCTTGGTGAGGCCCTCGAACAGGTCACCTTCGCCGGCGTAGACGATGCCGTCCTCGACGATGCCGAAAGCCGGGCCGTTGGTGCCGGAATCCTGGTAGCGAACGATCTTCATGCAGAACCTGCTCCTTGCGGTGCGGCCGGTAGACGGCCGCGTAGACGCACCATGCATGCGGCCGGGGCCAACCAGGTGCGAGAGGTTGTTCGTCTTCAAGATTGTATCCGGGCTGACCGAATGGGGCGATAGGGAGCAGGGTTGTCCCGGTGGCGATCCACGCTGACAGGGTGGGTTGGGCGACGGCGATGATGGCTGGTCGGTTCGGTCACGGTAGAATCAGGCATCACCAGCCGGTGTTCCTTTCCCTCGAAACGGAAATCACGCATGCCCGATCTTCACGTTCGCCTGGTCGAAGAGACCGATACCGACTCCATTCCGGCTGCACCGTTGACAGAGCAAGCGGCGCTGGAGATGCTGCAGTCGGCCGAGTTCCTGGCCGAGAAGCTGGTGCCCTGGGGCTCCAACTACACCTTTGCGGTTGGACTGGGCACGGGCGATGAACCCGAACACATCGGCATCTACAAACCCATGGCGGGTGAGCGGCCACTGTGGGACTTCCCGACCGGCACACTCTACCTCCGGGAATATGCTTCCTACGTTTTCTCCCGCTGGCTAGGCTGGAACCTCGTTCCCCCGACCGTGCTGCGCGACGGCCCCCATGGCCCGGGCAGCCTGCAGCTCTACGTGGAACCGACCGAGGAGCCGCTGGACGAGCGCAGGTTCTGGGGCCGGCAGATTATCGACCTCGAGCGGATGGTGCTGTTCGACCACCTGACCAACAATGCGGATCGGAAGATCGGGCATTGCCTGCTCGATCGGCACGGCAAGATCTGGGGAATCGACCATGGGCTGACGTTCAACGTTGATCCCAAGTTGCGGACCGTACTCTGGCAGTTTTCGGGTGAACCGATTTCGGACGACCTGCTGGCAGACCTCGCCCGGCTCGATGCTTCGGAAGACGAGGTGGGAGTATTGCTGGGCAGCGTGCTCGACGTGTCGGAGATTGCGGCTGTGCAGGATCGGGCCGAAGCGTTGCTGGAGCAGGGGCGTTATCCACAGCTGGATCCCTATAGCAATGTGCCTTATGGCTGGTGGTAAGTTGTTGCGACATACAACAACATTGTGCCTTTGATGGGAGCGTGCATGAATCTGCGCCGGGTCTTTTCGACGATTGATGCCCACGGTGGGGGCCAACCGCTGCGAATAGTGACGAGTGGGGTTCCGGTGTTGCGTGGCACCACCTATCGGGCGCGCCGGGAATCCCTGCGCCGCGACCACGACTCGATTCGCACCACGTTGTTGCATGAGCCACGCGGCCATGCCGACATGTATGGGGCAGTGCTGGTCACGCCGACGACGGAAGATGCGGACTTTGGGGTCGTGTTCATGACCAACGAGGGCTACAGCACCATGTGTGGCCACGGGATCATCGCTCTGACCACGGCCCTGATCGACACCGGGACCGTGGCCGTTTCGGAGGGTGATACCCGCATCACCTTCGAAACTCCGGCCGGCCTGATCAATGCCCGGGCCAGTGTGGCGGATGGTCGGGTGCGGGACGTGCGGTTTCGGAACGTGCCCGCGTTTCGCCTGGTGAAGGCGCTTCCCATCGAGGTGGGTGGTGTGCGTGTGGACGTCGATGTGGCGTTTGGCGGTGCCTGGTATGCCCAGCTGCCAGCAGCGCGACTCGGGATCGAGTTGGGACGAACCAGCCAGCGAGAGATTGCCGCGCTCGGCATGGCCGTGAAGGCGGCGGTGTCCAATCAGCTCGACATCGTGCACCCCGTGGACTCCGATCTCTCCGGATTGTATGGAACGACCTTCCTGGAGCACGTTGACCAGGATCCGACGTCGTTGCGAACGACAACGGTGTACGCCCGTGGTGCTGTCGATCGGTCGCCTTGCGGAACAGGAACATCGGCGTTGGTGGCGAGCCTGGCGGCTGATGGTGACATCGAGGTGGGCGACACCCTGGTCAATGAAGGGCCAACTGGAACCATCTTCACTGGCAGGATCGTGGTGGGAACCGCGGTTGGCAATCACGACGCGGTGATCACGGAAATTGCAGGGCGGGGAGCGGTGACCGGTTTGCACCAATTCGTGGTGGAAGCCGATGACCAGGTGGCCGATGGATTCCTGCTGCGATAGTCGAGGTCCCAACGGCGCTGTACGAGCGCGTCTCACCGCAGGGGGGCCGAGGTGACTCAAGGCAATCTGCCGGCAAGCCAGACTCGTGACGGGACCAGATGGGGACGACCAGAGGCGGGTGGCGGTCAATACCTGAATAGACCTGCGCGAAATGCATGCAAAATGGGATGACATCGCTGCCTGCGCAGGGTAGCCTTAGGCAAACGCCGCCAAGCCGGTGATTTGCCGTGCAGCGTGATCCGGAATCGACGAATCACATCGGCTGAACGGAATGATTGCGCCACGATCTGGCACCCTCGTGTGGCGAGTGCGAGATTGTGATAATATGTGCAATCGAAACGGGGTGGGTACCGTGGAGGACGAGAACGCTACCGATTATCAGGTGAAACACCCACGGGTGGTCGGACTGGCAGCCAGTCTTGGGTTCTCGGTCGTCGCAACACTCATCGTGTGCATCGGAGCCGGACTGCTCCTCGATCAATGGCTCGACACATCGCCCTGGCTGTTGCTGGCGGGTGTGGCACTCGGACTGATTGCGGCGGGGTACCAGCTGTGGGAGCTGGTCCTGATCAGCGATAACTCTCGCGCCAATGGTCCGTTGGGGCGCACCATGGCCCAGCGGATGGAAGCGCGCCAGCGCAACAAGATTCAGTAACAGTTCTCAGCGCATCGTGCAGCACGATCGTCGTGCCAGGAATGATGCTCGTAGCCCGGAGTGCGACCAGCGCGGTCGCAGGTCCCGACAGGGTTGGTTGCCCTGACAAGGAGTTTGTCCCAGGCAATGGAAAAGCCGCACATTTCCCTCAAGGCTGAGGAACTGTTCAGCATCGGGCCCGTTTCGGTCACCAACTCCATGGTCATGATGTTCATCATCATGGGAGTGATCCTCCTTGTTGGCACGATCATTGCCCGCCGGGCGACGATCATTCCGGGTGGCAAGTCCCAGAGCCTGGCCGAGATGCTGGTTGGGTTCCTGCTCGACCTCGTCGAAGGTTCTGGCGGCAAGAAGCTTGGCCGCAAGATCTTCCCGCTCATTTCCGGCATCTTCATCTTCATCATCTTCTCGAACTTCTCCGGCCTGCTGCCGGGTGTCGGCACGATAGGGGTCTACAAGGAATCCGATCATGCGGTGGAAGCTGAAGGCGACCACGGCACCACCGACGAGCACGGCGAAGAGCCGGCCACCCCGGTGGGCAACAACGACGACAACAAGCTGGCCAGCACCGGTGATGTGGCATTGACCACCACCTCGGCCGCGGCCGATGACGAGCACGGCGGCAAGACCCTGGTGCCATTCATGCGGCCGCCAACCGCCGACCTGAACATGACCTTCGCGCTGTCGGTCACCGCCTTCGTTGCCATTCAGATTGCAGGTGTCGCCTCGCACGGCGTGGTGGGCCGCATCAAGCACATGTCCGATCCACCGTTCCTGTTCCCGATCGAACTGATCGGTGAACTCTCCCGCATCCTTTCGCTCTCTGCCCGTCTCTTCGGCAACGTGTTTGCCGGCGAAGTGCTGCTCGGCATCATGTATTCGATTGCCACAGCGATCAAGATTGCCGTCATCCCGGTTGTATTCCCGGTGGTGTTTATTGGTCTCGAGGTGCTGTTCGGCACCATCCAGGCCCTCGTGTTCGCGCTGCTGACTCTCATCTACATCATGCTCGCAGCTGCGCATGGACACGAAGATCACGACGAGGAACATGCGCACGATCACGAGTCGTCGCACGCTCCTGCCCCGGCCGCAGTTGCCGGAGACTAACTTTGCGAGTCATGCCGTGAGGCATGGCGCGGGCACGGTGCTCGCGCCCGGTTGAAGCCGGAGACAGCTCGACCAGGCGAAGCGACATGGCGTTGCTTCGACAAGCATCACGACGGAACGGTGACCATGCGAGGGCATGCAGGCCGATTCCGCCAGGAGGAATAGCACGTGTTCAGTGGAATGACTGGGGTTGAGGGCGTTGATGCGGCGAAGGCGATTGGCGCAGCCATTGCCATTGGCGTGGGCGGTCTTGGTCCGGCGATTGGTATCGGTATGGCCGTGAAGGGCGCGATGGATGCCATCGGCCGCAACCCGGAAGCTGCTGGCGAGGTTCGCTCGACCATGATCGTCGGCGCGGCGCTGGCCGAAGCCGTCGCCATTTACGCATTCGTGATCGCCATCATCATCGCAATCGTCCTCTAGTCCTCCTGGCGGAAACGGCTGGCGCGGGGTTTTGCCCGCGCCATTCCCCAACCGCTGTGTGACGGCCGTCGCATTCGACGGGTCCGACACAGGGATCGAGGCGAAGGAGTAGCCCACAGTGGATCAATTTGGGCTCAACGGATGGCAATTCGGCATCCAGCTGGTGGCCTTTCTGATTTTCGTTTGGCTGCTGTGGAAGTTTGCGGTTGGCCCGATCGTGAAGGTCATGGACGAGCGCCAGACCAAGATTCGCGAGAGCATGGCCTCTGCCGAGCGGATGCAGCAGGAGCTGAAAGCCACGCAGGCGCGTAACGAGGAGGCCCTCCTCGAAGCACGACGCGAGGCACAGGACATCGTGGCGACGGCGCGGCAGAGTGGCGAGCAATTGCTGGCCAAGGCGCGCGAGGAAGCCAACGTACAGGCTGAGACCTACCTGACCCGTGCCCAGGAAACCCTGCGGCAGGAGTCGGAGCAGGCCCGGCAGCAGTTGCGCGACGAAGTCGCGGATCTTGCGACCCTGGCAGCCGGCCGCATTTTGCGGAAGGAACTCGATCCCGCTGCCCAGCAGCAGTTGATCGCGGAAACGCTGGCAGGTGCCGCGCAGGCATCGCAGAACTAGGCCCCGTGTTCATCCATCTCCATGGTGGGCTGGATGACACGCGGGGATTTGACGCACGACCCATCGTGAGGCGAGGTACGGGAAATGGCGAGCGGTGCAGCGAAGCGCTACGTGCAGGCAGTTGTTGAACTGGCACGTGAGCAGGGATCGTTCGATGCCTGGCAACGTGATCTGGGAACGCTGCGTGCGGCGGTGAGCGATCCGGCCGTGCAGTCGTTTCTTGAGAATCCCAGCATCCAGGTAGCAAACAAGAACACGGTGCTGGACAGCGTGCTCGGCGATGCGTCGCCGGAGGCACGCAACCTGGCACACATGCTGGTTGCGCGGCACAGAACTGGAATCATTCAGGACTTGGCAGACTTGTTCGATGAGGCCGTGCTGACCGAAAAGGGCATTGCACTCGTGGATGTCACGACAGCAGAGAATCTTGATGCTGCGGGCCAGGAGCTGGTGCGCGAGCAATTGGGACGCCTGCTGGGCAAGAATGTTGAACTCCGGCTTCACGTTGACCCCGACATCATTGGCGGGGTGATTGCGAAGACGGGTGATCGTGTGATTGATGGCAGCGTTGTAAATCAATTGCGACGGCTGCGGGCACGGCTCGCGGCCGCATAGCGAGCCCCGGGTGTCTGCATCACAGCACCCGGGCACTGTTTCACAAAGTCGTAACCCTGCAAGGCTTGCGGGCGCAGTGAAGCCCGACGCGGCAGGAGAAGTGGAGCGATCATGGCGGTACGAGCGACCGAGATCAGTGATCTGCTCAAGCAGCAGATCCAGGGATTCTCTGACGAGGCGTCGATAACCAATGTCGGTCAGGTGATCGGCATCGGTGACGGCGTCGCGACTGTGTATGGCCTGTCGGAAGCCATGCAGAGCGAGCTGGTGGAGTTCAGCAAGTCCGGAACACCGGGCCTGGTGCTCAACCTCGAAGAAGACACCGTGGCGGTCATCGTCATGGGTGAGTACACCGACATCGAAGAAGGCGACGAGGTTCGCACCACGGGCCGCATCGTGTCGGTGCCGGTGGGCGAAGCCCTGCTGGGTCGCGTGGTGAACGCGCTGGGCGAGCCAATCGATGGCAAGGGACCAATCGCCACCGACAAGACCCGCGAAATCGAGCGCATCGCCCCGGGCGTGATCGAGCGCAAGGACGTCAACCGCGCGCTGCAGACCGGCATCAAGGCGATTGACGCCATGACCGCCATCGGTCGTGGCCAGCGGCAGCTGATCCTTGGTGACCGCCAGACCGGCAAGTCCACGATTGGGGTCGATACGATCATCAATCAGCGCGACTCCGGCGTGAAGTGCATCTACGTCGCCATCGGCCAGAAGCAGGCGCAGATCGCCCAGATCGTGCGCACCCTGGAAGCCAACGGCGCGATGGATCACACCATCGTGGTGGTGGCCGGTGCGTCCGACCCCGCCGCGCTGCAGTACCTGGCACCGTTTGCCGGTACGGCCATGGGCGAAGAGTTCATGGAGAATGGCGGCGACGCGCTCATCATCTACGACGACCTTACCAAGCAGGCTCAGGCCTACCGCCAGGTCTCGCTGCTGGTGCGCCGCCCGCCAGGCCGTGAAGCCTACCCGGGTGACGTGTTCTACCTCCACTCCCGGTTGCTCGAGCGCTCGTCGCAGATGAGTGACGCGCGGGGTGGTGGGTCGCTGACATCTTTGCCGGTGATCGAGACCCAGGCTGGTGACATCTCGGCCTACATTCCGACCAACGTGATTTCGATCACCGACGGTCAGATCTACCTGGAAACCGACCTCTTCTACGCTGGTATCCGACCCGCGATCAACACCGGTCTTTCGGTGTCCCGCGTGGGTGGTGCGGCCCAGATCAAGGCCATGCGACAGGTGGCCGGTGGTCTCCGCCTCGACATGGCGAACTACCGCTCGCTGGCAGCGTTTGCCCAGTTCGGTACGTCCGACCTGGATGCCACGACCCGGCACCAGATCGAGCGTGGCCAGCGCATGACCGAAGTGCTGAAGCAACCGCAGTACAACCCGCTCCCGATTGAGGAGCAGGTGGCGATTCTGTGGGCCGGTTCGGCGGGATTCATTGACAAGATCGCGGTGGATCAGGTGGCGCGGTTCCAGGTCGAGTACCTCGAGTTCCTGCGGACCTCGCATCCGGCCTTGCTGGAGCGGATTGCCGAAGAGAAGGCACTCAGCGACGAACTGATTGCCGAACTCAGCAAGGTGACCGAGGGCTTCCTGTCCACCAACGACTTTAGCGGCGCGGTCGCGCAGGCCGCCGACTAAGGGCTGTTCTGACCGGGGCTGGAAGCACCCACGCCCCGGCTTCACACCCAGGTTGCAGGCCGGCAACACCGGAACGAGAGGATAGGCGGAGTGCCAAGTCCACGCGAGATTCGCCGTCGCATTCGCAGCGTCAAGAACATGTCACAGATCACGCGGGCCATGGAAATGGTTGCCGCGTCGAAAATGCGACGTGCCCAGGACCGTGTGACGAGCGGACGACCATACAGCGAGCGTTTGCGCGAAGTACTCGGGGACCTGGCTTCGCTGCAGCTCGACGGTGACGAGATGAAGAAGTTCCCGCTGCTCGAACAGCGGGAGGTCAAGCGCACCATGGTGATTCTGATCACCCCGGATCGCGGTTTGGCCGGGTCCCTGACCACCAATATCCTGCGGCGTGCCACCCAGTACATCCGCAATGAAGCCCCGGGTGGCAATCCGATGGTGATTGCCGTCGGCAAGAAGGGACGCGATTTCGCGGCCCGGACCGGACAGGACCTGGTGGCCCAGTTCATCCAGATTGGCGATCGCCCGTCGCTCGATGACGTGCGGCCGATTGCCCAGGTGGCGATTCACGAGTTTCTGGAAGGAAACGTGGACGCGGTGCACATTCTGTTCCCGCAGTTCATCAACACCCTGAACCAGAAGCCCGAAGTGCTGCAATTGCTGCCGATCACCAAGCCCGAAGGTTCGCCGGAACGGGCGGCGGACTACATCTTCGAGCCCAACTCGGATGATGTGCTGAACCAGTTGCTGCCGCGGTATGTGGAGATCAACCTCTACCAGGCGGTGCTGGAAAACGTGGCGTCGTTCTACTCGGCCCAGATGGTGGCCATGCGGAACGCAACTGACAACGCCAAGGAACTCTCGGATGACCTGTCGCTCGCCTACAACAAGGCCCGGCAGGCGCAAATCACGAACGAAGTGGCGGAAATCGCGGCTGGCGCCAACGCCTTCCGCAAGTAGATCCCGCCAGTCGTGCGGTTGGCCCTGCGACCGGGCGCGGTGATGAGTCACCGACCGGCGTGACGAAGCATCAGGTACGTAGCGAGGAACGAAACGATGGCTGCACCCGCATCCACCCTTGAACACAAGGCCACGGGCGCGACCGGCAAGATCGTACAGATCACCGGCGTGGTCGTGGACATCGAATTTCCGGCGGAACAACTGCCGGAAATCTACAACGCAGTTGAAACCACCCTGCCCAACGGACAGCGGCTGGTGCTCGAGGTGCAGCAGCACCTCGGCAACGACCGCGTGCGCGCGGTGGCGATGAGCACCACCGACGGCCTGCGTCGCGGTCAGGACGTGAAGGACACGGGCGCGGCGATTGCGGTGCCGGTGGGACCGGGCACGCTCGGTCGCATCTTCAATGTCACCGGCGACCCGATCGACGAACAGGGCGCGGTGGAAGCTACCGAGTTTCGGCCGATCCACCGGATTGCCCCGTCCTTCGATGAGCAGTCCACCGAGGTCGAGATTCTCGAAACCGGCTCCAAGGTCATCGACCTGATCGCGCCGTTCACCAAGGGCGGCAAGATTGGCGTCTTTGGTGGCGCCGGCGTGGGCAAGACGGTGATCATCACCGAGCTCATCCGCAACATCGCGGCCGAGTTCGGTGGCTATTCGGTCTTCTGTGGCGTGGGCGAGCGGACGCGTGAAGGCACCGCCCTCTGGGGTGAGCTTCAGGAGTCCGGCGTGCGTGACCAGACCGCGCTTGTCTTCGGTCAGATGAACGAACCGCCGGGCGCCCGCCTGCGCGTGTCGCTGACTGGCCTGACGATGGCCGAGTACTTCCGCGACGAAGGTCGTGACGTGCTCGTCTTCATCGACAACATCTTCCGCTTCGTGCAGGCCGGTTCCGAGGTGTCCGCCCTCCTTGGTCGGATGCCGAGCGCCGTGGGCTACCAGCCGACGCTCGCCAGCGAGATGGGGCAGCTCCAGGAGCGCATCACCTCGACCAAGACCGGCTCGATTACGTCCGTGCAGGCCGTCTACGTGCCCGCCGACGACTACACCGACCCGGCACCGTCGTCCGTGTTCGCCCACCTCGACGCGACCCTGTCGCTCGAGCGGTCGATTGCGGAAAAGGGTATCTACCCGGCCGTCGACCCGCTGGCCTCCAACTCGCGCATCCTCGATCCGCTGGTGGTTGGCCAGGAGCACTACGACGTTGCACGCGAAGTGCAGCGCGTGCTGCAGCGGTACCGCGACCTGCAGGACATCATCGCCATCCTCGGTGTGGAAGAACTCTCCGACGAAGACCGCCAGATCGTGGGCCGCGCCCGCCGGATGGAACGGTTCATGTCGCAGCCGTACTTCACCGCCGAGCAGTTCACCGGTGCCGCGGGCCGCTTCGTCTCCCGGGCCGACACCGTGCGGTCGTTCAAGGAGATTCTGGAAGGCAAGCACGACAACCTGCCGGAAGCTGCCTTCATGTACAAGGGCGGCATCGAAGAAGTGATCGAGGCCGCCGAGAAGATGGCCGCCGCCAATCGGTAGGTCCGAGTTGACGGGGCGAGCGCGCCGAACCGGGTTCGCCCTGTCCCCGGCCACCTGAGGAGGTAAAAATGGCCAAACTGACGGTCGAAATCATCACCGGTGAGCGGATCGTCTATCAGGCATCCGAGGTCGATACGGTGATGGCGCCCGGGGCCGATGGTGCGCTCGGGATCCTGCCGGGTCACGCCAAGCTGGTCTCGCTGCTGGCTGCCGGTGAACTGAAGATTCGCCGCGCCGGGGTCGAGGACTTCTTCGTCGTCTTCGGTGGGTTCATCGAGATTACGGACGACAAGGTGATCGTGCTGGCGGACACCGCCGAGCGTGCCGGTGAAATTGACGTGAACCGTGCCGCCAATGCCCGCACCCGCGCCGAAGATGCCCTGCGCAATCGTGGCGAAGTTCAGGACATTGCCGCAGCCGAGGAAGCCCTGCGCCGTGCCGCCATCCGCGAGCGCATCGGCCAGCGTCGCCAGGGACGTGGTTCCAGCTCTGGATCCTCGACCTAGGCTTCGTCAGGCAATTGATCACGTACCTGCAAGCGGATTCCGATCGCTGGATTGGAATCCGCTTTGCGTATGCGTCAGGCGTCCCCAGATGGGGCGGAACTCATGTATCTCCCATGTACGAACACTGGCGCGATGGTATCCTGTCAGTTCGCGAATCGTCCGCCCGCGTGCCCCGGAGAACCCGAAATGACCGAGTCCACCATCCCAATTCCCACCGCTGTGCCCGAACTTTTGGACGAGCGCGTCCTGCGTATTCGCGGAGGGCGGGTGCTCCGTGGCTCGGTGCGGATCAGTGGAGCCAAGAATGCCGCGCTCAAGGCGCTGGCGGCATCGCTCCTGACCAGTGAAGAGGTCGTCCTGCGCAACGTGCCGATGATCGCCGATGTGGTGTCGATGGCAGACCTCTTGCGGGCGTTTGGGGCAACGGTGGAGATCGATCCGGCGCGTGACACGGTGATCATCCGGGCGACCGAGATCGTCACGACCGAGGCCCCGCCGTCGCTGTTCAAGGCGACACGCGCCTCAGTGGTCGTGACCGGGCCGATGCTGGCGAGGGCGGGTGCCATCTCGTTCGCCATGCCAGGTGGGGACCAGATCGGCAAGCGGCCGATCGACATGCACTTGCGTGGTTTCCAGCGCATGGGCACCTCGATCGAGTACACCCCGACAGGTATCACCGCGAAGGCGGATGGGCTCAAGGGCGCTCGCATCTACATGGATTACCCGAGCCACACCGGCACCGAGGCGATTCTGATGGCCAGCACTCTGGCAGTCGGCACCACGGTGATCGTCAATGCCTCGATGGAACCGGAAATTGTCTGGCTGGGCACGATGCTTAACCGGATGGGGGCACGGATATCTGGCCTGGGGACGCCGATTATCACGGTCGAGGGTGTCGAGCGGTTGCACGGTGTCTCCGAGTTCGTGATTCCGGACCGGCTCGAAGCGGCAACTTACGCGATCGCCGCGGTGATGACTGGCGGCGAGGTGTCCCTCGAAGGCGTGCACGAACCGCACATGCTGCCGATCACCGAGAAGCTGCTGGAAGCCGGGGCGGATGTTTGGGGCCGCGATGACCGGATGCTGGTCCGCGCGGGTGCCTCATTGCGGTCGGTCGACATCCAGACGCTCCCGTATCCCGGTTTTCCGACCGACTCCCAATCGACCTTTGTGCCGCTGCTGACCCAGGCAACCGGTGTTGGCATCGTCCATGAGCGCGTCTACGAGGACCGGCTCCGGTACACGGATGAGTTGAACAAAATGGGCTCCGACATCCGGGTCCGGCGATTTGGTGACAATGGGGAGTTTCTGGCGACGACCGCCGAGGTATACGGTCCGACGCCGTTGCATGGCGCCCGGGTGGTCTCGCTCGACATTCGGTCGGCGGTGAGCCTGGTGCTGGCCGGACTGGTGGCTGAGGGTGAAACGGAACTGCTCGACGTTCACCACATCGACCGCGGCTACGCGCGATTTGTGGACAAACTGAGCGGACTGGGCGCTGACCTGACCGACACGGATCCCGCGGCAGCACTGATTTCCTGACGCCCGGACATCTCTCCGGTCGATATCCGGCCACAGTGTTCGTACAATTGTCGCAGGCTGTGCTATAAGTGCAGCCAAAGGGGCTCGTACGCTCTTGGCAACCGCTTTCACGATGAGGGCGTGGCACTGATGCCAGTTCCCCTGAAAGGTTGCCGCTCTTGCGATGAAGGAAGTTCCACTGGTGAGTGCCCGAATTCTGGTGGTTGAGGATCAGCCCGATGTTGCCCAGCTGATCGAAGTCGTGCTGAAAGGCGAAGGTCACACCGTGGCCATCGCGGCTGATGGTGCGCAGGGGCTCATGCTCTCCCGCGACTGGGATCCCGACCTGATTCTGATGGACATCATGTTGCCAGGCGTTGATGGCGGCACGCTGATCGCGCGGCTGCGCCAGGAAGAGGAGACGGCGGACCTGCCGATCATTGCGATGTCGGCCAGCCGCACGCTGCGCGACCGCAGCGACGAGCTCAAGGCAGACGCGCTCCTCTCCAAGCCGTTCGATGTCGATGCGTTGCTCGTCCAGGTGCAGTTCCTGCTTTCGCGTGGACGAGGCGACGGCGAATCGTGACCCAGACCAGCACCCCGGGGCCTGTGGCCACCCTACCGGTGGTGGTGGTGATTCCCACCTACAACGAACGTGAGAATATCGCCCGAGTCGTGCGCGAAGTGCTGGCTTTGGGCGAACGCTATCGCGTGCTCGTGGTGGACGACTCGTCGCCTGATGGTACGGCGGAGATCGTTCGATCGCTGATGGACGAGGCGCCCGGGCGGGTTGACTTGCTCCTGCGGACCACCAAGGAGGGAATCGGACGCGCCTACATCGCCGGATTCGGCCGGGCGTTGCGTGCGGGCAACGTGCTGGTGGCGCAGATGGATGCCGATCACTCGCATCAGCCGGAGGATTTGGCTCGCCTCGTGGCTGCCGCCGAAGACGTCGATCTGGTGCTGGCCAGTCGATATGTCGAAGGCGGCCGCACCGTGGGCTGGCCGTGGCACCGCAAGCTGATCAGCCGCTTCGGGGGACTCTATGCCGGGGCGATTCTGGGCGTGCCGATCCGGGACCTGACGGGCGGATTCAAGGTTTGGCATGCCGACCTGCTGCGGAGCATCGAACTCGAATCGATTCACTCCGACGGCTACTGCTTCCAGATCGAGACGACCTACCGGGCGTTGCGCAAGGGGGCCAGTTACACCCAGCTCCCGATCACGTTCACCGACCGGGTGGCTGGCAAGAGCAAGCTCTCCCGGCGGGTGGTGTTCGAGGCGATGGTGATTCCGTGGAATCTGCGATTGAGAAAGCTGCTCGGTCGCCCCTGGTAGCCGCTATCCCAGATATTGGTCCTTCAGATCCGACAGCATCGCCACAAGGTCATCGAGATCGGTGAGTTGGAAGACCGGGTCACCATCGAAGGTGACGGTGTCGAAGCGTTCCTGCAGGTCGACAGCGTCGAACTCGCTGAGCGTGCCGTCCAGCTTGATGTGCGCCCATTCGTTGTCCGCCTCGCCAATTTTGCGGACTTCCCAGTAGCCGTAGGTATCGATTTCGCCTTCCCACTCGGGCAGGAAGAGCAGGCAGGCACCATCACGCTGGCTGTCGGAGTACTCGCGAATGATGGTTGTGCCGTCGAGGAAGTTGAGCTTCTCGTCCTCTTCCAGGTAGGCGGTCACGTCATCGATGTCATCCCACGGGGTCTCACCCAGCCAGAAGGACACGCTGCCCGAATGCCCGGACCCGGTTGAGTGCAACGCGATCATGTCCAGCACTGGGTTGTCGCGGTGGTAGGTATTGAACAGCGAGAACGCACTTTCGTCCCAGCCAACCTCAATCTCATAGTGAGTGAATGCCAGCGTTTGTTCCTGTGCGGCTCGGGCCATACCCGTTTGCCTGACGAGCGCAGCAGAAGCGGCAACAGCGGCTGCCATCTGGGCGGAGTTTCGGACGAACGATCTTCTGCTTACAGACATGGGACCCTTGCCTCCTGGCATACGGACGTGTCATTCCTAGGTTGGACGCTCTCGTGGTCCATGCGGTTCCCGGGCAATGCCATTCGAATGCGGACAGAAACTGATCCCCGGGCGCGCTACCGTTACTCGCAACGATCCGAACTTCGCAAAGAGGAACACTGTGACGGGCATGAACCTGAGCCGCGACGAAGCGCGATGGGTGGCAGTTCACGCAGCCGGTCTGGCCCGACGGCCGTTTCGGCGCCGGGCTTCTGCGGACGACCTGCTGGAAACGATCCGGGCGCTGGGGATGGTGCAGCTGGATACCATCAGTGTGATTTCGCGGTCGCACGAAACCGTGCTCTGGAGTCGCCTCGGCGCCTACGACGTGGCGGAGTTCCAGAAGCTCTACGAGCCGCGCCTGGCGTTGACCGAATACCTGGCCCACGCTGCGGCGATCATTCCCGCTGAATCGCTGGTGCTGTTTCGCGACTACATGGAGCGGGTTCGCCGGCGAGAGGACTGGGCGGCTGAACCGGCCAATCGGGCCGTGATGGACCAGGTGCTGGCCAGGATCGCGGACGAGGGTCCGGCTGGTTCCCGCCACTTCGAACGATCGGACGATGGACGTCGGGCCGAACAGTGGGAGTGGTATGGATTGAAACCGGAGCGGCGTGCGCTCGACGCCCTCTGGATGCGCGGGGAGCTCGTTTTGCGGCAGCGGGAGGCCGGGTTCAGCCGCGTGTTCGATCTGCCACACCGGGTGATACCGGATTTCTGGGATGGGGTCGCTCCTGACCCGGAAGCGCGAGACCGGGCGATGGTACTGAAGGCACTGGATGTGCTGGGTGTTGGGACGGCTGGTTGGGTGGCGGACTACTTCCGCACGGGCGGGCCTTCTCACGTTCCGGTCACTCGCGCCAGGTCGTTGCTCCAGCAGCTCGAGCATGAAGGTGTCGCGACGCGGATTGCCGTGCGTGGCATCGATGAGCCGATCTGGATGCTGGCCGAACGGGAAGCGCTGCTTGACGACCTGCGGGCTGGTCGGCGGCGACCGTCGCTGACGACCTTGCTGTCGCCCTTCGACAACCTGGTCTGGAATCGCGACCGCGACGAACGACTCTTCGATTTCCACTACCGGCTGGAATGCTACACACCAGCCCCGAAGCGGGTTTATGGGTATTACTCGCTGCCGATCCTCTATCGCGGCAAGGTCATTGGCCGGCTCGATCCTTCCTATGATCGGCGCAAGCGGTTCCTGACAATCAAGGTGTTGCATCTCGAACCATGGGTACGTCCCGGTGCTGCGATGTTCGCTTCCATCCGGGGCGCGATCGAGGACCTGCTCCGGTTCCTTGGTGGAGAACCAGGAGATTGGGTCTTGCAACGAACCGAGCCAGGCTGGATGCTGCCGCTAATTCAGCCAGCATTCGAGACAGGAGCGGTGGATGAACCAGCATGACGTCGAGCGCGCCAGACACGGGCGGCGGGACCGGATTGCCGAGCGAAATGAGACGGGGCCATTCGTGCCGGAGTGGGAGAGCCTCCGTGGGCAGCGGGTTCCGGCCTGGTACGAGGATGGCAAGTTCGGGATCTTCGTTCACTGGGGTGTCTACGCGGTGCCAGCCTTTGGCAACGAGTGGTATCCACGGAACATGTACATTCCAGGATCCAGGGAGTTCGAGCACCATCGCGCAACCTATGGCGACCAGGCTGCTTTTGGGTATGCTGACTTCATCGACGACTTCACGGCCAGCAACTTTGACGCTGCAGTCTGGGCTGAAACGTTCCGGCGCGCAGGTGCCCAGTTCGTGGTGCCGACCGCCGAGCATCACGATGGATTTCCCCTCTACGACTCGAAAGTCACGCGTTGGAATGCGGCCCGGATGGGGCCATGCCGCGACCTGATTGCGGAGCTGGGTGAGGCGGTCCGGCGTGCCGGCATGGTGTTCGGCGTTTCCAGTCATCGGGCCGAGCACTGGTGGTTCATGAATGGTGGCCGGACGTTTCCTTCCGACGTGCAGAACCCCGAACGCGCTGACTTCTATGGCCCAGCCCAGTCAGATCACCTGCCGCCCAACGATGCCTTTCTCGAAGACTGGCTCGTGCGTTGCTGTGAAATCGTCGACCAGTATCAGCCGCAACTCTTCTGGTTCGATTGGTGGATCGAGCAGCCGGTATTCGAGCCGTACCTGCGCGAGTTCGCCAGCTACTACTACAACCGAGCGGCAGATTGGCGGCGGGACGTCGCGATCAATTTCAAGCACCACGCCTTTCCGCCGGGTGTCGGCGTGTTCGATGTCGAACGTGGGCAACTGGCTGGTATCCGCGAGGATTTCTGGCAGACGGATACCGCCGTGGCGAAGAACTCCTGGGGCTACACGGAGAACAACGACTACAAGGAGCCCGGGGACCTGATTGGCGACCTGGTGGATATCGTCAGCAAGAACGGTGCGCTGCTGCTCAATATTGGTCCTCGGGCCGACGGCGTGATTCCGGACGAGGATATCGCGGTGCTCACCGCCATCGGCGACTGGCTGCTGGTGAACGGAGAGGCCGTGTATGGCACTCGCCCATGGCGCATTTATGGCGAGGGGCCAACCGAGGTGGTCGAAGGATCGTTCCAGGACACGGCGAGGCAGCCATTCACCGCCTCTGACATCCGGTTCACCCAGCGAACCACGCTCTCCGATGGCAAGGCGCGGCAGTTGCTCTACGCGACAGCGCTGGCGATTCCCGGGTCACACCAGCTGGAGATCACCTCGCTGGGACGGAACTCGGAAGTCGCCCCAGCAGAGATTCGCGGTGTGTCGCTGGTGACCGGTAGATGGCGAGACGAACCGTCGCTCCGGCACGATTGGCAAGAAGCCGCGCTTGTCGTGGACCTGCCAGGCGCCTTGCCGAGCGAGCATGCCGTGAGCATCCGGATCGAGATTGCCTGATTGGCCGAATCACCCCATTGCGACTGGGGGCAGCGAATGCATTACTCACCGCGGAGCAGGGCATCGTCCTTGGTCAGGGTGAACGCCGAGAACGTATAAGGACCCTGCGAATTGCGACCGCGCCGCTGCGAGCGAACGAGGATTGGCGGGGTTCGATCGGCGAGGTCATTGAGGAGACTCTTGATCTGCCGCTCACTGAGGCGGGGCAGCACACTGCGGGACAGCAGATGACGGCTGACACCGGAGAAGGTGAGGTATCCGCTCGGTTGGGCAGACTGCAATTGCCGGAGTTCCTCGAAGAGATCCCGTTGCTCTTCCGGGCGAAGCGACTCCAGCTTGACGTCCTGACCGACGATGCCGGGATCGTGATCATCCGAGTCATGGTCGTCGTCGCCATCATCGTCCCGATCATCGTTCTGGGCGGGCGTGTCGAGCGGCAGGGAGGCGTAGCTGTTGCCACCGGACCGCGTGAGCACGACGAAGCCAGCTTCCTCAGCCGCTTCCATAAATGTGCTGAACGGAACGCCGTACCAGGCGCGTGGTTTCAGGCTATGGTCCTGGCCGAGCCAGTGACCGAGTTCCTGGAAGAGGACCGGTTCGCCGGCACTGCGGCGAGCGATGGCATCACGGACCATGCCAAACGCCTCCTCGGCGGGAGGATGATCGCGCAGGGGAGTCAGTGTCCGGGTCGAGCGTTCGGCAACATCGGGCGTCGTGGATTGGGCAGCAGTCTGGCGGCGGGATGATCGTTGGGACTGCCGGTTGCGGACGGAAGGATCGAGGTCACGTTCGTAGAGCAGCACAGTATCCGCAGCCGAGGAGAGCATTCTGCTCATGGCCGCGTCGACGCCGATCACCACGACCTTGCGGCCGTGCTGCCGCAGGAAATTGGTGGCATGGATCAGGTCACCATCGCCGGTTACGATGACGAACGTCTGGATATTGGCAGCGCCAATGGCCGTTTCCACCGCATCCACCGCCAGGCGCACATCGGCGCTGTTCTTCTGCGATGGAATGAAGATCGGCTCAATGCCCTGGCGATAGAGGTTCTCGGCGTCGATTGCCAGGTCCGGGGATGTCCACGGGGCGTACGCGCGGGCCAGCACCAGACGGCCATGCTCCTGGGCTTCCTGCACGATCAGGGACATCTGGGGCGTATTGACGTTGAAGTTGCGCCTGAGCCCAATTTGCAGGTTTTCGTAGTCGATGAGGAGTGCAACGTCGCCGCTGGAATCGGTTCCTGTGTCTGGTGAGGTCGCACTGTCCCGCATGGTGGGTCGCTTTCTGATAGAGGTCGTCCTGAACTTGGTTCAGCATACCGCGTTCAGGGCGTAGTGGGGTCGAGTTGGGCCGCCAGCAGTGGTGATGCGAACTCGCTGGCCAGGCAGTCCATGGTGATCTGGTCCCAGCGACGACCGGCAGCGAGCCAGTGGTCACGCAGGCGACCTGCCTCGCGGAATCCTGCCTTCTCATACGCCCGGCGACCGGCGACGTTGAACTCGGCCACCGTCAGCGACACCGAGTGGAGACCGAGCACCGTGAAGGCATAGTCCAGCATGAGGCGGGTCGTTTCGGTGCCGAAGCCATGGCCGCGCGCCTCGGGGTCGCCAATCATGATGCCGAAGACGCCGCTGCCGTTTCGCCAGTCGATGCCCTGAATACTGGCAGTGCCGACAGTCCTGAGTGTTTCGGCCTCTCGAATTGCAAAGGTGCGGCTGGTGCTACTGGCGACGATGGAGTCAAACCAGCGCTCCTGCTCATCGAGTGTGAAGGGCCCTGGAAGCCCCATACCGAGCCGGATCTGGATGTCCAGACTGTTAATCCAGCGCTGGAAGTCAGGCAGCATCGACCGGTCGACTGGCCCAAGGCTGATGTGCTCGCCCTGGATGGTGATGATCGGGTCATCGGAGGTTGCCATGGCTGGTTACATCCTTTCAGCCAGAGATGGTGGTTTTGCCTGCCCGTTCGGATTGCCTGAACGGTGCGTACGTTCGCGATTTTAGCCGAAGTCCGGGGATCGCCTCGCTTGACGGCCTTTGATAGCCAAACGTATCATCGCTGCCGTAAGGGAATTGGCGTAGTGACTTGGAAAACGACCAGGGGCACTGCTCCTGGGCGATAGCGAGTTGCCTTCCCCATACGCACATTAACAACAGAGCCCCACCCAAGTGGGGATAGAAGCACCAGGAGCGACGTCGATGGGTGAGTTGCTTGCATACCTCATCGGGGCCGTTCTCGTGGCGGGAATCGTCTTTCTGGCGACTTACTTCTGGCTGGACAAGCGCGCGCAATCTCGCGTGCGAACAGCCCAGGCAGAAGCAGATCGCATCATAGAGGAAGCCGAAACAACGCGCCGGGAATCGGCCTTGGCGGCACAGGATGAGGCAATCCGGATGCGGGGAGAGCTCGATCGCGAGCTTAACCAGCGACGCAAGGAAAGCGAACGGATTGAGCGCCGCATTGAACAAAAAGAAGAGTCCATAGACAAGAAGTCCCAGGCCCTTGACCAGCGAGAGCAGGGAGTCCGGCGCCAGGAACAACAGGCGGCGCGGAGCAAGGAGCAATGGGATCAGGAGCGCCAGCGCGAAGAACAGGCGCTGGAGGCGGCCAAGGGGCGACACCTCGAAGAACTCGAGCGGGTTGCTGGCTTGAGCGCCGAAGAAGCCATGCAGCAATTGGTGGATCAGGTTGAAGTCGAGGCGCGCAATCTGGCGGCTCGGCGGGTCCATGAAATCGAACGGGAAGCCAAGGAAGACGCCGACCGGCGGTCGCGCAAGATCCTGGCGACCACCATTCAGCGGATTGCACCCGATTACGTGGCCGAATCCTCGGTGACGGTGGTGCCACTGCCGAATGACGAAATGAAGGGCCGCATCATCGGTCGTGAAGGTCGCAACATTCGGGCGCTGGAATTGGCAACCGGTGTCGACCTGATCGTTGATGACACTCCGGAAGCAGTGACGGTTTCCGCCTACGACCCGGTGCGGCGCGAAGTTGCGCGGCGGGCGTTGGCCAAGTTGCTGCAGGACGGGCGCATCCACCCGGCCCGGATCGAGGAAGTGGTCAACAAGACCCAACTCGAGCTGGAAGAGGTGATGCGGGAAGAAGGTGAGCGGATCGCCTACGAGGCGAACGTGCCCGGTCTTCATCCGGACCTGATCAAGCTGCTCGGTCGCCTGAAATTCCGCACCAGCTATGGCCAGAACGTGCTTGGCCACTCGCTGGAGGTCTCGATTCTCTGCGCCAGCCTGGCGGCCGAACTCGGCGCCGACGTGAGCGTGGCGAAGACAGCGGGACTGCTGCACGACATCGGCAAGGCGGTGGACCATGAAGTTGAAGGTCCGCACGCGCTGATTGGCGCGGACATTGCCAAACGGCTTGGCCGGTCATCGAAGATCGTTCACGCCATCGCGGCTCACCATAACGAGGAAGAGCCGCAGACCATCGAAGCGTTCATCGTGCAGACGGCCGACGCCATCAGTGGCGCTCGACCAGGCGCACGTCGGGAGATGGTCGAAACGTACATCAAGCGATTGGAAGCGTTGGAGGGGGTAGCCAATTCCTTCGAAGGCGTCGACAAGTCGTTTGCCATCCAGGCAGGTCGCGAAGTCCGAATCCTCGTCCAGCCAAATTCGGTGGACGACCTCGGAGCCAGCCGGCTCGCCCAGGATGTGGTGAAGAAAATCGAAGAAACACTCGAATATCCCGGACAGATCAAGGTGACGGTGATTCGCGAAACCCGCGCGGTGAATTACGCGCGGTAGGTGAGCGTCGTACGTTGATCCTGGCAAGGCATCAGGCGGAAACGCCGGTTCAATCAATGAACTGGTGTTTCCGCCTGATTGCGTTTGCAGAATCCAGGTGCTCGGCAGCCGTGCTTTGTCGTGGATTGGATAGTCCTCGCCGAGCCAACTCTGCGCCGAGATCTGCGTGTTTGGGCTCGCCAGGTCGCCCCCAATTCGAGATCCTCAGCCTTCGATGCATCCACCTCGAGACGGAACTCGCACGATTCTCGCGCGGCTGCCGGTTTTCATACTAGACTTAGCCATCGGCAGATGCTTGACGCTTCGTCAATCTGCCCGGATTCGTGGAGAGTCTTGCCCTCGGGTGCTGCAGGCAATGCAGGTTGGGGACACCACAGGTAAGCGGAAGTATCCGCGGATTCGGGATATCTTGCCGAACGCCCTGCCAGTTGATCGAGGTTCGAGCCAGGAAGCGCTGCTGCGCACTCGTGGGCCGTTTCGGACTGCTGGCGCCACCATTCTCGCACCCGCACTTCGGGTTAGTGGGGACATTCCAGGGGAGACCTCACGCATGAACCGGTTCTTTAGCAAGCTCGATCTCCGGGACATCAAGATCAGCCCGGAAGGAAGCCGTTTCCCACCTGATGCAGACGAGCAGGAAGCGGAGGTTCAGGAGGCGGTGGTTGAGCCAGTCGAGCAGACTGTCGAAGCCGAGCCTGAGATCGACACCCCACAACCTGAAATCGACACTCCGCAATGGGAAAGCCCCGTTCACAGCAATGGTCACCTTGAGGCCACCGAGACGGTCGCCTACCAGGCGACCGAAACGATTGTCGAAACCACCGGTGATGTGACGCAGGTGACAACCACGGTTGCGGCGGCCTATGCCGTCGAGGGCGTGACGTTGGGCGACGATGGTGAGGTGCTCAAGGTTTCGGCTCGTTCGCGGCCCAGCGCCGTGGCGGGTGCCATCGCTGGTGTCGTTCGGGAAGCTGGCCGGGCCGAGGTCCAGGCGATTGGGGCGGGGGCAACGAACCAGGCCGTCAAGGCCGTGGCCATTGCGCGAGAGTACCTGCGCGAAACAGGGATCGACGCGGTTTGCGTGCCGGCCTTCATCGATGTCACGATCGAGAACGAGGACCGGACGGCCATTCGGCTGGTGATCGAACCGCGCTAGCGACCGGTCCAGCATGCCTGGCCGGTGGCGGGTTCAGCCATGATCGATCTGCACACACATACCACTGCGTCCGATGGGCTGCTGTCGCCGCCCGACCTGATTGCGGCGGCAGGAGATCGGGGCGTCGAGATTCTCGGCGTGACCGATCACGACACCCTTGACGGGCTCGACGATGCGCTGGCGGCCGGTGAGGTTGCCGGGATCACGGTCGTGCCCGGAGTGGAGTTGTCGACGACGATTCCTGGCCCTGAAATCCACATCCTTGGCTACTTCGTCAATCGGGATGATTCACGATTCCTGCGGCAACTCCAGACGTTGGCGGATGATCGAGTGCGGCGAATCGAACGGGTGGTGGCCCAGCTCAATGATGCGGGCTATCCGATCGAGCTGGGGCCAATCATGGCTGAGGCAGAACACGGCTCCATCGGGCGACCCCATGTTGCTCGGGCCTTGATTGGGATTGGGGCGGCGACCGATATGAACGATGCCTTTGGTCGGTTCCTGCGACGAGGTACGGTCGGTTGGGCGCCACGTACGCCGTTCACCGCCGAAGAAGCGATCGGCATGTTGCGCGAGAATGGCGCGATTCCGGTGCTGGCGCATCCCTTCTCGACCGGCGATCCGGCCGGGATGGCTGAGCGATTGGTTCCGGCCGGTTTGCGTGGCTTCGAGGTCTACTACGGCGAGTACGATGACGAACAAAGGGCTACGCTGGCAGGCATCGCTGAGGCGCATGGACTGATTCCAACTGGCGGCAGCGACTACCACGGACCCCGCTTTCGCGAAGGCCGCGACCTGGGCACGGTCGAGGTTCCGCGAGCATCCTGGGATGCACTGGCGGCCGCCCGGGAGCGATCATGACCGGCACAGAGGTTCGACCCACGATCGCGGTGGTGATCGTGGCTGCTGGTCGTGGTGAACGCTATGGTCCGGCCTGCAAGGTGCTGGAAGCGGCAGGAGGACGGTCGCTGCTCGACTGGTCGCTGGACACGTCCATCGCCACACCGGGTGTGCAGGAGGTCATCGTGGTGGCGGGGGCGCACAGCGAACCTGGCATCCGGCAGGTGACCGAGGCGCGAGCGAGCGCGATGCCGATCCGTGTTGTTCTGGGCGGCGAGCGCCGGCAGGATTCCGTGATCGCGGGGGTTACAGCCGTCGAACGCAATCCGGACGTAATCCTCGTGCACGACGGGGCGCGTCCACTCGCCGATTCGGCCACGTTCGCGATCTGTGCGCGCGCGGCCTTTGAGACGGGCGCAGCGATTGTGGCCAGTCCCGTGTCCGACACGTTGAAGCGGGTTGCCAATCAGCAAATTGCGGGCACGGTCGCACGCGACGGTCTCTGGGCGGCCCAGACACCGCAGGGATTCCGGCGATCGTTGCTGCTTTCCGGCCTGGAACTGGCGACCGACCGCCAGGTCGAATACACGGATGAGGCTTCGATGCTGGAGGCGCTGGGGCATCCGGTGGCTGTCGTGGCCGGGAGCCGGCAAAACATCAAGGTCACCGTTCCTGAGGATCTCGAAATTGTGGATGCACTGTTGCGCCTTCGGAGGCTGTCATGAACTTCCCTCGCACTGGTATCGGCTACGACGTGCATCGGTTTGCAGAGGGGCGCCCTCTCGTGCTGGGCGGTGTGACCATTCCACATGACCAGGGGTTGGACGGGCACTCCGATGCCGATGTGCTGCTGCATGCCATTGCGGATGCCGTGCTGGGGGCCGCGGCGATGGGCGACATCGGCCAGCACTTTCCGCCTGGCGAGGCTCGGTGGAAGGGTGTGGATTCCCGTGAGTTGCTACGTCAGTCCGTCGAGATCGTGCGAGCGGCCGGGTGGCAGTTGGTGAATCTCGACGCCACCGTGATCGCCGAAGCTCCGAAGATCGGGCCGCATTCGGCGGCGATGCGACTCGAAATCCGGGAAGCGACAGGGTTGCCGATCGAGGCGATCAGCATCAAGGCCACCACGAACGAAGGTATGGGGTTCGTGGGTCGGGGCGAAGGGATCGCCGCCCTGGCGGTGGCGACAATCGTTCGGGCCGAAACGGGTAATGCGGCATGAGGGTCCTGATCCAGCGCGTCACCGAAGCGCGGGTGGAGGTCGACGAGCGCACGACCGGAGAAATCGGTTCAGGCTTCTTGCTGCTGGTCGGAATCCAGGCCTCAGACACCGAGGCAGAGCTCGCGACCGTGGCCGACAAGATCGCCAATCTGCGAGTCTTCGAGGATACCGATGGGAAGATGAACCTCTCGGCCTTGAACCTGCTGGAGTCCGGCGAACCGATTGGGATGCTGGTTGTTTCGCAGTTCACGCTGTACGGTGATATCCGGAAGGGGCGTCGCCCGAGCTTCACCGATGCCGCCGGGCCGGAAGTTGCCAGGCCGCTGGTCGAGCAGTTCGCGGCCATGTTCGAAGCGATGGGATTCCAGGTGGGGCAGGGCGAATTTGGTGCGCACATGCAGGTCTCGCTGGTGAACGACGGTCCGGTCACGATCTGGATCGATAGTGACGACCTCAAGCAACCGAGACGGGGAAGTCATGGCTGATCAACCTGAACGGCAGCAACCTGGTCGACCGGTGGCGATTCCCGACGGTGGATTGGGTGCGGCGTTGCCGGACTGGATGCAAGAGAAACCCGAGTGGTCGGACCGCGACGAGTCCGTGGCGTCGACCCTGATTCGGGATCGACCCGTTCCCAATCCAGATACCTCGCCCATTCTGCTGGCCGACATCGTGACCATTGACGACCTGCCTGGTTGGTTGCGAGATGTGGCCAGGCGTCCCGCGGCAGATGCACCCGTGAGCGCGGATGGAGATGTCGCGACCGGGCAGGCCGAGCCGGATCTCACGTCAGAACCAGCGGCGCCGGTAACCACGTTCACACCGGGATTGTCCGAAACCGGCAGTCCAGAGCATCCGTGGTGGGCAAGCGACCGGGCGATGGCCGGGTTGCTGATTGCCGTCATCATCACCCTCTTCTTCGTGCTGATCACTGCCGTGCGAATGATGTAGACGTCACTCCCTGGTGTCCGCCGCGTTGAGGGTGGCGATCAGAGTGGCGGGATCAACGATGGGCGGCAGGCAGGTCATGCCCTGGCAGAGGAATGCCGCAGCCGAGACACCTGGCGGGAGCGCGCGATCCGCGAGCACGGGCCAGGTCGCGGAATCGAACTCGGGGGAGGCCCAGGCAACGGTCAGGAACGGCTCAAACTGGCGCTGGACGACTGTTGCCAGTTCGGCGGCATCGGCGCCTCCGGCAAGCACCAGTTGGCGATGGTCGGCGAGGTGCCGCTCCAGCACGGCCAGCAGGTTGCCAAACGCGGCAGGATGCTCGCCCATTGCCGCTGATAGCTGGTCCAGCATGGGCACGACGGGCACGAGGTAGCGCTCGTCCAGTGTCAGGTCGTGGAGTTGGAGCAGGACATCCAGCATCATGCTGTTGCCGGACGGTGTTGCCCCGTCCTGGATGTCTCGCGGTCGTATCACCAACCGCTCATGGTAGTCGGCCGTGTCCCAGAAGCCCGACTCGGCGGAGAAGTGGGCGAGGACCTCGTCGGCCAGCCGCCGTGCCTCCCGCAGCCACTGTGGGTCCCCGGTTGCGGCGTGAAGCTGGAGCAGACCGTGGGCCAGGAAGGCGTAGTCTTCGAGCAGTCCGTCGCCAACAGGGCCGTCTTCGCCCACCAACCGTGCCAATCGATCGCCGTCGTGACGACCAACCCGCAGGATCCGGTTCGCGGCATTCTCGGCGGCCTGGATGTAGTCTGGGCGGTCGAGTGCCGAACCCGCTTCCGCGAGGGTACCAATCGCGAGACCATTCCACCCGACGATCACCTTGGTGTCCGTTCCCGGCCGCACGCGCTCGTTCCTGGCTGCAAGCATGATGCGTCGAACCCGGTCGACGTCTCGTTGCACTGCTTCCTCAGGCCGGTCGAGCGCAGTTGCCAGCTCCGGCACGGAACGCACCACCGAGAGCACCGTGTTCCCTTCGAAATTTCCGCCCGGAGTGACGCCGAAATGGAGCCGGGCGAGATCGGCGTCATCTGCTGAGAGCACCTGGTTCAGATTCTCGTCGCGCCAGACATAAAAGGCACCTTCTTCTCCTTCAGAGTCGGCATCGAGGGCGGAGAAGAAGCCTCCCTGGGGATGCTGCATCTCACGCAGGAGCCAATCGGCCGTTTCGAGGGCGACCTGGCGGTAGCGCGGCTTGCCGGTGATGCGCCACGCGTCGAGATAGAGCTGGAGCAACTGGGCATTGTCGTAGAGCATTTTCTCGAAATGCGGCACGAGCCATTCGGCATCGACGCTGTACCGGCTGAATCCGCCTCCGAGTTGGTCGTAAATGCCGCCTCGCGCCATGCCGTCGAGCATCCTGGTCGCCATGTCGAGCGCGGAGGTCGATCCGGTCCGCCGATGGTGCCGCAACAGGAACGTGGCGATCGAGGCCTGGGGGAACTTGGGTGCAGCACCGAACCCACCGTGAATCGGATCTTCCCGCTGTTCCAGATTCGCGATTGCCAGGTCAGGTGCGGTATCCAGGTTGGACGTGCCGGCGGGCAGCGGCGCGACTGACTGCTGCAGCACGCCCATCACCTGCTCGGCGGCCCGATCGATGCCGTCCCGGTTCCGCTCCCACTGCGCGGTGACCGCCTCCAGCACGCGGGGGAAGCCAGGCATGCCGCCCTGGTCGACCGGCGGCCAGTAGGTGCCGCCAAAGAAGGGCGTTCCATCCGGTGTCAGGAAGATGTTCAGCGGCCAGCCACCGTGCCCGGTCAGGGCCTGGAGGGCGGTCATGTAGATGGCATCGATGTCCGGTCGCTCTTCGCGATCCACCTTGATGCAAACGAAGTGCTCGTTCATGGTGCGAGCGATCGACTCGTTCTCGAAGCACTGGTGGGCCATCACGTGGCACCAGTGGCACGCCGAGTAACCAATGCTGAGCAGGATCGGGACGTCTCGCGTGCGGGCGATTGCGAGCGCTTCCGGGCTCCAGGCATACCAGTCAACAGGGTTGTGCTGGTGCTGGAGCAAATAGGGGCTGGTTTCGCGGGCAAGGCGATTTGGCATGTCGATTGTCCTGTTTGGGGTAGGCTTGGCTAGCACTTCGACAGGGACGTTGCGGGATTGAGTATCGCAGGGCAGGAGCAGGCAGGGTGGATGATCGGGCAGGCGAGCCGGGAAACAGGCTCGGTTTCATTGGCGCCGGGGTCATGGCGGAATCGATGATCGCCGGGTTGCTGGCGAAGGACATCGTGACAGCCGAGGAGATCGTTGCCAGCCATCCACGCGAGGATCGGCGACGACGCCTGACCGAGCGGTTCGGCGTGACCGTCGTGGAGACCAATGAGGAGGTTGCCGAACGGGCGAACCTCGTCTTCCTCACCATCAAGCCCCAGGTGTTGCCGCAGGTGATGTCCGAACTGCGCGGCAAGTTGGGCTCGAACCAGGTGGTTGTGTCGATCCTGGCCGGTGCTCCCCTGCGGGCACTGCGCCGTGGGCTCGAACACGGGGCGATTGTGCGCGTGATGCCCAACACTCCGGCCCAGATCGGGGAAGGGATGTCGGTCTGGTGCGGCACCGAGGACGTCACCGAGGACCAGCGAGCGCAGGTGCGGGCCGTGCTGGCGGCACTGGGTGAAGAGATCGAGGTCGACACCGAAAAGTACGTCGACATGGCGACCGCGCTCTCGGGTACTGGTCCAACCTACGTGTTCATGATGATGGAGGCGCTGATCGACGCGGGCGTGCACATGGGGTTCCCGCGGCGGCTGGCTGAAGAGATCGTGCTGCAAACCGTCTCGGGGTCGGTTGATTTCGCCCGGCATTCGGGCAAGCACATGGCCGAACTTCGCAATATGGTGACCTCGCCGGGTGGCACGTCGGCCGAGGCCATTTACCAGATGGAAAAGGGCGGCTTGCGAACCGTTCTCTCCAAGGCCGCCTTCGCTGCTTTCCAGCGCACGCAAACTCTCTCGGCGGAGCAGGAGAAATACCTGTCGCGGGAGGACTAGGCGTTGCGCAGCAGCGGCAGCCGGGCACCGTATTTCTCGACGAGCACCTCCATCTTCTCGTCCCCGTCTGGAACGTTCATCGACGGGATCACCGGCGGCTCGTCACCGCGCCGGGCCATGATTGCCGCCGCCTCGACGATGATGGCGTTGATGATCGCCAGTCCGACGACCGATGACGCCCCGCCCACCGGGGATTCGACACCGGGAATCCGGACCAGCGCGTCACCATGTGGCACATGCGTGTCGATCGCCAGGTCGACGACGTCGCTGAGGCGTTGGCCGTCGCTGGTGCGCGGCGGGACATTGACGTAATGCTCAACCGATGAGATGGAGATGGTCTTCGCGCCGCGTTCCCTGGCCGCCAGCGCGGCCTCCACGGGAACAGGATTCACGCCGGAATTGCTGATCACGAAGACGACTTCGCCCGGCCGGATGTCGTGCGAGTTGATGATGACGCTACCGTAGCCCGGACTGCGTTCGAGCAAGGTGGCGTTCAGATGGCCGAGGAACGTGAGGTTGGCATCGAGCATGGGACTGAGGGGGAGCATGCTGCCGGCCCGGTGAAAGACTTCCTCGGCCACCATGTGCGAGTGGCCGCTGCCGAACAGGTGCACGATTCCGCCCGCGGCCAGTGAATCGGCCATCCAGGTGGCGGCTGTCTGGATCGACTCGTCTTCGTCGGCCACCACTTGCTCGATGATGTCGTAGATGCGACGGAGGTAGGTGTGATAGGTGGCCATGCGGTTGCTCCTGGCAGGATCATTCCGTGCGGACGGAATACGTGGAACGGCGCGATTTTCGCATGGAGAGCCGAGTCCGCCAAGACTCGGTGGCCGAGATCGGCTCGGCGCGCATGGTCAGCGGACTGCGCAGGACACCGGTTCGTGCGAAGATGGAACGACATCGTTGGCAATGAGGCAGGAGACGAACATGGCCATTCCCACGCGACCATTTGGCAATTCGGGTGAACAGGTGTCGCTGCTGGGCGTCGGTGGCGCCCATATTGGCAGCAAGCCAACCGAGGACGAAGGCATTCGCATCATCCACGAAGCGATTGATGCCGGCGCGAACTTTCTGGACAACGCCTGGGAATACAACGACCGGGAGAGCGAACGGCGGATGGGCAAGGCGTTGGCCCAGGACGGGTACCGCGCGAAGGCCTTCCTGATGACCAAGGACTGCGCCCACGACCGGGTCGCTACCCATTCCATGGAGAAGCTCGAAGAGAGCCTGAAGGCCCTCCAGACCGACTACCTTGACCTCTGGCAGATTCACGAAGTGGTCTGGGACGCGGATCCTGACCGCGTCTTTGCGCCAGGCGGATCGGCCGAGGCGATGCTCAAGGCCAAGGAGCAGGGGAAAGTCCGCTACATCGGCTTCACTGGGCACCGGCATCCCGACATTCACAAGCGGATGCTGGCGCAGGGTTTCCCGTGGGATGCCGTGCAGATGCCGCTCAACGTGCTCGATGCGCATCACGCCAGCTTCGAGCAGGAGATCGTGCCGATCTGCGCCGAACAGGGGATTGCGGTGATCGGGATGAAAACCTTCGCTGGTGGACACTTGCAGGACACCGGCTGCGACATCACGCCCGAGGAAAGCCTGCGCTATGCCATGAGCCTGCCATCCCCGATTGCGAGCATCGTGTCGGGTATGGATTCGCTCGATGTGCTGCACCGCAACCTGGCCGTGGCCAACGACTTCGTGCCGTTGACTGACGAGGAGCGGGTCGCCCTGCTGGCGCGATCGGCTCCATACGCTGAGGGTGCCGTGGCCGAACCGTTCAAGTCCACTCGCAAGTTCGACGCCAAGTGGGGTCGGCTGGCGAACAATTATCCGCTGACAGGCGAGTAGCCGGAATCTACTCCCGCCGAGCTGGCTTGGCTGTCCCGCCAAAACACGTGCGCCGAAACGAACACCACCCCGGACTTGGACGAGTCCGGGGTGGTGTTGCGTCTGGCAGATGACAAGGGCTACGGCGCCAGCGTGCAGGAGTCGAGGACTTCCTGCGGGAGGTTGCCGAGCGTCAACTGGACCTTGACCTCACGTCCATTTCGCAGGACGGTCAGGGTCACCTCATCGCCGGGTTGGTAGTCGAGCAAGATCGCCGCCAACCCGCGTTCGGTCGTGATTGGCTCGCCGTCAACCTCGAGGATCACGTCCTCCACCATCAGGCCAGCATCGTCGGCGGGGGTCCCTGGTCCGATATCGGTGATCAGCACCCCGCCCTTGTAATCGAAGTTGTTGGCGGCGAACTCACCCTCACTGATCGGCACGTTGGAGATGCCGAGGTACGGGGCCGAGATCCGGCCATCCCGGATCAGCTGTTCGGCGATCTCCTTCACCATGTTCGATGGCACGGCGAAGTAGAGTCCCTGGATCGGAGTGCCATCCGGGCTGAGCGGAAGGCCCAGCGTGTTGACGCCAATCACTTCACCCTGCAGGTTGAAGAGCGGACCACCGGAGTTGCCCGGATTGATCGCCGCGTCGTGCTGGATCAGATTCGAGTAGTTCTGGCAATTGCTGATTCCGCCAAAGCCATCGCGGCCGAGCGCGCTGACAATGCCAGCCGTGACGGTGTTCGGGAACTGTCCGAGGGGAGACCCAATCGCAACGACCGTCTCTCCGGGCCGCAGGGCGTCGGAATCACCCAATTGGACGACGGCCGGAACATCTCGGGGGTTGATTTTCACGACAGCCAGGTCGTCGCGCGCGTCGGTGCCGATGAGTTCGGCCTCGACCAGCGTGCCGTCGTGGAGGGCCACCGCGAACTCATCGCCGGATGTCACGACGTGCCAGTTGGTGACGATGTATCCATCTTCATCGATGATGAATCCTGTCCCGGCACCCTGCGTCACCGTCTGCGTGGCGCCCATGTTGTTCTGCAGATGCGTCAGGTTGTAGACCGTGACGACCGCGGGATTGACCAACTCGACGAGATCGTCAATATCCATCTCCTCTTCATCGTCCTGCGCAGACGAGGTAGAGGGTAGGACGGAACCCGGTGTTGCCATCACACTGCCACTGGCCAACCCGGACACCACGAGCCCAAGCGCCACCATGAAGACGACGAGCGACCGGATCAGTCCTCGTTCCGCTATTGTCATCTGCCGCAGTCCTTTCATCCTGTGAAGAACCAGCCCGGTTGGTTGTGCTGCTGCAGCAAAGCATACACCCGGCGCCTTGTCGTGGCTCCGGGTGGCAGCACATTGATCTGGTGAATCGCACGGGCCCGGGGATGCTTGCCACATGCCTCGGGACCTTACGGAGCCTCTGGCGTCGCGATATTCGGAACGTTGATTGAGAGGCCTGCAGCATTGAACGAGTAGATCGTGACGTTGGAGAAGTCGCCGGCACGCTGGATCAGCCGGCAGGGGAGGTTGTTGTCGTCCAGCGCGAGTTCCTGCTGGATGCCGTTGGGGTCTCCAAATGTCCACGTCTGGCAACTCCGCCCGTCGATCTCCACTGTCTCCCCAGGAAACGCCTCCAGCGCGCGAGTCTCATCGCTCACGGTTGCGAATGGCGACTGAACCGGCGACAGCAGCCAGTCCACCTGGGCCGCTATGACTGCGGTCGAATCTGCTGTCCGAGGATCGACCTCGATCCAGGCGTCCGGCCCCATCATCGGGGCGATGGCTGCCACCACGATCTGCCCCCGCATGAACACACGCCCACCCACGGCAATCTGTTCTTCCACGACCTCACCGTTGACGGAGCGCACCACATGGCGACGATCCGGGGCGATGCTGGATTCAGTTGTGACCTCACCGGTCACGGGTGGACCTTCTGTGGTGTTGTCGCCAGTCGTCCAGAACGTCGTCTCCACCGATTGCGTGGCCGACCAGGCGGAATTGACCCGATCAAGGAGATTGCCGACCGTCGTTCCGCCCGGAGACACTGTGGGAAGGGCGGTCGCCGTCGGCGCAACGGTCGGCTCGACAGGATCCGGGGATGACGAACAACTGGCAAGGATCATGGCCAGGCACGCAACAAGAGCGACGTAGGGAAGACGTTTCACGGAGTGGACTTTCATCTGGGCGGAAGGCGCAGCACGACGCAGGATCGACGGCCTGCATGACGTACCGTCACTCAAGGATGGTATCGAGCGCGTCGCGGAGATCTCGCAGGTTGGCGTCAACCTCGGGGTTCTGCGCCCGTGCCGATGCCATTGCAGCCAGAGACCTGGCCAGCCGATTGACGTCCTGCGTTACGCGCTCGTCACGATGACGGCCGCTGTTGAGCACGGCGTTCAAGGTTGAGAGTCGGGTCTTGCTCCTGGTCGTGCCGGTTCGGGCATCCTGGATGGCGCGGAGCAGTGCTTTCGATTGCGCTCGCACCTGGTTGGTGTCGGTGCCGAACACGAATTCGTGGACCCGGGTGAGTGTCTCGGCGGCTGATTCCTCCGGGAGTGCCTCAGCTTCACGATAGGCCCGGGCCAGGCGCATGGTTTCGGCATTCGAGAGGCCTGATTCCAGCAACAACGCATGCAAGGCAGACTGCCGATCGGGCGGGAGACCCTGCAGGACTCGGGTCTGCTTCTCGCTCAGCACGCCACTCCGGATGTCGTCCTGAACTGCCACTGGCAGCTTTTCCGTTCCCAGTAGCTGGAAGAGTCGGGAGCGCTTGATGCCTACGGTCTCCGCCACGACATCCCAGGGTGGGTCGCCCAGCTGGGAACGCAGCGCCCGCAGGGCAGCAGCGCGGTCGACGGCGTTGAGGTCGTCCCGAACGATGTTTTCCATGAGCTGCTGAACGAGACGCCGCTCGGGCGGCACGTCGCGGACAATGGCCGGGATCGTCGTCAGGCCAGCCATTCGTGCCGCTCGCCAGCGCCGCTCGCCATGAATGACCACGTAGCGACCGGGCTCGTCCTCGTAGCGAACGGCGATCGGCTGCAGAATGCCTTCGGCCTTGATGCTGCTCGCCAGCTCCTCGAGCCGATCAGGATCGAAGGTGCGCCGAGGCTGCTCGGGATCGGAGACGATCCGGTCGAGCTCGATCAGTTTGGCCGACGCCAGATCCTCCACACCCGCGGCCTGGGGACGCGTGTCCTGGAACAGCGCGTCAACGGTGAACCGGCGGCGGCTGGAGCCGCGGCGCTCGCTCATTCAGCACCCTCCTCGCCAGCCGCTTCGATCCAGGCTCCGACATCCCGATAGGCGGCGGCGATGGTGGATTTTGGCATGTATGTCAGCACCGACGTGCGTTCGGCGGTTGACTCGGCGCCCCGGACGGAGAGCGGGATCACCGGCAACAGTTCGAGATGCGGGAACTGGTCCTCCAGCGTGGCCAGCATGTCGGCCGCGAGACGGGACGAGTGATGGACCTTGGTCGGCAGGAAGCCAAGGACCACCAGGTCAGGATTCAGTCGCTGGATGCGGCCGATGGTCTCGAACAGGCGTCGGAGGACCATGATCGAGAGTGGATGCGGCTCGATCGGGATGATCAACTCTTCGATGGCGACGAGGATGTTGATGGAGATGATGTTCAGAGCTGGCGGAGCATCGATCAACACGTAATCGTAGGCATCGAGGTCCGCACCATGCAGGCGATGGTCCAGTTGCCGTTCCCGCTCCAATACGTTGAGCAGTTCGAGTTCCGCCGCGGCAAGGTCAGGATGGGAGGGCAGGATGTCGACGTGAGGAATGGTGGTGGGCAGCGCAACATCGGCGACGGTGACCGACTCGTCGAGCAGCAGGTCGTAGACGGAGAGGTCGATCGAGGTGACGTCGATGCCGATCGCCATCGACAGGCTGGCCTGTGGATCGAGGTCGACCGTCAGGACCGACTTGCCACGTTCGGCGAGGGCCGCAGCGACATTGAGGGTGCTGGTGGTCTTGGCGGTGCCGCCTTTTTGATTGAAGAAGCCGATGATGCGAGGCATGGAAGGGGACGCTCACGGTGTGCGGGACTGGGGCGACTCGACCCTCGACGATCCCGGCGGGATGACGATCTTCAGTGTGGCACTCCGTAGCGTCGGTGGACAAGTCGCCGGGAACGGCAAGACCCGGACGAACGGGCCGTCCGGGCCTTGCTGGCGTCCTGGATTGTCGAGAGTCGATCAGGCATTGAACTGTGGTTCCTGCGGGCAGGCGTCCGGTTCGATGCGCTGGCCGGTGGAGATCAGGATCGACGCGATGCGCTGACGCAGGCGCTCGGTCAGGGAAAGCTGGTTCGCGGTTGCTTCCAGGATCTGCTGTCGAACCATGACCTGGCGGTCGATGTTGGACTGTGATTGGTCTACGACCATGGTGTTGAGGTGGTACATCTTCTGGTGCTCCAGGTGCTGGCGCTGAACGTCCAGCCGTGAGGGTGGTCGGTTGGATTGGCGGTCTGGCGGGAACGGATCTTGAACGTTGGACAGGATGAATGGAAACATGAAGTAATCTCCTTTTTGATCAAACAGGCGTGTTTCGGTAGCACGGATCATCTGATCCGCGATTGAGGTGTTTTGGGTTTATTTCGGGGATTGCGAGCCGATGTGACGTAGCCGCCGGATGGGACGCAACAAAAAACCCGGGCCATATGGCTGCCCGGGCTCCAGGAACGACGTGCGGTTATCGAAAATCCGCTACATCATGACTGATTGCATCCGCAGGCAGGGGAAATGGCAGCCATACCGGTGGCCTCACGCGCGATGACGAGTCCAGACTTCAGCATACCGATTCCTCCTTCCTGATCAACGACGTCATGTCTCGGCTGGTTCCTTCACCGACGTAGCCAGTGAGTGGGGCGTGGCTCTCTCCAACGCTCGGTCATCATAGAGCCATGAATGGCCGTTTGTCAACACCTGTTTTCGATAATTCTGCGCACCGAGCTGTCAGGTGCCGGCCCGGGGGCTTTCGAGCGACGGATTGGGCTGCTGCTGCCAGGGCCAGCGAATGGGCAGCGGGAAGGGGAGCCAGCGGTTGATCAGCAACGAGACTGCGACCACCAACCAGCCGCCGATGACATCGAGCCAGTAGTGATTGCCGGTCACGATCACGGTCGCCGACACGAGCAGGGCGAGGAAGACGCCGACGGCGATGCCGACCCGGCGCCAGGGCAATGCGTGGGCGATCATGATGCCTGCCACCATCGACCATCCGCAATGCATGCTCGGCATCGCGGCGAAGCGGTTCGCGGTCACGATGCCGGATTCCGAGAAGTAATTGGGACCGTAGACGGCGAGGGTGTCCACGAACGGCCAGCCGTACGGTTCCATGAACCGGGGCGGCGCCAGAGGATAGATGGCATACCACGGCAGGGCAACTACCATCGTGGTGATGAAGAGTCG
>CAZNQC010000001.1:0-2634 GCA_964574825.1 uncultured Sphaerobacteraceae bacterium | reverse complement strand
GAGGATAGATGGCATACCACGGCAGGGCAACTACCATCGTGGTGATGAAGAGTCGTCGCAGGTACAGGTACCGCGTGGGTGCCAGGACGAGCAGGATGATCGCACAGGCGTAGAACCCGTACATGTAATAGGCGTATATGTTGTTGAAGACCTTGATCAGGTCACCCTGGTCGAGAACCCAGCGTTGCCAGCCCAATTCGAAGTTCAGGCCGAGCTTGCCCTGCAGCCAGAGAATATCCAGCGCGTTGTCGTAGGCAACCCCTTCGGCCCGGGTGATGAAGGTCTTCCGAACCATCTTGTAGGCCTGAAAGAGCAAAAGGAACAGCACGATTTGCGACGTGGACCAGAAAACGATGTGTGGCCACTGCTGCCGGCCAGGCCAGGCGGGTGGCGTGTCGATCTCTGGCTGGGGCAGGAACAGGCGACCGTGGGTATTCAAGCAAGGCCCCTGATGCGCGGTCGAAGGTTGAGCACTACCATCCCCGGAGTCTCGTTGGCGTGATCGTGATCAATTGGGAATATTGGGTCAGCATCGATTCCGGAGTGAGATTCAGTGACTCGATGCCACCCTGGTACTTCTCGACATAGTCGCCAAATGATCCGACATCATCCGCGGTCATTTGGGCAGCGCTGAGCGTGGCTTCACCCTGCAGGATAGAAACCCGCTCCCCGTGCGGATCGGTGTTGAACGCGAGCGAAACCTTCGGGTTCGCACGGATATTGCGCACCTTGGGTGCGGCTGGTTCGCTGAAGATGAGCACTTCGCCATCGCGCCAGAGGAACCAGACGGGGCTAGGCTGCGGTTGTCCCGAGGGGCTGACCGTTGTCAACCAGATCACCTGTTCCGCCTGCAGTTCGTTCAGGACTCGCTGGCCAAATTCCGTGCTGAAATCGAGTTCGGGCATCGTTCGGGTCCTCATTTACCTTGTGGATGGTGGCTCATTGGTGTTCCTCACCATGAGGCTGGAAACCTGAAGCGGGCCACAGAATGACTGGCAGACAGCGATCTCGATGAAGTCAGTGCTGAGGCCCCAGGCAGCCGCAAAGTGCACCGTTGCCGGGGCAATCCCGGCTGCCGTATGGGTCTCCCTGATGTGGTCGGACGTGTGTCCACCTTTCAGACCTTTGCTCTAGTTGCCGCCGACCCGGTAGTTCGGCGCTTCCTTGGTGACCGCGACATCGTGGGGATGGCTTTCGCGCAGCCCGGCCGCGGTGACCTGGATGAACTGGGTATCGTTGCGGAGTGCCAGGATGTTCGCCGCGCCAACGTACCCCATGGCGGAGCGGAGTCCACCGACAAGCTGGTACACCAGCGGGGCCAGGGCACCTTTGTAGGCAACACGACCTTCGATGCCCTCGGGAACGAGCTTGGAGACATTCCCGATGTCTTCCTGGAAGTAACGGTCCTTGGAGTAGGAGCGGGCCTTCATCGCGCCCAGCGAGCCCATGCCGCGATATTCCTTGAAGCGTTCGCCCTGGAAGATGATGACCTCGCCCGGACTCTCATCCAGTCCGGCGAACAGGGAGCCGAGCATCACGCTGTCGGCTCCGGCGGCAATCGCCTTGGCGATATCGCCCGAGAACTGGATGCCGCCATCGCCGATAACCGGAATCCCGCGTGGGTTCGCAACCTTGGCCACCTCGTTGATGGCCGTGATCTGGGGAACACCGGTGCCCGAGACGACGCGGGTCGTGCAGATCGAGCCCGGTCCGACTCCCACCTTGAGCGCATCGGCCCCGGCGTCGATCAATGCCGCCGCCGCCGCACCCGTGGCGATATTCCCGGCCATGATGGGAATGCCGTAGGTCTGCTTCATCTTGCGGACCATCTCGATCACGCCGATGTTGTGCCCGTGGGCCGTATCGACCACCAGCAGGTCGACACCCTTGGCAACCAGGGCCGCGGCGCGTTCCTCCGAGTCCTTGCCGACTCCGATTGCGGCGCCAACACGCAGTCGACCACGTTCGTCCTTGGTCGCGTTGGGGTACTGAATCTTCTTCTGAATGTCCTTGACCGTGATCAGGCCGGTCAGGAACCCGTTCTCGTCGACGACCGGCAGCTTCTCCACCTTGTGCTGGTGGAGGATCTCACTGGCTTCATCCAGGGTGGTGCCGGTGGGTGCCGTATAGAGCGGATAGCTCGTCATCACGTCACGGATCAGCTGGTTGCCGTCCTGGTTGAACCGCAGGTCCCGGTTCGTGAGGATGCCAACCAGGCGGCCGTCGGGATCAGTGATCGGCACACCGGAGATGTGGTACCGCTCCATCACGGCCAGCGCGTCAGCGACCGGCTCGTCCGGTCCAAGCGTGACTGGTTCGACGATCATCCCGGACTCGGACCGCTTGACCTTGTCGATTTCGGCCGCCTGGTCTTCGATCGAGAGATTGCGATGGACGATGCCCATGCCGCCCTCACGGGCGAGGGCGATCGCCAAGCGCGCTTCGGTCACGGTGTCCATCGCGGAGGAGAGCAAGGGGATGTTGAGGACGATATCTCGCGCGATGCGGGTGCTGGTGTCGACGGTATTGGGCAGCACATCGGACCGGGCCGGAAGCAGGAAGACATCATCGAACGTCAGTCCCAGACCCACGAACTTGTCTTCGCGCATGGCGGTTGCTTGCCAACTGGTTGGT